>VXPF01000019.1 GCA_009839725.1 Dehalococcoidia bacterium | reverse complement strand
ATCGGGGCGGCCTCCGCCGCCCCACCCTCGCCGGCGGGTCCGGCCTGATCGAGCGGCTTCGCACCCCCGCCCCCGCGGACCCCGAGCCCCGCCAGCCCGAGGTCGGCGCTCGCGACGAAACCCCCTAGCCGGCCGCGCCCTCCCCCAGGACGCTGCTCGGGCAACCCGCCTCCAGCGGGCAGACCTCGCACCGTGGCGCACGCGCTGCGCATGTCCGCCGCCCGTGCTTGATGAGCAGCATGTGGAAGCGGTAGTACGACTCAGGCGGTACGAGCGCTTCGAGCCGCTCGTGCGCCTGCTCCGCCGTCGTCTTCGAGGGGACGAGTTCGAGCCGTTTCGCCACGCGCTCGACGTGCGTATCGACCGGCAACGCTGGTCGCCCCAGCGCGAACAGCAGCACGCAGGCCGCGGTCTTCGGGCCCACCCCCGGCAGGCCCCGCAGCCAGGCGCGCGCCTCCTCCAGCGGCTCCTCCTCGAGAAACGCGAGGTTCCAGTCCGGCGCCCGCTCCCGTACCGCTTCCAGGATGCGTTGGATGCGCGGCGCCTTCTGCTGGGCCAGCCCCCCCGTCTGGATCGTGGCGATCACCTCGTCCAGCGGCGCCTCCGCGATCGCATCCCAGCTCGGATAGCGCCGCATCAGCTGTACGAACGCGCGGCCGCTGTTCTTGTCCGACGTGTTCTGCGAGAGCACCGTCAGCACCAGCTCCGCCACCGCGTCGCCGTGGGGCCGCGACACCGGCTCGCCGTACAGGTCGGCCAGCGCCGCCATGATTGTGTCCGGGTCGAGGGTCACGCCCTCATTCTGGCACGCCCCGATCCCGCTACGCCTCAGTCCCTTACGATCTCCTCGTGACCGCACACGAAATCCGGCTCACCGATCTGACCGGCTGCGGCGGCTGAGCGTCCAAAGCGGGCCCCGAGGCCCTGGCGCAGGTTCTGTCGCCGCTGACCGACGCGTTCGACCCCGAAGTCCATCCCGACCTCCTCGCCGGGCTCGGGACGCCCGACGACGCCGCCGTCTACCGCATCAATGCGCGTACCGCCGTCATCGCCACGGTCGACTTCTTCGCGCCGCTCGTCGACGACCCCTGGCAGTACGGCGCCCTCGCCGCCGCCAACGCCATGTCCGACGTCTACGCCATGGGCGGCGAGGTCGTGCTCGCCCTCAACGTCGCCGCCTTCCCCGAGGACCTACCGCCCGACGTTGCCGCCGGGATCATCCGTGGTGGCGCCGACAAGGTCGCCGAAGGCGGTGGCGTCGTCGCCGGCGGCCACACCGTCTGGGACGAAGAGCCCAAGTACGGCCTCAGCGTCCTCGGCCTCGTGAACCCCTCCCGCCTCCTCCGCAAGGCCGCCCTACGCCCCGGCGACCGCCTCTACCTGACCAAACCCCTGGGCACGGGCGTCATCCTCTCCTCGACCGGCAGCGGTCGCGGCGACCCCGCCTGGCTCGATGCCGCCATCGAATCGATGCTGCGCCTCAACCGCCACCCCGCCCACCTTGCCACCGCCCACCGCCTGCGCGCCGCCACCGACATCACCGGCTTCGGCCTCCTCGGCCACCTCTGGGAGATGGTCGAGCGCTCCGGCGTCGCCGCCACCATCGATGCCTCCGCCCTGCCCCTGCTCCCCGGCGCGCTCGAGTCCGCCGCCATGGACGCCCACACCGGGGGCGAGGGCCGCAACCGCGACTGGGTTGGCGACAACCTCACGGTCGGCCGGCGCGTCTCTCCCGAGCTCGCTGCCATCGCCTTCGACCCGCAGACCTCCGGCGGCCTCCTCCTCGCCTGCCCCGCCCGCAGGGCAAGGGCCCTCGAAGCCGCCTTCGCCGCCGACAACGAACCCCTCCACCCCATCGGCCGCGTCCGCAAGGGGGAGCCCCACCTCACCCTGCGCTAGGGCTCGTCCACCGGTATCCGCACCACCCGTTCCCCACCAACCACCAGCCACCAGTCACTAGCCACTCGCCCCTTTACACTGCCCCCATGACCGCCGCCGCCACCGAGTTCGAGGCCGTCATCGGCCTCGAGGTCCACTGCCAGCCCATCACCCAGAGCAAGATGTTCTGCGGCTGCAGCGCCGAGTACTCCGGCGCCGAGCCCAACACGCACGTCTGCCCCGTGTGCCTCGGGCTCCCCGGCGTCCTGCCCGTCATCAACGAGGAGGCCATCCGCCTCATCGTGAAGACCGGCCTCGCCCTCAACTGTGAGATTTCCGACTTCTCGAAGTTCGACCGCAAGAACTATCCCTACCCCGACCTCATGAAGGGCTACCAGGTCAGCCAGTACGACCTCCCTATCTGCCACGATGGCTGGCTCGACGTCGATGTCGAAGGCGAACGCACCCGCGTCGGCATTACCCGCGTGCATATGGAGGAGGACACCGCCCGCCTCCTCCACCGCACCGACCCCATCACCGGCGAGGGTTACAGCCTCATCGACATCAACCGCTCGGGCACGCCCCTCATGGAGATCGTGAGCGAGCCGGACATCCGCTCCCCCGAGGAGGCCCGCGCCTACCTCGTCAGCCTGCGCGCCATCCTCCGCGCCATCGGCGCCAGCCGCGCCAATATGGAGGAGGGCAACTTCCGCTGCGACGCCAATGTCAGCCTCCGCCCCCGCGGCCAGGAAGCATTCGGCTCCAAGGTCGAGGTTAAGAACATGAACAGCTTCCGCGCCGTGTACGAAGCGCTGGTCTTTGAGATGGCGCGGCAGGCGGAAGTGCTTCGCGAGGGCGGCGAGATCCCCCAGGAGACCCGCGGCTGGGACCAGGACCGCCAGGCGACCGTCTCCCAGCGCTCCAAGGAAGAAGCCAACGACTATCGCTACTTCCCCGAGCCGGACCTGCCCCCCCTTGCCCTGGGCCGCGACTTCGTCGAGGGTGTCCGCGCCGAGCTTCCCGAGCTTCCCGCCGCCCGCCGTGAGCGGTACCTCGAGCTCGGCCTCTCCGACTTCGAGGCCTCCACCCTGTCCGAGGCTCGCGACCGCTCCGACTACGCTGATGCCCTCGCCGCCGCCCTCCCCTTCGACCCCGCCCGCGCCGCCAAGCTCGCCGCCAACTGGGTGCTCGGCGAGGTCGGCCGCTGGGCGAATGAGCGCGATGCCGAGGTCGAGCAGTTCCCCCTTGAGCCGGCCGCCCTCGCCGAGCTCATCGAGCTCGCCGAAGGCGGCACCGTCACCGGCCAGGTCGCCAAGCAGGTGTTCGACGAGATGGTTGAGAGTGGCAAGGCCGCCCGCGCCATCGTCGAGGAAGGTGGTCTCGCCCAGGTCCAGGAGAGCGACGAGCTGGTCGCCGTTGTTCGCCAGGTGATCGCCGAGAACGAGAAGGCCGTCGCCGACTACCGTGGCGGCAAGACCGCTGCCATCAAGCGCCTTCTTGGCGGCGTCATGCGCGAGACCCGCGGCCGCGCCAACCCCCAGGTCGCCCAGGAGCTCCTCGCCCGCGAGCTCGACCAGTAGGGCGCCCTCGGTCTGCGAGATACGCGCTGCCGCTGGTAGACTTTCACAGCGAAATGCCACGCAGGATGCGCAATCACTCCCTCTTGACCTGGCTCTATCCAGGGATGCACATCAAGCGGTGGCTGCTCCTCCTCGTCGTCGGGCTCACCCTGCTCAGTCTCGGCGCCGCCTACCTCTTCCGCGAGGCCTACCTCGCCTACGACTTCCCCGGTGTTGCCCACTACCTCACGCTCCAGATGATCCCCCGCTGGGCCCGCGGCGTGATCTTCGTGTCCGTCGCCATCGGGAGCGTCGGGATCGCCTTCTGGAAGCTGAACCAGTCGCTCCTCTACGCCGTCGTCCGCCCCGGCGCCCAGAACGGCAGCATGGCCGAGTCGCTCTACACCAAGCGCGTCCTCAGCCGCGGACCCCGCATCGTCGCCATCGGTGGCGGCACCGGGCTCTCCGTCCTCCTTCGCGGCCTCAAGGAGTACACCAGCAACCTCACCGCTATCGTCACCGTTGCCGATGACGGCGGCTCGTCCGGACGCCTGCGCCAGGACTTCGGCGTCGTCGCTCCCGGCGACATCCGCCAGTGCCTGGCCGCCCTCGCCGAGGCCGAACCCCTCATGTCACGCCTCTTCCAGCACCGCTTCCGTTCGGGCGATGGGCTCGAGGGGCACTCCTTCGGGAACCTCTTCATCGTCGCCATGGCCAGCGTCACCGGGAACTTCGAAACTGCTATTCACGAGGCCGGCCGGGTCCTGAACGTGCGCGGCAGCATCCTCCCCTCCACTCGCTCCGATGTAACCCTCTCCGCCCGCACCCAGGACGACGAGATGGTGCACGGGGAGCACAACATCACCGAGCACGGCGCCAGTATTCGCGAGCTCTTCCTGAACCCCCCGAACGCGGAGGCTCACCCCGACGCTGTTCGCGCCGTCCTCGATGCCGACCTCGTCGTCATCGGTCCCGGAAGCCTCTACACGAGCGTCATGCCCAACCTGCTCGTGGAGGACCTGCGCAAGGCCCTGCTCTCCACCGGCGCCCAGCGCATCTTCGTCTGCAACGTCGCCACCGAGAACGGCGAGACCGATGACTTCGGCGTGGCCGACCACATCGAGGCCATTGAGCGCCACACCGCGCCCGGCCTCATCGAGGCGGTCATCGCGAACAACAACGTGGGCACATTGCCCGAGGAGCTGCACTCCACCCCCGTCACCCTCACCTACCCCGATGCCCGCGTCTTCGAACACAAGCGCGTCGTCCAGGCCGATGTGGTTTCCTCCGAGAACCGCTACCGCCACGACTACCTGAAGCTCGCCGCTGCCCTGCTCGATGTGTACCATGGCCGGGAGAACGGAGCGCTCGAAGCCGAGAGCGCACCCTCCGAAGAAGCCGCTCTCGCGACCCGCTAATGTTGAACGCCATCCAGATCATCGTTTCCGCGCTGCTCATCGTTGCGGTGCTGCTCCAGGTCAAGGGCTCCGGCTTTGGCGCCGCCCTCGGCGGCATGTCCGGCGGGTCCGTCTACCGCACGAAGCGCGGCCTTGAGAAGACCCTCTTCCAGGCCACGATCATTCTCGTCATCGTCTTCCTCTTCGTGTCCTTCCTGAGCGTCCAGTTCCAGCGCTAACCCCGTTCCGGCGCTAACCTCTCTGCATGCTTCGTGCTGTTGCGACCTCGCAGCGCGGCCTCCTCGCCGGGGGCCTCCTCGCGGTTGCAGCCGTGGCGGCGGTCGTTCTTGTCGTCGTCTTCGCACTCCCCGAGAGCGAAACCCCGGAACCAGAGCCCCCCGCCACACC
>VXPF01000070.1 GCA_009839725.1 Dehalococcoidia bacterium | reverse complement strand
GCACGGGCTCACGCAGATGTGGGCGTTCAGCTACGGCCGGGCGGGCAGCGGCACTGTTTTTGCTAGGGGGCGGGATGGGGCTGCCGGGGCACGTTGAGGAAGCGCTCGAGGTAGACCGACATAGCCCCGTCGAAGATGCCACGGGCGAGCAGGTTGGAGGGGGCGCGCCGCATCGCCTGGTCGACCGCGTTCGCGTACGTGAACGAGTGATGCACGGTGTCCCAGTCACCGAACTCGTTGGAGACGTGGAAATGCACGGCGCGGCGGGCTGCGGCATAGGCAACCGCCGCGGACAGCTCTTCGAGGGGGACGCCCTCGCGAACGAGAGAGAGCATGCGATCGAGGGTTTCGGCGGGCTCGCCGTCCAGTATCTGGTCGGCGACGTCGCGGTGGCCACGCCAGTCGTTGTCCAGGCGGCCGCTCCCGGCAGCAATAGCGTCGTCGAGCTGGGCGTGGACGCCAGCGAGGAGGGAGGCGAGGTCGACCGGGTGGCGCCAGCTGGAGCTCTCCTCCATACGGCGGGCGCCGGTGAGGCTGGGGACGACCGAGGGGAGGACCTCCTCGGCGTGCTCCCAGCCGATGTGGTCGAGCAACTCGAAGGCCTTGTTGGCGAAGTCGAGGGTGTGGCCGGTGTCGAGGAAGAGGTGGTCGGTGCAGGCGGCGAACAGCATCTCGGCGATGGCGGTGCGGGGCAGGTCGAGGTGGATGGCGGAACGGAGCGTGCGCTCGGCGGCCTGGGTTGAGCGCGTCTCGACAAAGCGGCGGAACCAGTCGATGTAGCGGTCGGGGTCGCGCATCTCGGTCTCAAGCGGGGCGAGGTCGAAGTTGGGGGGCTGGTTCGCGGTCGAGCGTCCAACGTGGACGACGCCGTGGAAGACGGCGAGGGGGCGGTCGTCCTCGTGCAGGACGGGCAACACGTTGGCCATCGCAGTCAGGATCGAGAGGCCGCTGCTCCAGCCCGGGGCGCGGTTGCGCACGCCGAAGAGAGCGGCCTCGCGGAGGACGTCGGTGGTCGCCTCTAGCTCGTTCAGGCCGATGACGCTCTTCGCAAGGACAAGCGAGAGCCGCCCCTCCAGCCCCTCGCGCAGCTTGGCTTCCCAGTGGGCGCGGCGGTCGGACTCGATCGGTTGGGGGTCGACGAACACGTCGCCGTCGCGCGTCTCGACGTGGAAGGCAGGCACGTCGTCGGCGAAGGGGTCAAGGGTGCAACCCCCAGAGAGGTCGAACTTCGCATGGTGCCAGTGGCAGGTGAGGATGCCGTCGCGGACGGCGCCGCGGCTGAGGGGGAAGCCCATGTGGGGGCAGCGGTTGTCGAGGGCGTAGAGGCGACCCTCATCGTGCACGACGAGGATGGTGCGTCCCTCGGCGGCGACTACCTTCATGCCGTCGCGCGCGATCTCCTCAAGGGAGCCGGCGCGGACGAGGGTGTCCTGGGTCGGGGTGGTGGTCATGGCGCGCACCTCGCGTGGGCGTGCCTCCAGTATGCGCCGTCGGGAAGGGGGATCGCGACGGCTAGCCCGTGCCGGGTTCGTCTACCGGGACGAAGAGGGCGAGGCTGGCGGTGAAGCCGTGGACGAAGGGCGTGCCGCCCACGGGGCCGATCTCGCCGTTGCAGAAGAGACCGGCGATGGGGAGCGGGCCGAGGCGGTCGGCGACGGCGGCGGCATCGTGGTCGGGCGCGCCGAACATGCCCTGGCCGCGTCCGTTGCAGGCGCAGAGGAGGCCGCCGGCAGCCTCCCCGGCCATGGCCTCGCGGGCCTTGTCGAGGAGCGTGTTGAGCTCGTCCGTGGCGGCCTCGGCGTCGCGGAGCTGGAACTGGAGCGTCTGCCCGACGCGAACGTGGTCGTTGATGGCGATGGCGCCGCGCTCGCGGTCGACGCCGAGCAGGTTGCGGATGAGGAAGTCGCCACGGCCGAGATCGTCGGCGTACTCGTCCATGGCGAGCCCCGTGAGGAGGTTGCGCCCGGCGCGCTGCTGCACGTCGGGAGGCAGGTCGCGAAGGGTCTCCATGAGCACATCGAGGGCGGGCCGGCCGCCGATGGCCAGCACGACGTTGCGCTCGGCTTCGGTGATCGTCCAGGACTCGCCGATGGGGGCGGCGCCCTGCGAGACGACGGGATGGATGGTCCAGGCGCCGCCGACGGCGAGGAGGAGGGCGCCGCCGGGGGCGAGGTTGGCCCCTTCGAAGAGGTAGGCGCTGCGGCCGCCGGGGAAGGCGGAGGCCATTCCCCCGAGGATGGGCGTGCCCGGATAGGCCTCGCCGAGCGCGGCGACGAGCTTCTCCGAGTCGATGGTGAAGGGGTCGGAGAGGAGCACCCAGGCGTTCACGTCATCGGGCGGCAGGAGGCGGTCGGCGAGGGGGGCCTCGGCGTCGAGGTCGGACTGGGTGACCTGGTGGAGGGTGAGGTCGGCCCCGGGCAGTGAGAGCGACATGACGGTGATGCCGGGGCGCCCCTCGATCTCGCGGCCGGTGGTGATGACGGCCTGCCCGGAGCAGCCGAGGAGGACGCGGGGGGAGAGGCGCTCGTGAACGGCGCCCACGATCTCGGGGTAGCGCTCGGAGTGCTGGTAGCTGACGAAGAGGAGCACGAGGTCGGCGTCCGTACGGACGCCGTGGACAGCCTGGTCGACGGCCACGCGCCAATCGGCGGCAGTGCTCGCTCCGGCGTCCATGGGGCGCTCCTTCGCGGGCATGGTACGGGACGGCGAGGAGACCAGGGGCGGGAGCGCACGGGAGGGGTGGGTAGAATCCCGCGCGGGAGGCGCTCATGCCGGCAGAAGGCGATCCCGGTCTCTTCGAAACCATCTACTCCATGCGGGCGCTGCGGCGTTTCCGCCCCGACCCGATCCCGGACGAAGTGCTGTTCCAGCTCTTCGACGCCGCCATCAGGGCGCCCTCGGGTCAGAACGCGCAGGACTGGCGCTTCATCGTCATCACGGACCCGGAGGTGAAGCAGAAGCTGCAGGGCTGGGCTGAGGTGGGGTGGCGGCGCTACCAGCCGGACTTCGCGGAGCACCCGGAGAAGATCGATGATCTGCCACGAACGCAGCGACTGACGCTGCGGAGCGTCGAGCACCTGGTCGCACACCTGGACGAGGCGCCGGCGGTCATCGCGGTGCTGGGGCTGAAGGGGCGGCACTCGACCCCGGGAGGGAGCACCTTCCCCGCAGTCCAGAACCTGATGCTGTCGGCGCGCGGGCTAGGGCTCGGCTGCTCGGTCTTCAACCTGCCCATGCGGGGGGGCGCCGAGCTGCTTGAGCTGCTCGACATCCCTGACAACAACCAGCTCTACTGCCTGCTCCCCATCGGCTACCCAACGGACCGGCACGGGCCGGTGAATCGCAAGCCCGTGAAGGCGGTGGTCTACCGGGAGCGCTTCGGCGAGAGGTGGCCCTTCGCGGAGGAGCAGCCGGATACCGGCTGGCAGGAACGATGGCTGGGGAGCGAAGCGTGACGAGCCCAGAACTCGCCGACACGGTCATCATCGAGGCGGCCATCAACGGGGGGACGCCGAAGTCGCGAAACGCGACCGTGCCGCGGACGCCAGCGGAGATCGCCGAGGACGGGCTGCGCTGCCTGGAGGTGGGGGCGGCCATCGTCCACAACCACAACGACGAGCCGGTCGTGGGAGATGCCCCCGAGCACGACCCCGCGCCCTACCTCGAGGCCTGGAACGTGATACTCGCAGAGCGCCCGGATGCGTTGCTGTATCCAACGATGCCGAGCGGGGGCCCGCACACGACGTTCGAGCGCCGCTACAGCCACATCCCGGCGCTGGCGGAGGCGGGCGTGCTGCGCATCGGGCTGGTCGACCCCGGCTCGGTGAATGTCGGGGGACGGGGCCCGGACGGGCGTGCGGCGGACATCGAAGCGACCTACCTGAACACGTTCCGGGACGCCCGGAAGATGTTCGATACGTGCCACCGGTACAACCTGGGGCCGTCCATCTCCATCTTCGAGCCGGGCTTCCTGCGGGTGGCGCTGGCGGAGCACGAGGCGGGGACGCTCCCGCCGGGCTCACTGGTCAAGTTCTACTTCGGGAGCGAGCGGACGCTCTCGGGCCTGCCCCCCACGCCCGCGGGACTCGAGGCGTACCTCGACATGCTCTCGGGAACGGGGCTGCCGTGGTCGGTGGCAGTGCGGGCCGGGGACGTGGTCGAGTGCGGCATGGCCGAGCTCGCGATCTCGCGAGGTGGGCATGTGCGCATCGGGCTGGAGGACTACGCCGGTCCGGGCGAGCCTTCGAACCTGGATCTGATGCAGGGGCTGCTGGAGGTCATCGAGCGGATAGGGAAGCGTCCCGCGACGCCGGATGAGGCCGCAGCGATCCTGGAGATCCCGAGCCGCTAGTCGAAGTCGATGGTGTAGCGCTCGGGGCCGATGCCGAGGACGACGGTGATGCGTCGCGGGGCGATGCAGTAGAGGTTGCCGATCTTGGTGAAGTAGTTGGAGAGCCAGTTCTTCGCGACGAGGGCGCTGAAGTAGCCTTCGTAGCGCGGGTCGTCGGGATCGATACGCTCGGCCATACCCTCGATGGTTACGCGGTCGAAGGCAGGCCAGTCGTAGCCGAGCACGTCTCGGTTGTCGATGAGGAAGGCGACCTCGGGGATGGCCTCGGTGTCGCGCGTGTGCTGCGACTCGGTGACGCTACCGTAGATGACCTCGCCCTCGTCGGTGAGGTGGAAGAGGACGAAGGCGGGGTAGGGGGTACCGTCGTCGGCGTGGATGGTGGCGAGGGTGCCGCCGAACTGGGAGTCGGCTACGCGCAGCGCTTCCTTGAGGATCTCTTCCGGGGAGAGTTCGGCCATCTAGACGGCGGCCTTCGCGGTCTCCGCGCCGGGGATGAACTTGCCCCAGTCCTGGTAGCGGCGCAGGTACTGGAGGTAGCCGTGGTAGATGGGGACGCGGGGCTCGGCGGGGGCGATGCGCAGGCGCATGCGCGCTTCCTTGGGGGTGCGGCCCGCCTTGCGGTGGTTGCACGGCTTGCAGGCGCTCACGAGGTTGTCCCAGCTGTGGGCCCCGCCGCGGTAGCGGGGGACAACGTGGTCGAGCGTGAGGTCCTTGGCACGGCGTCCGCAATAGCAGCAAGTCCAGCCGTCGCGGGCGAAGACCTCGCGGCGGGAGAGGCGCAGCCTGGGGCGCGGGCGGCGGACGTAGTACACCATGCGAATGACGGAGGGGAGGGCGAAGCGGTGGTTCGCGCTGTGGATGACGCCCTTGGCCGTTTCAATGATCTCGGCCTTCCCGCGGAGCACGAGGACAAGGGCGCGCCGCACGTTGCACACGTTCAGGGGCTCGTAGTTCTGGTTGAGAACAAGCGCGAGCGAGCCACTCATGGGGGCGACCTCGGGCGGGATGGTAGCAAGCGCCCCAGAAGGCGGCAATTTGGGAGAGAGCCTCCTCGCGCTCAGGTGCGTCGCGGGTGGTACGCTTGAAGGCGGCCTTTGGGACTGGTCGAGCGCCCGTCCGGAAGGACCGGAAGAGCGAGCCTTGGCAGCAATGAGCCGGCTCGCCGGCAGAGGAGCAGAACAACGATGGCAGCAACCCCCGAGGTGACGGACGCGACGTTCGATGCGGACGTGATGAAGAGCGATCTGCCGGTGCTGGTGGACTTCTGGGCGCCCTGGTGCGGCCCCTGCCGCATGGTGGCGCCGATCGTGGAGGAGCTTGGCGAGGAATACGCCGGGCGCGTGAGCTTCTACAAGATGAACACGGACGAGAACCCCGCGGTCCCCTCGCAGTACGGCATCCGCAGCATCCCCTCGCTCCTGATCTTCAAGAGCGGCGAGCTGAAGGGCACGATCGTGGGCTTTCGCCCGAAGAGCGACCTGAAGAAGCGCCTTGAGGAGGCGATCGCCTAGCGAGGGCGGCGGCAGAGCGCAGGATGGCCCCGGGAACGGCGGCATGAGCGCGGAGAGGCCCGATATCTACGACATCGCCATCATCGGCGCTGGAGGCGCCGGGATGACGGCGGCGCTCTACGGTGCGCGCGCCCGCCGCCGGACGGTCGTGTTCGAGCGGCTGATGACGGGCGGCCAGATCGCGACGACGGAGCTGGTCGAGAACTACCCCGGTTTCCCCCAGGGGATCAACGGGGCGGACTTCGCGATGAAGCTGGTGGAGCAGGTGGAGCGCTTCGGCGCTGAGCTGCGCTACGAAGACGTGCGGACGATCACGCCCCGGCCGGGCAAGCCCTTCCTCATTGAGTCGAACGAGGGCGCCTGTGAGGCGCACGCCGTGATCGCGACGGCGGGCGCGGACTACAACAAGCTCGGCGTGCCGGGGGAGAGCGAGTTCATCGGCCGGGGCGTGAGCTACTGCGCCACCTGCGACGCGGCCTTCTTCCAGGACGAGGAGGTGGTCGTGGTGGGCGGGGGCGACGCCGCCTTCGACGAGGCGCTCTTCACGACGCGCTATGCGAGCAAGGTCTGGCTGGTGCACCGGCGCGACACCTTCCGGGCGAGCGCGCTCCTGCAGGAGCGGGTGTTCGCCAACCCGAAGATCACCATCGTCCGCAATTGCGTGGTCGAGGAGATCACGGGCGAAGACACGGTGGAGACGGCGGAGCTGCGCGACGTGCAGACGGGCGAGACCTGCACGCTGCCGGTCGGGGCGGTCTTCATCTTCATCGGGCAGACGCCGAACAGCCACCTGCTGAAGGGGCTGGTGGAGCTGGACGAGGGCGGCCACGCGCACGTGGACCTGCGGATGCGCACGAGCGTGCCCGGCCTGCTCGTAGCGGGCGACCTGCGGGTGGAGGCTGCGCGGCAGCTGGTGAGCGCGTGCGGCGACGGCGCGACGGCGGCGCTGGCGGCGGAGGCGTACCTCGCCGAGCACGGCATCGGTGAGGGCGAGGGGGCGTAGGGATGCCGCTCTACGAATTCGCCTGCGAACGCTGCGGGGCACGCGACGAGGTGTTCCGGCAGCGCATGACCAGCGACGTCGAGCCACCGCCCTGCCCGGAGGTCCCCGAGGATGGGGAGTGCGGGATGACCCGGGTGATGAGCGGGTTCGCGCACCACCTCAGCTTTGCGACCAAGGTGGCGGAGGCGGAGGCGACGTACGGGGCGGAGGTGGATGCAGCCATGGGTCCGGAGGCGGACGTCGGGAAGTTCGCGCGCCAGTACGAGGAAGCGTCGAAAGACCTGCCGCCGGGCGAGGTCTAGCCCGCCCTCTCGGGGAGGGCGAGGGTGGGGTCGAACCACTCGAGGATGGCGGGGTTCTCCTCGCGCGGGTAGGCGTGGGCGAGGTCCGCGATCTCGTGGTAGCGGACGTCGGCGCCGGCGCCGCGGAGGGCCTGCTGGGCGGCCTGGGCAAGCTGTACCGGGAACATCCAGTCCTTCGTCCCGTGGGTGATGGAGACGCGCTTCCCTTCGGCCCCGACGATGGCGCCGTCCTGAACGTTCTTCGGGTGGAGGACACCGGCCACGGCGGCCATAGCCGTGAAGGGCGTGTCGCCGGCAAGGTAGGTCGAGAGGCCGTAGGTGGCGCCGTCGGAGAGGCCGGTCAGGAGCATGCGGTCGCCATCGACGTTGAAGCGCTCACGCACGAACTCGACCGAGCTGAGGAGGCGCTGGCGGTCGGCGTCGGGGCCCATGAGGGCCCAGGTGGGGCCGACGGAGGTGGGGGCGAGAAGAAGGAAGCGGCGGCTACGGGCCTCGCGGAGCCACGTCCAGAGGAAGTCGCGACCGTTCCCCATGCCCCCGTGTAAGGCGACGACGAGGGGCCGGGGCGCGGAGCCATCGAGGGACTCGGGCACGTAGAGGTGGAACTCGCCGCGGGCGTCGGGGTCGTCGTCGGGCCCGCTGCGTTGGATGCCCGTTCCCGGGTCCGAGCTGTGGGCAGCGAGGGCGGCGAGATCGTTCCGGACGGCGGGCGCGGCGTAGAGACGGCCGAGGGACGGGTCGAGGGAACGCAGGGGGTAGAGGAGCTCCTGGGCGCGGGCGAGGCCGCGCATGCTGGCGAGGGCGTTCCCAGAACGCTGCTCGCGGGGGACCGGGCGCGTGAAGCCGTCGAGGGCCTCAAAGGCGGCCTCGGCGCCGCCGGCGAGCTGGTCGCGGAGGGGGAGGAAGCGGTCGGGGAGGGGCGCCTCGCGAAGCGCGGCGAGGGCCTCCTCAAGGCGGTCGCGGAGGGGGCGCAGGCCGGACTGGAGCTCCCACATGGAGCCGCGGTCGAGGCGGCGGAAGGCGCCGCCGAGGGACTCGATGGCCTCGGCGGTCTCGGCGGCGAGGGCACGGGCGGCGGCGCGGAAGGCGTCGGCATCGCCGGCAGCGGGTTCGCTCATGGCGGGGAGTGTAGCGGCTGGGGAAAGGCAGCCCGTCGTGCGAGGCGCCTCTTCGCACAAGGGCCAGCCGACGGGCGTATCATCGCGGCGGCCCCGGACAAGGGGCGGCAGGAGGAGCGCCGATGGGCATGCGCATCATTTCGAGGCCACCGGGCGGGGGGCGAGGCGACTCCGTCAGCGACATCGTCGAGCCCTACAAGCAGATCGAAGCGGACGGCTTCCAGTCGGCCTGGATCGGCAACCACCTGAACCATGACGCCATGACCATCTGCGCGCTGGCGGGACAGGAGACGAGCAGCATCGAGCTGGGGACGGCGGTCGTGCCGACGTACCCGCGCCACCCGATGGTGATGGCGCAGCAGGCGCTCACGACGAACATGGTCTGCGGCGGCCGCTTCATCCTGGGGCTCGGCCTGAGCCACAAGTTCATCGTCGAGGACTGGCAGGGGCTGACCTGGGCCACGCCGGTGCGGCACCTGCGGGAGTACCTGGAGGTGCTCAACGCGCTGCTGGACGGCGACCTCGTGAACCACAGCGGGCAGGAGTACCGGGTTCACATGAACAACGCTCCGTTCACGCAGCTCGACGTGCCGGGCGGGGGGCGCCCCAAGGTGGTGATCGCGGCGCTGGGCCCGGGAATGCTCAAGGTGACGGGCGAGCTCGCGGACGGGACGAGCATGTTCTGGTGCGGGCCGAACTACATCGAGCAGACGGCGGTGCCGACGATCACGAAGGCGGCGGACTCCGTCGGGCGTCCCGCGCCGCGCATCATCGCGGGCATCCCCATCTCGGTGACGAACAACGAAGAGTCCGCGCGCGAGTCGTGCGGGAAGGTGTGGGAGGTCTACGGGAAGATCTACTCGTACCGGAAGGTGATCGCGGCGGAAGGCGTGAGCGGCGTCGCGGAGATGGCGATCGTTGGAGACGAGGCGAGCGTGCGGGCGCAGCTCAAGCGGCTCGAATCGATCGGGGTGACCGACTACAACGGCGCGATCCTGCCGGTTCCCGAGGACCCGGACGCCCCCCAGCGCACCTACGACTTCCTGAAGGACGTGAACACGAACGGCATCTAGACCCCGCGAGAGGGAGCGTAAGCGTGGAGATCAAGGGCGAGCAGGAGTTCAACGGGGGGCGGGAGCTGCTCTACGAGCTGCTGCTCGACCCGGACGTGCTCGCGAGCGCGCTGCCGGGGGTGGAACGCTTCGAGGAGGTCGCGCCGGACAGGTACGAGTCGACGATGCGCGTCGGCATCGCGTCGGTGCGGGGCACCTACACGGGGCGCGTCGAGGTGCTGGAGCAGAGCCCGCCGGAGTCGTACCGGCTGCGAATCGAGGGGTCGGGCAAGCCGGGCGGCATACGGGCGGATGCGGTGGTTGATCTCTCGGAATCCGGGGGCGGCACGACCATGCACTACCGCGCCGACGTGAAGGCGCGGGGCACGATCGCGCGGCTCGGGGGGAGGCTCCTGGGCGGCGTGGCGCGGCTCCTCATCGGGCAGTTCTTCAAGTCAATCGAGCAACAGGTAGACGACCGAGCCGCCTGACGGCGGCGCCACCTACTACGAGGGCGACAAGGAGGTCGCGATGTCTGAACCGGTACCGATCACCATCAACGTGAACGGCCGCAAACGCTCGGCGATGGTCGAGGCGCGGCTGCTGCTCGTGCACTTCCTGCGCGAGAGCCTGAACCTGACGGGCACCCACGTGGGCTGCGACACGAGCCAGTGCGGCGCCTGCACGGTCCTGATCGACGGGCACAGCGCGAAGTCGTGCACGGTGTTCGCCGTGCAGGCGGACGGCGCGGAGGTCCAGACCATCGAGGGTCTGGCCGACGGCGGCGAGCTGCATCCGCTGCAGGACGGGTTCTGGGAGGAGCACGGGCTGCAGTGCGGCTACTGCACGCCGGGGATGATCATGTCGGCGGTGAACCTGCTGGAGAACAACCCGGCTCCGAGCGAGGCGGAGATCCGCGAGGGCATCTCGGGCAACCTCTGCCGCTGCACGGGCTACCAGCACATCGTGAACGCGATTCAGCACGCGGCGGAAAGGATGGCGCAGTCATGACCATCGCAGACGGCCCCGCTCTCCCCAAACTCATCGGCGAGCGCGTGAAGCGGCGCGAGGATCCGCGGCTCATCCAGGGCCAGGCGACCTACGTCGACGACATCAAGCTGCCGGGCATGCTGCACCTCGCCTTCAAGCGGAGCGACATCGCCCACGGCGTCATCAAGAGCATCGATACGAGTGCGGCCGCGGAGATGGAAGGCGTCGAGCTCGTGATTACGGGCGCGGAGCTGGCCGAGCATCTCGGCCCGATGCCGATCGGCACGCCCTTCCCGGCGCCGGACCACTTCTCCGTCGCGACCGACAAGGTGCGCTACGTGGGCGAGCCGGTGGCGGTGGTCGTGGCCGAGGACCGCTACCTCGCGCGGGACGCGGCGGACGCGATCGAGGTCGAGTACGAAGAGCTTCCCGCCGTCGTGGACCCGGAGGTGGCGATGGAGCCGGGCTCGGCCACGCTGCACGAGGGCTTCGAGCGCAACATCGCGGTCGAGAGCTACTGGGGCGGCACGGGGGTCAACCCCGAGACGGCCCAGCCCGAGGACGACAGCGCCGTGGACGCGGCCTTCGAGGAAGCGGACGTCTTGGTCACGCAGCGGATGCTGAACCAGCGGCTCGCGCCGAACGCAATGGAGCCGCGGGGCGTGGTCGCGCAGTACGAGACGGGCCGCGAGTACCTGACGGTCTGGAGCGCGACCCAGAATCCGCACATCCTGCGGACGCTGGTGGCGGCGATGATGGGCCTCGGCGAGCACCAGGTCCGGGCCGTCGCGCCCGAGGTCGGGGGCGGCTTCGGCTGCAAGATCAACATCTACGGCGAGGAGTACGTGGCCGCCGCGCTCTCACGGCTGGCGGGCGCCCCCGTGAAGTGGATCGAGGACCGCACGGAAGCGTTCCTGACGACCACCCACGGGCGTGACCTGCTCGGCTACATCGACCTCGCCGCCAAGAGCGACGGCACGATCACCGGCCTGAAGGCACGGATCATCGCCGACATCGGCGCCTACGAGGTGCTGCTGACCGCGATGATCCCGACGTTGACGGGCCTGATGATGAACGGCGTCTACCGGCTGCCCGTGGTCCGACACGAGCTGACGGAGGTGTTCACGAACAAGACGCCGACAGACGCCTACCGCGGGGCGGGCCGGCCCGAGGGTCTCTACTTCCTGGAGCGCGCGGTCGACATGCTCGCGCGCGAGCTGGACATGGATCCGGCCGAGATCAGGCGCAAGAACTTCGTCCCGGCGGACGAGTTCCCCTTCGCGACGCAGAGCGGGCTCGTGTACGACTCGGGCAACTACGAGCCGTGCCTCGACAAGGCGCTCGAGGTGGCGGACTGGCAGGGGATGCTCGCCGAGCGCGACGCGGCCCGGGCCGAGGGCCGCATCGTGGGCGTAGGCCTGTCGTTCTACGTCGAGGTCTGCGGGCTGGGTCCCTCCGCGGTCGTCCCCACGGGCGGCTGGGAGCACTCGGGCGTGACCGTGGAGCGCGGAGGCAAGGTGACGGCGACGACCGGCGCCTCGCCGCACGGCCAGGGCAACGAGACGACCTTCGCGCAGATGCTGGCGGACCACTTCTCGATCCCGCTGGAGGACATCACGATCCTCCACGGCGACACGAGCGTGGTGAAGCAGGGCATCGGCACCTTCGGCAGCCGCTCGCAGGCGGTCGGGGGAGCCGCGCTGATCTCAGCCGCGGGCAAGGCCGGCGACAAGATGAAGCAGTTCGCGGCGGCGCTGATGACCGACCAGGAGGTGAGCCCCGAGGACCTTGTCTTCGAGGACGGTCGCATCCAGGTTGAAGGCGCGCCGGAGGTGAGCAAGACCTTCGCGGAGGTGGCCGACTTCGCCTACGTGCCGGTGCCCCTTCCTCCGGGAATGGAGCCGGGCGTGTCGGAGGAGTCGTTCTTCGAGCCGGAGAACAACACCTACCCGTTCGGCTGCCACATCTCAATGGTCGAGATCGACCGCGAGACGGGGGAGCCCCGGCTGCTGAAGATGGTCGCAGTCGACGACTGCGGCAACGTCATCAACCCCCTCATCGTCGATGGGCAGGTGCACGGCGGACTCGCCCAGGGCATCGGCCAGGCGATGTTCGAGGAGGTCGTCTACGACGAGGACGGCCAGCCGGTGACCGCGAGCTTCATGGACTACGTGATGCCACGGGCGGCGGACCTGCCGGCCTTCGAGCTCGACAACACGGTCACGCCCACGCCGGTGAACCCGCTGGGGGCGAAGGGCGTGGGAGAAGCGGGCACCATCGGCTCCACCCCCTGCGTGGTGAACGCGGCGGTGGACGCGCTCGCGCCGTTCGGCGTGACGCATATCGAGATGCCACTGCGTCCCGAGCGGTTGTGGCGCCTGATCCAGGAGAACGGAGGCCAGTCGTGATTCCCACCGCGTTCGAATACCGAAAAGCGGGAAGCGTCGCGGAGGCGCTGACGCTCCTGCAGGAGGGCGGTCCCGAGGCGAAGCTCCTCGCGGGCGGCCACAGCCTGATCCCGATGATGAAGCAGCGCCTGGCGGAGCCGGGCCTGCTGATCGACATCGGCGGCCTCGACGAGCTGCGGGGCATCCAGGAAACCGACGGCGAGATCGCGATCGGGGCGGCCATGACGCACGCCGAGATCGCGGCCTCCGACCTGCTGCGCGCGCAGGCGCCGATCGTGGCCGAGACGGCTGCCAACATCGGCGATGCGCAGGTGCGCAACCGGGGCACGATCGGGGGCAGCCTCGCCCACGCCGACCCGGGCGCGGACCTGCCGGCGGTGATGGTCGCGCTGGACGCGACGATCGCGCTCCTGGGGCCGAACGGCGAGCGCAAGGTGCAGGCCGAGGACTTCTTCCAGGACATCCTCACGGTGGACCTGGGCGAGGACGAGATCGTGACGGGCGTGTGCTTCCAGGCGTGCCGCAGCGCGGCCTACGCCAAGCTGGAGCAGCGCGCCTCGAAGTTCGCGCTGGTAGGCGTGGCGGCGGCGCTGTCGCTGGACGGGGGCACGTGCTCATCGGCGCGCGTCGCCGTGACGGGCGCGTCGAGCCACGCGCAGCGCCTCTCGGGCGTCGAGGGCGCGCTGGCGGGGGCTTCGCTGCCCGACGGGGCGGCCTCGGCCGCCGCGGGCGCAGGCGAGGCGCTGGACTTCGTGAACGAGGACCTGCACGGCAGCGAGGAGTACCGCCGGGCGATGACCGCGGTGTTCACGCGACGCGCGATCGAAGCGGCGGCCGGGAGGGGCTAGCGGCCGGAGACGTCGAAGGGGTAGCCCTCGATGTGGGTGTAGCGAAGCGAGCGGCGGCGGATGCGCCAGCCGACCGCTTCGCGCACGCACTCGTCCTCGTAGGTGCCGTAGATGACCGTGTTCGTGCCCGCGGAGAGGGTGGGCACCTTGTCGGTGGTGTCGGGAGGCACTTCCTCGCCCTCGCGGGGGAGGGTGTGGGTGGCCTGCAGGTAGCTGCGCAGCCGCGCCTTGCCGCCGAGACGGACGCCGTTCTGCTCGACGGGAGGTTCGTCGATGAGCACGAGCGGGGGCGCGATGAAGTGCTGGGTGCCACCGAAGGAGCCGAGGGCGCGGGCGCAGAACTCGGCCCAGCCGTCGGCGCCGTGGACGTTGACGGGATCGGCGCTGAGATCCTCGAAGATGAAGTCCTGGGCAAAGGCCGTGCGCAGGATCGACTGGCCGCGCTCGTAGAGCGCGTCGTCGCCACGGTTGCGGGCGCGGCCCAGCATGTCGAGGGCGTGGCCGTAGCGGATGGGGAGCTGCATCAGCTCGACGTAGTCGGAGGTCTCGTTCACGTCCATGCGCGGGATTGTAGAGGAGAGCGCCCCGCGGGCGGGCCGAGGGGAGCCTCAGGATGGGCGGTAGAAGGGGAGGTCGCGCTCGCGGAGGTCGAGGAACTCCATGTAGTCGAGCTGGCCGGGGGAGTGACCGAGCCGGGTGAGGAGCTCGGCGGCCTCGGCGGTGTGCTGGGCGCCGTGCATGATGACGTGGGTGATGCCCGCTCGCAGCGTCCCGCGATCACGCGGGTGAGGGTCTCGCACGATGGGGCGGTCGAGGTCGGCGGCTTCCAGGCCCGCGAGGAAGACCCGAAAATCGGCCTGAAGCCCTATCCAGCCCGTGGCCACGCCGGCAACGCTGTCGGGGCGGAAGCTGCCGTACCGTTCGCGCACCTGGAAGCGCCTGAGCCAGTTGCCCTCGGCGGATACGATGTGGGCAAGGGTGTCGCGCAGGCTGAGGCCGTCGGGGCGTGCGGCCTCGGCAGCATCCCCGGGCGAGACCTCCCGGGCACGGGCGAGGAGGCGGTCCATCGCCCAGGCGTGATGGTCGTAGAGCTCGCGGAGGCCGGTTAGGTTCATGTCCGGCATTGTAGAAGCGCGCGGCGGGGAGGGGATGAGCGGCGACGGCGTCAGGCGCGGGAGAGCATGGCCTCGCGGTGTTCGAGGAAGTCGATGTAGTCGAGCTCACCGGGGGAACGGCCGAAGTCCGATAAAAGGACGGCCGCCTCGGCGCGGTGCTGGGCGGCGTGCAGAAGCACGTGCATGATGCCCGCCGCCAGCGTCTCGCGTCCGCCTCCGATGGGCTGGCGCAGCTCGAGCATGCGGCCCAGGTTGTCGTCCTCAAGGCTGGCGAGGAACTCCCGGGTCTCGGCCTGGAGGGCCATCCAGTGGGCGGCAACCTCTGCGATGCTCTCCGGCCAGTCGAAGTGCGGGCGTTCCTCCCCCCGCCAGTTGGCGAGCCAGTAACGCTCCGCGGTGATGATGTGGGTGAGCGTGTCCTCGAGGCTGGCGACGCCCTTCCAGGGCATCGCCTCGGCCTGCTCCTGCGAGACCTCGGAGGCGTGCGCCAGGAGTGCGCCCATCGACCAGGCGTGGTGGTCGTACAGCTCGCGAAGACCGCTTGGCGTTACCACGGGCGGAATATTACCCGTTCGCCAGGGAAGGCTGCGTAAGCCGTGCCGGAGCGACCGAGGGCCGGTATCCTGCGCCGGCACTGCCCGGTTGCGGAAGGAGCGTCGAATGCCGTCCGAGAAGACTCCCTTTGGATTTGCCCTCCCACAGGTTTCCCTGAACGAACCGGTCGATCTGGAGCCGATCGGGCGGGTAGCGCGGCGGGCGGAAGAGATGGGGTTCCAGAGCCTGTGGACGCTCGACCAGGTGCTGGGCGGGAGCCGCAACCTGGAGCCGGTGAGCCTGCTCTCGTACGTGGCGGCGATCACGTCGCGGGTGCGGCTGGGGACGGCGGTGTTCGTGCTGCCGCAGCACAACCCGGTGCAGCTCGCGAAGGAGCTGGCGACGCTCGATGTGCTCAGCGGAGGGCGGGTGGACGCGGGGTTCGGCATCGGGAACGAGAACGCGCCCCACGACGCGGCCTTCGGCATCCCGGCGGGGCGGCGGGTGAAGCGCCTGACGGAGTCGCTGGCGGTGATGCGCGCGCTCTGGTCGGAGCGGAAGGCGTCGTACGACGGCGAGTTCTTCCAGCTGAAGGACATCCGCATGGAGCCGAAACCCGTACAGCGGCCGGGGCCGCCGGTGTGGTTCGGGGGACGTGTCGAGCCGGCACTGCGGCGGGCGGTGCGGATGGGGGATGCGTGGATGGGGCCGGGGTCGTCGAGCATCGACGAGTTCCGCGAGCACGTCGCGATCCTGCGGCAGGCGCTTGAGGAGCAGAACCGCGACCCGGCGACGTTCACGATCTCGAAGCGGCTGTACCTCGCCATCGACGACGATCGGGATCGGGCAGAGGGGCGGCTGCGGGAGTGGTTCGCGCACGTCTACGGGAGCGCGGACCTCGCGAACGCGGTGGCGGTGTGGGGTCCCGAGTCGTACATCCGCGAGCGGATCGAGGAGGTCATCGACATCGGGGCAGAGCACATGCTGCTGCACCCGGTCTTCGACTTCGACGAGCACCTGGGGGCGCTCGCTCCGCTCGCTTAGTCCGGGTCGGGCCGGAGTCAGTTCAGGTAGATGTCCGTGTGGACTTCGGCGGTGTTCTCGAGCGCGTTGTAGCGGACTACCCTTCGGCCAGCCCGGAACGGCTGCTGGTCGTCTTCCAGCTCGACTGCGAGCCAGTTCGGTTGGACGTCCCAGAACTCCGCCAGGGGCTCGCCAATCCTGATGAGGTGGACGTGGAGGAAGGGGGTCTCCTGGAATGCGCCGAAATTCGCGACGATGAGGACGTAGTCCCAGCCGCTCACTTCCACCCACTCCATGACGTCCTCCTGCAGGCAGAGAGCGGTGGACTCGGGGAGGGTGAGGACATCGGGGGCGAACTCGGTGGGGACCAGGAGATAGTGGCCGTCGCGGAGATGGAGGGGGTGCCGGAACACGACGGAGCGGTGCAGCTTCCGGGCTGGAACCAGGGGGAGACCCGCGAGCCGTACGACCAGCCAGTGGTAGAGCCGCGCCGGAAGCAGGAAGCCGAGGATGCGCGTCACGAAGGCGACGCCCTGCCGGACCGTTAGGCGCGGAGGGCGGGGATGATGTCGTGCGCGAGGGTGTCGAGGCCGTCGAGGACGGCCTGGAGGCCGCCCCCGGGGCGGCCGAAGCGGCGGGCGGAGGCGATGATGTGCGTCAGGCCCGCTTCCTCGAACTCGCGCAGCTCCTCGACGACCTGCTCGACCGTGCCGGTGACGCTCTGGGCGCGCTCGTGGTCGGCCAGGGTGGCGCGATGGTCGGGGTCGTCGGTGAGGTTGATGCCGTGGAGCATGGCGATGGGCATGTCCCCGCCGTCGCGGTCGTGGGCCTCGCAGCGCTGCAGGAGGCGGGCGCGGTGCTCGGCGAGCTGGTGGGGGCGCAGGCTAATGCCGAGCCAGCCGTCGCAGAGGGCGGCGGTGCGTTCGAGGGCGGCGTCGGTGTTGCCGCCGACGAGGATGGGCGGGTGGGGGTCCTGATACGGCTTCGGGGTGACGCTGACCTCGTTGAAGCGGTAGTAGTCGCCGTCGAAGGAGGCGGGGTCGTTCGCCCAGACTTCCTTGAAGACCTCAATCTGCTCGTTGACGAGGGCGCCGCGGTGGTGGAAGGAGTCGAGCTGGAGATTCTCGAACTCGTCCTTCATCCAGCCGACGCCGATGCCGAACTGGACGCGGCCGCGGGAGAGCTGGTCGATGGTGGCGACGATCTTGGCGGTGTGAACGGGGTGGCGGTAGGGGAGGATGATGACGCAGCTGCCGAGCTGGACGGTGGAGGTGCGGGCGGCGGCGTAGGTCATGATCGAGAAGGCGTCCCACCAGGGGCCCTGGCCGGCGGCCCACTCGCCGGTGAGGTTGTAGGGGTACTTCGCGCCGATGCTGTAGGGGAGGAGGATGTGGTCGATGACCCAGATGGAGTCGAGGCCGACCTCCTCGGCCTTGTCGCAGACGGCATCGATCGCGTCGGTGCTCGCGAGGGAGCCGATCATGGGGAGGACCACGCCAAACTTCATGTCAGCTCGCTCCGCTCGGTCGCTCTACTGCTTCGCGCTCGCTCCATTCGTGCCATGGCGGGAACGATACGCTAGAGGTCGAGGTGGAGGCGGATGGCGCTACCGGACACTGTCGGGTTCGTCCTCCAACCCATCAGCCAACGTGACGTCCCAGACTGCGTCCTCCTCCTCGTCCCACTCGGCCCACAACTGGGCATAGGCGCGTTTGAGTTCCTCTTCCCGAAAGCGCGCCAACGCCTTGCGGACGACACCGGACCGCGACGACTCGGGGTGGACGGCTACGTACCGATTGAGGAACGTGGCCTCCTTGGCAGACAGGCGAACAGTCAACCTCATAAGGACCACCCAACCTACCACGCCGCCAGCGCGCTACCATGGACGCATGTGGTGGGTGACGCGGCGACAGGCGGTGTTCGTGGGGCTGGTGCTGGCCATCGGGGCGGCGGTGGCGATCGTGGGGTGGCACGCGCACTCGCATTCCCACGGCGACCTGCGCGTCATCGACTCGGAGGGGAACGTGCAGGTGGTGGGGGCGTGGCGGCTGGGGTCGGCGGAGGGCGGGGAGCTTCCGGCCGTGCCGAGCGGCGACCTGCGCTTCGAGCTGTCGAACGCGGACGGGGTGCGGCACAGCTTCGTCGTGGTGCGGACGGACCTGGACGGGACGGAGCTGCCCGTCTCGAAGGGACGCGTCGACCTTGAGGCGGCGGGGGAGCTGGTGGGGACGGTGGAGACGGTCCTGCCAGGCGGGTCGGAGGGGCGGACCTTCAGCCTGCCCCCGGGGCGCTACGTGCTGTACTGCGACATCGCCGGGCACTACGAGGGCGGGATGTACTACACCCTTCGGGTGGAGGAGAGCGGGGCGCAGGCGCGCCCCTGAGTGGAGCGCTGGCAGGCTCGCGGAGAAGAGCGCCACGGGCGTGCGCGGCTGAGGAAGGCGTCGCCTGCGAGCGGCTGATTAGCACAGCGGAGATACAATCGGTATATGGCTCCGAGTCGTAAGGCGTTGATCGCCGCGTTCGCGGAGGCCGGACACGAGCTGTGGCTGGCCGGCGGGCTGGTGCGCGACGAGCTGCGGGGCGTCCGCCGGGAGGTTCCACAGAACGCAGAGGTTCCGGAGGATGTGGACTTCGCAACAAGCGCGCTGCCGGACGAGAGCGAACGCATCGGCAAGAAGCTGGGGACAACGGTCACGACGATCGGGCAGCGCTTCGGGACGACAGGCGTGTTGCTGGATGAGGGGTGGGCGGAGATAACGACGTTCCGGGGGGACAGCTACACGGCGGGGAGCCGCTGGCCGGACGTGACCTTGGGGAGCTCGATCGACGAAGACCTCGCCAGGCGCGACTTCACGGTGAACGCAATCGCGAGGAATACGAGCACGGGGGAGCTTCGCGACCCGTTCGGGGGGCAGGAGGACATCGAGCAGAAGCTGCTGCGGGCGCCCGGCGATCCCCGCACGCGCTTCGCCGAGGACCCGCTGCGCATCCTCCGGGGGGTGCGCTTCGTGAGCCAGCTCGGGTTCTCGATCGAGGAGGAGACGCTGGCGGCGATGGGAGAGTCGGTTGAGCTGCTGGGTACGCTCTCGCAGGAGCGGGTGACAGCGGAGATCGAGCGGCTGCTGGGGGGGAAGCACCCGAAGGCGGGGCTGGACGCCCTGCACGAGATCGGGGCCCTTCGCCACGTGCTCCCGGAGCTGGCGACGATGCCGGGCTGCGAGCAGAACCGTTTCCACCAGTTCGACGTGTGGGGACACACGACGGCGACGGTGGAGGCGATCGCGACGGACGAGGAGAGTCTCACGCTGCGGCGCTGGGCGGCGCTGCTGCACGACCTGGGGAAGCCTGCGGTTCGGCACGTGAAGCAGAACGGCGAATGGGGCTTCTACCGGCACGAGATCGTGGGGGCGGAGATGGCCGAGGGGCTGACGGAGCGGTTGCGGCTGGGCAAGCGCGAGGGCGCCCTGCTGGCCCTGCTCGTGCGACGCCACATGGACCGTCCCGACCCCGACGACGGGCGTCTGGTGCGGCGCTTCATGCGGCGGCTGGACGGTCACTGGCGCGATCTGCTCGCGCTGAAGCGGGCCGACAACGCCAGCCACGCCTACAACGACGACGAGTACCACGACCGCCTGGAGGCGGCCTGCGAGCGGGTGGAGGCGGAGGAAGCTGCCATGCTGCGGGCGGAGAGCCCACTGGACGGCCGCGAGCTCATGGCCCTGCTCGACCGCGAGCCAGGTCCATGGATCGCGCGGATCAAGGAGCGACTGAGCACGCTCGTGCTCGACGGGGAGCTGGCGCCGGGGGACAAGGAGGAGGCAGCGCGCATCGCGCGGCGCATGGGGGGCACGACGGCGTTGCTGGCCGAGAGCGACGAGCGGCCGTGACTGGGGGCGGCCCCAACGTGGACTTGGCGAGCCTCGAGAAGCTGGGGGAGGGGTACGAGGCGGAGATCTTCGCGTGGGAGGACGGGCAGGCGCTGCGGCTCTTCCGCGAGGGGCACGAGCGGAGCATCGAGCCGGAGCGGATCGCGATTCCGGCGGCGCTGGCAGGGGGCATTCCGGCGCCGCGCATCGGCGAGGCGATGAGCCTGGCGGGACGAGAAGGCTCCATCATGGAGCGCATCGACGGGGAGAATCTGCTGGACCTCGTGGGGCGGAAGCCGTGGCTGATGCCGCGGGAGGCGTGGTCGACGGGGCGCATCCACGCGCGCCTGAACGCGCTCCCTGCCCCGGACGGGCTGGCGACAGCACACGAGCGGGTGCGCGAGTGGATCGCGAACGTGGAGGTCCCACCGCACCTGACGGCCATCGCCGAGGAGACGCTGTCGGAGCTGCAGGGGGGCGACCGCTTCTGCCACAGCGACTTCCACCCGGGCAACATCCTGCTGGAGCCCGGCGGGCGGCGCGTGGTCATCGACTGGGGGTTCTGCGCAGCGGGGCCGATCGAGTCGGACGTGGCGCGCTCGACGGCGCTGCTATGGCTGGGAGAACCGCTGGACCCGAGTCCGGCCTTGAAGGTGATCACGCGGTTCTTCCGGCCGATCGCGACGGGGACCTACCTGCGGGCGTATCGGAGCGTGGCCCGATTCGACACGGAGCTGATGTGGCGATGGGTGGTGGTACGGGCGATCGAGCACCTGGCCATCGTGCGGGCGATCAGCCCACCCGATGCCGGAATTCCCGACCCGGTGGCGGGAGTCGAGGAGCTGGTACGGGTGGCGCAGCGGCGGGCGGGGGAGCCTCGCTAGCCGAGCGCGAGTGTCTCAAGCCGGGGCGGTCACTCCCCGGCCACGGATGCAAAGCCGGCGGGAACGGACACGGCCGGGTGGGTCGCGCCCCAGCAGGCGAGCTCGCCCGACTGCCTGACGGCGCAGGTGTGGTGCTCCCCGGCGCCGATGGAGCGGTAGGGCCCTGGCGGCGCATCGAGCTGGCCGGAGTCGTTCTGGCCCCAGCAGTCCGCCTCGCCCGACTCGCGCAGTCCACAGGTGTGGAACTTCCCGCTGCTGAGGGCGGTGAAGAGGCCGGCGGGCGGCGTGACCCCGTGGTCGAACTCGTTCCCCCAGCAGACCGCCTCGCCAGACTGGCGGAGGGCGCAGGTGTGGTAGGCGCCCGCGCTGAGCGCCCGGAAGGAGCCGGCCGGCGCATCGGTCTGGCCCAGGTCATTGTTCCCGGCGTCTCCCCAGCAGACCGCCTCACCCGACTCGCGGAGCGCGCAGGTGTGGTAGCCGCCCGCGCTCAGGGCGCGGAAGGCGCCGGCGGGCGCGTCGGTCTGGCCGGCCCAGCCGTTGAACGGCGGGAAGCCGCCCCAACAGACGATCTCGCCGGACTCGCGGAGGGCGCAGGTGTGCCCTCCAGTTCCATGCTCCTCTCCTCCCGCGGCGACGGCGGTGAAGGGGCCAGAGGGCGGGTCGGACTGGCCGTGATCGTTGGCGCCCCAGCACTCGACCTCCCCGGAGTCCCGCAGGGCGCAGGCGTGGCGGCCACCCACGGAGAGCGAGCGGAAGGCGCCCGGGGCCGGGTCGGTACGGCCGTAGTCGTTGTTGCCCCAGCAGTCGATCTCGCCGGACTGCCGCAGGGCGCAGCTGTGGCGAGGCGCGACGCCCACGGCCTGGTAGAGGCCCGAGGGCGCCGCGGCCAGGCGGTTCGAGTCGAAGCCCCAGCACTCGACGGCGCCGGAGGGCCGCACGGCGCAGGTGTGGAAGGGCCCCGCGCTCACCGAGAGGAAACGGCCCCCCGAGACGTCCGCCTGACCGCTGTCGTTCGCGCCCCAGCACTCGACGGCGCCGGAATCGCGCACTCCGCAGGCGTGCCACCATCCGGCGCTGAGGGAGCGGAAGGCGCCCCGGGGCGCGTCCAGCTTGCCCTTCGCGTCGTCGCCCCAACAGGACACTTCGCCCGACTCGGCAAGGGCGCAGGTGTGGCGCCATCCGGCGACCACGGACCGGAAGGCTCCGGCGGGGGCGTCGGACTGGCCGAAACCGTTGGCTCCCCAGCAGCTGACCTGGCCACTGCGAAGGATGGCGCAGGCGTGCGCCCCACCGGTCGTGACGGACCGGAAGAAGTCGGCCGGCGCATCCACCTGGCCGTGGTCGTTGTTGCCCCAGCAGGAGGGCCAGCCGCTCTCGCGAAGGGCGCATGCGAAGGGCGTGTGGCGGTCGCCTCCAACGCTCACGGTGCGGTGATCGTCGTACGCGGGGGGAAAGATGATGCCTGCCGTATTGGGGCCCCAGCAGACGACCCGGCCACCCTGGCGGACGGCGCAAGTGTTGAGCGCTCCCGCGCTGAGGGAGCGGTACCAGCCGTGGGGCACGTTGAGCTGGCGCCAGCCGTTTTCGCCCCAGCAGGTGACACGGCCGGGATAGCGCCAGACGCAGGTGTGCTCCTCGCCCGCGCTGACGAGCACCTCGTGCTCCTCGATGGCTCCGGGGGACGCCTGCGTGGTCGCGGGCTCCTGGCCCGCTGCGTCGGGCAGGAGCGAGGGCGGCACGCGAACGGCCTGGTGCGGGCCGTGGCCCCAGCAGACCACGTCGCCCGCTTCCCGGACCCCACAGGAATAGAGATTGCCGGCGTTCACCGAACGGAAGCGACCCGGCGGCGCATCGGTCTGGCCCCTGCTGTTGCTTCCCCAGCAGGCGATCTCGCCCGACTCGCGCACGGCGCAGTTGTGGTTCGTCCCGGCGCTGACCATGCGAAAGCGGCCGTCCGGGGCATCGGTTTCGCCGTAGCCATTCAGGCCCCAGCAGTCGATTTCCCCCGAGACGCGGACAGCGCAGCTATGGAGCCAGGCCAGGCTCAAGGAGCGGTAGGTTCCCGCAGGAGCGTCGGTCTGGCCCTCGGAGTTCCAGCCCCAGCAGCGGAGCTGTCCAGACTCATCGATCGCACAGCTGTGGTAGAGGCCGACGCTCACTGACCGGAAGTTGCCGGGGGGCGGGCTGGACTCACCGTTGTAGTTCCATCCCCAGCAGACCAACCGACCCGAGTCATCCACCGCGCAGGTATGGCCAGAGCCAACTTCGACGGAGCGATACCGCCCGCCGGGAACGCTGGTCGACCCCTCGCGGTTCGTGCCCCAACAGTCGACCTCGCCGGACTCGCGGAGGGCGCAGGTGTGGTTCTGTCCAGCGCTGACCGCGCGGAAAGAGCCCGGCGGGGCATCCAGCTGGCCGTAGTGATCGGTGCCCCAGCACACGACTTCGCCGGCCTCGCTCACGCCACAGGTGTGAACGCTGCCGGCATCGACGGAGCGGAAGCGCCCGACGGGAGCCCTGGTGGCGCCGAATCCATACGTCTCCTCCCAGCAGACGACACCGCCTGACTCGGGGATGGCACAGGCGTGGTGGTTGCCGGCGCTCACAGCGCGGAAGCGCCCAGGGGGAGCATGGGCGATACTCGCCCAACAGGTCAGCTCACCCGCCTCGTCGAGGGCGCAGGCAAAGCCGTTTCCGACGCTCAGGGATCGCTGGGGCTCCAGGGGTCTCTCGATCTGAAGCCGCAGGTACCCGCCCCAACAGACCACCTCGCCCGACTCCCGCAGCGCGCAAATGTGCTGCCCACCAGCGCTGACGCCTGTGAGAGCCCCTTCGGGGACTTCGGCGGCGTCGCTGTGCGAGTGGGGCCAGCAGACGACCTCGCCGGACTCCCGCACGGCGCAGCTGTGATCGTTGCCCGCGTGGACGGATACGAACGTCCCCGAGGGGGCGTCGGTGAACCGGGGATCGCCCCAACAGACGGCCTCTCCCGACTCCCGCAGGGCACACGTGTGCTCCCACGCGGCGCTGACGGCGCGGTAGGTGCCCGAGGGCGGGTCAGTCAGGCCCAGGCGGACGCCTTCGCCGCCCCAGAAGTCGTCGCGACCCCAGCACGCGAGCTGGCCCGACTCGCTGATCGCGCACGCGTGGTCGGCGCCGGCGGTCACGGCGATGTAGCGGCCGGGGGGCGACTCGATCTGGCCGTAGAGGTTGTCTCCCCAACACGTGATCTCGCCGGAATCCAGGAGGGCGCAGGTGAAGTCAACGCCAGCGCTGACGGCCACGACCTCAGGGCTTGTCCTGGGGACGGGTACGGCGAGGGTGGTGTCGCCGAAACGCAAGCCAGAGCGGGTCGTTCCCGCCATATCCAGGCGCCGCGCGCCGAAGTCGGCGTAGCGGCCGCCAAGCGGGCGGGCGCTGATGAACAGGTCCAGCTGGTTGGATGTGCGCTGAAAGATCCTGATCTCGATCTCGCCGACCGGTGTGTCGCTGTAGCGCCACCCCCTGCTGGGCCCAAGCATGTTGAGCCTGGAGGAGGACCAGCGGCCTCCCTCGGGTTTGACGCTGAGGGCAAGATTGGCGGGATTGGAGATGCTCTGCCAGACGCGGACCTCAACCTGGACGGTCTCGGTCGTGCGGGCGCTGCCGGGCGAGGTTCCGCCGGCAACGAACGTACAAGCCAACGCGAGCACGAGGAGGAACGATCTACTCACCGCAGGACTCCTCGGCCAGGCGTTCTCGCCCGGGGCCGGGAGAACCTACCACCGCCGGCAGCGATTTACCCTCACCCCTCCTCCTTCGCCAGCACGACTCAGCCGCGTGTGCGACGATCGACGAAGCCCGCCCTCCACGATCTGCACACCATGACGGAAGAGTCTGAAACCGAGATGACGGCAGCCCCGGCCACGACGGCTACCGTGCTGGTCGTGGAGGACGAGGAAGCGCTGCTCCTGACGATGGCGCACCACCTCCGTCGCGAGGGCTACGAGGTGCTGACGGCGGCGCGTGGCGACGACGGCCTGCGGATGGCGCGGGAGCACGAGCCGGACGTGATCGTGCTCGACCTGATGCTCCCGGGCGTGGACGGCATGGGCATCTGCCGGGCGCTGCGCCGCGACACGCGGGTGCCGATCATCATGGTCACGGCGCTTGGCGGGGAAAGCGACCGCGTGGCGGGGCTGGACACGGGCGCCGACGACTACCTGTCGAAGCCGTTCGGGATGCGGGAGCTGCTCGCGCGCGTGCGCGCGCTGCTGCGGCGTGCGCCGATGCGCCAGGAAGCGCCCGCGGAGGACGACGTGGTTCGCTCGGGGGATCTCGAGGTGAACCGGGTGCGCCGGGAGGTTCGGCGGGGCGGAGAATTGCTGCGATTGAAGCCGCGCGAGTTCGAGCTCTTGCTATTCTTGTTGCGACATCCGGGCCAGGTGCTCTCGCGGGAGCACATCCTCGAGTCGGTCTGGGAGCACGACTTCAATGGTGACGCGCGGACGGTGGACGTTCACATGCGCTGGCTTCGCCAGAAGATTGAGCGGGACGCCGGCAATCCCCGGCGCATCCGCACGGTTCGCGGCAGCGGGTATCTCTTCGAAGGATAGAGTGGAGCCATGAGCGGCCTCGCGGGACGGGCAGCCCTCGCGAGCGGGATCGCCGGTTTCGTGGCGGCGGCGGCCGCGGCGATCGTGGCGGTGACGGTGGGCGACGCCCTCTGGATCGCGATCACGGCGCTGGTGATGGGCGCGGGGGCGTTCGCGAGCGTGTTCCTGCTGCTGCGGCCCGTGGAGCTCTCCGTGCGGGAGACGGCGGAGGCGGCGCGGGCGCTGCGGGGGAGCAGCCTCTCGGCGCGGGCCGTTCGCACGACGGGCCCGACCGCCCAGCTCACGCACGAGTTCAACGTGATGGCGACGGAGATCGAGGCGTCGTCCCGGGCGATCACCGCCGAGCACGCACGGCTGGAGGCGGCGCTGGCGGCGGCGGCGGACGCCATCATGGCGGTGGACGCGGAGACGGACGTGCAGTACGCCAACCCGGCGGCGCTGGCGCTGCTGGGTATGGAGGAAGGTGAGGTGGTGGGCCGCACGCTCATCGAGAGCGCGCGGGACTACGAGCTGGACGCGCTCGTGCGCGAAGCGATGGCGGGGCGGGGGACGCCCGAGCCGAAGGTCATCCCATTCGGGCGGGACCGGACCCCCCTGCGGGCGCTGGCGGTTCCGGTGGCGGAGGGGGGAAGCTGGGCGGCGCTGCTGATCCTGGTCGACCTCTCGGCGGTGCAGCGGGTGGACGACGTGAGACGGGACTTCATCAGCAACGTCTCGCACGAGCTGCGGACGCCGATCGCGTCGATCGGGGCGCTCGTGGAGACGCTCGAGCTGGGCGACCTCGAGGGCGGGGAGCAGGCGGCGTTCCTGGGGCGCATCCGAAGCCAGGTGGAGCGCATGGCGCTCCTCACGAACGAGCTGCTCGACCTGTCGCGGATTGAGTCGGGGGCGATCCACCTGGAACCGGAGGAAGTTGACCTGGCGTCCGCCGTGGCGGAGGCGCAGGCGGCACTCGGATCAAAGCTCGAAGCCTGCGACGTGCGTATCGAGGGGCCGGAGGGGGAGACGCCGCCGGTCATGGCGGACCGCACGGCGACGGTCCGGATCGTGACGAACCTGCTCGACAACGCACTCAAGTTCAGCCCGGAGGGGAGCGCCATCACGGTGAGCGTTCAGGACGAGGACGCGCTGGTGGCGGTGGAGGTCTGCGACGACGGGCCGGGGATCGCGACGCAGGACCTGGACCGCGTGTTCGAGCGCTTCTACAAGGCGGAGCACTCGCGGGCGGACGACGGGGCCGGTCTGGGGCTCGCGATTGTGAAGCACCTGGTGCAGGCGCACGGGGGCACGGTGGCGGCGCGTAACGAGGCGGGGCGGGGCGCGGCGATGACGGTGCGGCTGCCGAAGCGGTTCGTGGGGCGCGAGCCTCATGTACCGGGCCAGGGTTAGGGCCAGGCCGTGGAGTACGTCTTCATCATGTTCGGTGCTGGGCTGCTGGTCGGCATCGTCTACGCCGCCTGGCAGAAGCGCCGCGACACCCGGGCGAAACGCAAGCGAGGCGCACGGCGGTAGGGCCGTGCGCCTCGGCATGGTCGAACGGTGGGCAGGCGCCTAGGAGGCGCCTCCCGCGGCTTCCGCCTCGCCCGGCTCCCAGCGATCCATGGGATTGCCTTCACCGTCGAGGTGCGTGATGAGGTGCTGCATGTCCTCGGGGGCGTCGGCCAGACGCTCGAGGACGAAGAGGCCGTCCTCCACGGGGGGAGGCACGTCGAAGACGTTGTTGAACTTGTGGACGGAGTCCCAGATGCCGATGCCGATGGTCAGCTCGACGATCTGGTCCTCGGTGAAGTGCTCCTTGAGGCGGTCCATGAACGCGTCATCGACGTTGTTGGCGTGGTTGAGGATGAAGTCCTCGGCCAGCTCAAGGGCGACCTTGGTTCGCTCGGGGAGGTCGGAGTTCCGGAAGTCCAGCGCCTGCTGGATCATCTCCTCAGTCATGCCTTCCTGCTGCGCCGCAGCAGTACGTGCGGGGATTCAGTAACGGCAACCGTTGGTGTTGGACGAGTAGAGGCGGATCAGCTCCTTGAGGAGCGGATCGAGTGTGCTGTGGGACCACAGCACGCCGTAGTTGAACATGAACCCCTTGAAGAGGTCGGGACGGTGGCCGTAGACGCCGCCAAACCCCTCCATTCCGCCGACTTCCTTGACTCTCGGCATAGCCTTCTCCTTCGCGCCGACCTGGTCTGGAGCACACGCTCCCGCCGACCGGTTCGGCGCCTTCGCGTATCCTGCCGGAGAGTATAGCCCCCCATGACGGGGGAGTGTCGGGAGAATGACTGGATGAAGCTGCTGGAAGGGAAGAAGGCGGTCGTACTCGGCGCCTCGAGCGGGATCGGCTGGGCCATCAGCGAGCGTTTCGCGGAACACGGGGCGGATGTGATCGTGGCCGCCCGCCGGCAGGAGAACCTGGAGAAGCTGGCGGGGCAGATCGGGGCCACGCCGGTGCGCTGCGACGGCCGGGACTACGACGACCTGAAGGCGCTCGCGGATACGGCCATGGAGAAGTGGGGACGGGTCGACGTGGCGGTGAACTCGGCAGGGGTCGTGCGCGGGGCGCTGATCAAGGACATCACGCCCGAGGACCTGCACGCGGTGGCCGACATCCAGTACTTCGGCTTCATCTACTTCATGAAGCACTTCGGCAACGCCATTGCGGCGAGCGGGGGCGGCTCCCTCATCAACATTACGTCAACGACAGCCATCTCGATCCCGACGCGGCTGACGCCGTACTCGGCGGCCAAGGCGGCAATCAACTTCGCGACGAAGATCGCGGCACGCGAGTTCGGCCCCGACCAGGTTCGGGTGAACGCCGTGGCGCCCACGTTCGTGCCGACGGCGATGAACAACTACGGCGGGGGCACGCCCATCGACGAAGCGCGCGTCGAGATCCCGGACGACAACCCCACGGCGGCCGGCTTTATCGAGCAGACGCCGCTGGGGCGCATCACGACGGTAGACGACTGCGCCGACGTGACGCTGGTCGTCGCCAGTGACCTGTTCGGCGATATCACCGGGCAGGTGATTCCAGTCGACGGCGGGAACCACCTGCTTCGCCTGCCGGAAACTCGCCGGGCGGCGACGCAGGAGTCGTGAGCAACGAGGCCCTGGCCGTCAACGCCTTCCAGCAGGTCGCGCAGCCGAGCAAGGACCTGGAGCGTTCGGTGGCGTTCTACCGGGACGTGCTTGGAGCGCGCTACGTCGCGACGTTCGACCCGCCGGGGCTGGCGTTCTTCGACATCGGGGGCGTGCGGCTGATGCTGGACGCTATCCCGGGCGCGATCGAGCACGAGGGTTCGCCGCTCTACTTCCACGTGGATGACCTCGACGCGGCCGTGGCTGCGCTGCGTGAGGCGGGCGTGGAGGTCGAGCAGGAGCCGACGATGATCGCTCGCGATGACGTGGGGAACTTCGGCCCGGTCGGCTCGGAGGAGTGGATGGCGTTCTTCCGCGACCCGGACGGGAATATCCTCGCCTTCGCGGAGACGCGCGCGCCCTAGCCCCGGCCCGACTCCTGTTGCCGGTTCGTGAGGCGCACCTCGCGGGGCTGGTCGAAGATGATGCGGCGGAAGGCCTCGCCGTACTCGAAGTCCTGCTCCCCAGCGGTGTTGCGAGCCATCTCGCTCGCGAACTCGGCGACCTCTTCGCTGAGCTGGCTGGGGTGAGCGGCGAGCGCCTTCTTCTTCAGCTCGATCGTCTCGGTGATATCGACCCAGACGTTGGCGTTGGCGCCGGCGCCCGAGCCCATCCAGAGCTGCTTCACCTTGTGCGGCTCGAGGCCGTCGACCAGCAGCTCGGGGAAGGTGAGGCGGTCGCGAGCGCTGGGGAAGATGGCGTCGACGGTGGCGTCGCCGGCGGCGCGGTGGTCGGGGTGGTTCGCGTAGGCGTCGAACATGAACCGCGCGGTGGGGTCGAAGGTGACGACGACGTCGGGGCGGTACTTGCGGATGACGCGGGTGAGGTCGCGGCGCAGGTCGAGGGTGTGCTCGAGGTAGCCGTCCTCGTAGCCGAGGAACTCGAAGTTCTTGACGCCGAGGATGCGTCCGGCGGCGCGCTGCTCGGCCTCGCGAATCTCGGCGAGGCGGGTGGAAGTCATCTCGGGGTCCTCGCTGCCCTTGTTGCCGTTGGTGATGACGACGTAGGTGACCTCGGCGCCGCGGCCGGCCCACTTGGCGACGGTGCCGGCGACCATGAACTCGGCGTCATCGGGGTGGGCGACGACGACCATGGCGCGGTCGGGCTGGAAGTCCTCGGTGTTTCCTTCGGTCATGGGGGTGCGGTCCTCCGTTGGCGGTGGTTGTTGAAAGGGTGGCTGATCCTCAGAACACGGCGATGGGGTTGACGGGCGAGCCCGTGCCGCCGCGCACGTGGAGGGGGGCGATGGAGAGGAGGAACTCCCAGCGGCCCTCCTCGGCGCAGGCCTCGGCCAGCGGGTCGAGGAAGGCGTTGTCGAGGAGGGGGAGGCCCATGAAGACGATGGTGAAGACGTGCACGGGGCCACCGGGGGCGTCCTCGAAGTCGGGGTAGGAGTGGGGGCGGGCATCGAGCATGTCCCAGCCGAGGATGGCGGCATCGGCCTGCTTGAGGACCGGGACGCAGTCGACGTGGAGGCCGGGGGTGGGGGGGACGCCGGGAACCATGTCGGGGTTTGCGGCGAGGAAGGCGGGGCGGGCGCCGCGCACGAGCACGGCGTCCCCGGGGCGCAGCTCGAGGCCCTCGGCCTCGGCGGCGGCCTCGAGCTCCCAGCCGCGGGTGGGGCGATCGGGGGTCACGAAGTCAGTACCGCGCAATCGGGGGATATCGAGGAGAACGCCGCGGGTGATGATGCCGTCCTTCCAGGCGGCCACAGCGCCGCTACGGGCGCCCGCCGAGGTGACTTCCTCAACGGCGTTCTTGCCGTTCCACATCTTCCCTTCCCAGAAGATGTGGCAGAGGGCATCGACGTGGGTGGTGGCGTAGCCGTGGAAGACGAGGCCGATGTAGTCGGCGGAGACGGCGGGGCCGATGGTCATGAAGTGCTGCGCGGGCCTCCAGTTGCCGGGAGCGCCCTGGGTGTTGAGGGGATAGGAGCATGAGACGGAGCGGCCGCTCTGCACGAGGGAGGCGGCCTCGCGGCGCTTCGCGGGGGTGATGAGGTTGACGGTCCCGGCGCTGTCGTCGGGTCCCCAGCGGCCCCAGTTGCTGCAGGTCTCGAAGTAGGAGCGGACCTCCTCCTCGGTGGGCTCGGGGTGCGCGTCGGCAGGCATCGGTCCCTTCCTTTCCTCGCGGGAATCCTACGCATGTCGCCCGAAGGGCGAAGGGGGTTCCGGCGAGCGCTCAGCCCTGGGGCGGCGGCGCGCGGAGGGGGAAGGTGGCGATGGTGTCGTGGCGGGCGCCGTCGGGGTGGAGGCGGCTGCGGACGAGGGATATCTCGGTGGTGCGCCACTCGCACTCGGGGATCTCGATCTTGCCGACGGCCACCTCGAGCTCCGCGCGCTGGCGCGTCCCCACCTCGTTGCGAACGCGGCCGAGGGTGAGGTGGGGGCGGAAGGGCCGCGTCTCGGGCTCGAACCCGACGACGGAGAGGGCCCGGTTCACGTCGCGGGCGAGGGCCTCGAGGCGGAGGACGTCTCCGGCGACGGCGGCCCACATCACGCGAAGGCCCTCGCGACCGCCGAAGGTGCCGATGCTGGCGAGCTCCAGGAAGAAGGCCGAGTGCCGCACGACGGCTTCCTGGAGCGCGACCTTGACGGCGGGGATCTGGCGTTCGGGCACTTCCCCGAGGAACTTGAGGGTGACGTGCAGGCTGGAGGGGTTGACCCAGCGCACGGCGCCGGCGCTCTGCTCGCGCAGGTCGTCGACAAGGCCGCCGACGGTGTGGCGGACATCCTCGGGGAGCTCGCAGGCGACGAACAGGCGGTGGGCTTTCTCGGTTGGCTGGGTCATGTCAGCACAGCAGTCTGCGGGCATTCGCGCCGGCGATGGCCTCGCCGGTGGCGGCGTCGAGTCCTTCAAGTGTCCTCTTCAACTCGGGGCCAGGCCTTCGCAGGGGGAAGTCCGAAGCGAAGAGCACCCGCTCCGCGCCGGCCGTTGCCACGAGACGAGCAATTGTGCCGGAATCGTAAAGGAGGCTCGCCGCTGCCGTATCGAACAGCAGGTTGGGCACGGCTGCCCGAACCTCGGGCATGGACAGGTAGAACGACGCCCCCGCTCCCAGGTGCGCCCCCACCATCGTGACGCGGGGGGCGGCAGTCGCCACCTCGATCAGCTCGGCGGAGGAGAGGCCGCCTTCCTTGCCGGGATAGCGGTGCCCGACCGGCTCGCTCGAGTGCCAGATGAGGGCGGCCCCGGCTTCTTCCGCGAGCGCGGCGAGGCGCCGCCCCGCCTCCCCGAGGGGGTCCCAGCCCTGCGTTCCCGGACGCAGTTCCCCGAAGCCCCGGGCGCCCTGTGCAAGCGCGCGTTCCGCCTCCCGCTCCCAGCCCGCGAGCGCCGGGTTCACGGTCGAGAAGGGCACGATCGCGCGTGGCGTCTCGGCCGCAACCGCGAGGAGGTATTCGTTCTGCTCCGCGACCTCGCGCTCGCCGGCGAAGGCGAAGCCGGTTGCGATCGCCGCCTCGATACCGTCCTCGCGCAGGGCGGCGAGGAGGGCGGGCGCATCGGCGATGGTCGCCTTGGGGTCGCCGTAGATCTCGGCGAAGCCCGAGTCGCGGCTTGCGATGGCCTCGCGGTCCCGTGCCTGGGAGGGCGGGAAGAGGTGTGTATGGGCGTCGATTGTCACAGAGAGCGATCGTAGCAGATGGGGTAGGCTCAGCCCGTGGGGTTGTTCATCGAGGTGGCCATCGAGGAAGCAGCCTGCGCCTCGCAGCCGGAGTGTCGCGAGTGCGTCCAGAGCTGCCCCGTCGACATCCTCGAACGGGCAGCTGGCGAGCGGGTGGCGCGGGTCATCGATGAGAACGTGGACGAGTGCATCCTGTGCGACCTGTGCGTGGTGCGGTGCCCGGTGGAGGCGGTAACGGTCACAAAGCTGTACGCGGCGGGCTAGGAGCGGTCGGTGGCGCGGCGCAGCCAGGCGATGTGGGCGCTCTCCTCGAGGGCGGTGAGCCAGTGGAGGGCATCCCAGAGGGAGGCGCCGCGCGCGTAGGCGCCGTGGCCCTGGAGGAGCGCGACGCGCGACTCGCGCAGGGCGGTCGCGATCTTCTCCTCCTGCGTGGGGCCCTGGCCGATGACGGGGACGGAGGGGATGTGCATCTGCCCCTCCAGGTCCTCTGGCTTGAAGACGTCGCGGTCGTAGGAGAGGGCGATGGCGTGGTGGGGATGGGCGTGGGCGATGGCGGCCGCCTGGGTGGTGGCGTAGATGGTCCAGTGGAGGATGGTGTCGCTTGAGGGGGGAGGGGCCTCGTGGCGGCCGTCGGGGAAGACGCGGCTGATATCGAGGGGCTTCAGGTGGCCGAGGGCGGTGCCGGTGCCGGTGATCCACAGGGCGTGGCCGTCGCGGACGCTGAGGTTGCCGCCACGGCTGCTGACCATGCCGAGCTGGTAGAGGTCGCGCCCGACCCCTGCCAGCTCGCGCATTGTCGCCTCGGGAATGGCCATGCGAGGAGGATAGGCTCCCGCTAGACCTCGCGGAACTCGCCCTCGACGGTGCCTTCCTCGGCGCCGCCGGCTGCGGCGCCGGGATCGAAGCCGCCTCCGTCGGGGCCGTCGGGGCCAGGGCCGCCGCCGTCCTGCTGGCCGTAGACGGACTCGCCGACCCTCTGCAGGGCCTGCGTGAGGGCTTCGAGAGCGGCCTGGATGCGCTCCTTGGTGGCTTCGTCGTCGCCTTCGGCCTCAAGGGCCTCGCGCAGGGCCTTCACCTTCTCCTCGACATCGGCCTTCAGGGCTTCGTCGATCTTGTCGGCGTTGTCGGCGAGAGTCTTCTCGGCCTGGTAGGCGGTGCTGTCGGCGAGGTTGCGCAGCTCGATGATCTCGCGGCGGCGCTGATCCTCCTCGGCGTGCAACTCGGCATCGCGCTGCATCTGCTGGATCTCATCCTCGCCGAGGCCGCTTGAGGCCTGGATGGTGATCTTCTGCTCGCGGCCGGTGCCCTTGTCGACAGCGCTGACGTTGACGATGCCGTTGGCGTCGATATCGAAGGTGACCTCGATCTGGGGGACGCCGCGGGGCGCGGGCAGGATGCCATCGAGGGTGAACTTGCCGAGCGACTTGTTATCGGGCGCCATCGGGCGCTCGCCCTGGAGGACGTGAATCTCGACGCTGGGCTGGTTGTCGGCGGCGGTGCTGAACACCTGGCTCTTGGCGGTGGGGATGGTGGTGTTACGGGGAATGATGGTGGTCATCACGCCGCCGAGGGTCTCGATGCCGAGGGTGAGGGGGGTGACATCGAGCAGGAGGACGTCCTGCACATCGCCCTTGAGAACGCCGGCCTGGATGGCGGCGCCGATGGCGACGACCTCGTCGGGGTTGACGCCCTTGTGGGGCTCCTTGCCGAAGAACTCGCCGACAAGGGCCTGGACGGCGGGCATGCGGGTCTGGCCGCCGACGAGGACGACCTCGTCGACATCCCCGGCCGCTTTGCCGGCGTCGTCGAGGGCCTTCTTCACGGGCTCGAGGGTGCCGCGCAGGAGATCGCCCACGAGCTGCTCGAGCTTCGCCCGGCTGAGGCTCAGGTTGAGGTGCTTGGGACCGCTGGCGTCGGCGGTGATGAAGGGCAGGTTGATCTCGGACTGCTGGGCGCTGGAGAGCTCGATCTTGGCCTTCTCCGCCTCGGCCTTGAGGCGCTGGAGGGCCTGGCGGTCCTGGCGCAGGTCGATGCCCTCGGCCTGGCGGAACTCGTCGACGAGCCAGTCGATGATGCGGTCGTCGAAGTCGTCGCCGCCGAGGTGGGTGTTGCCGTTGGTGCTGAGCACCTGGAAGGTGCCGTCGCCGATCTCGAGGATGGAGATGTCGAAGGTGCCGCCGCCGAGGTCGTAGACGGCGATGACCTCGTCGTCCTTCTTCTCGAGGCCGTAGGCGAGGGAGGCGGCGGTGGGCTCGTTGATGATGCGGAGGACGTTGAGGCCGGCGATGCGGCCGGCGTCCTTGGTCGCCTGGCGCTGGGCGTCGTTGAAGTAGGCGGGGACGGTGATGACGGCCTCGGTGACGGTCTCGCCCAGGTAGGCCTCGGCATCGGCCTTCAGCTTCTGCAGGATCATGGCGCTGATCTCGGGCGGGCTGTGGGCGCCCTCGCCCATGGTGACCTGCACGTCGCCGTTGGAGGCGGCGCTGACGGCGTAGGGCATGGAGCCCGTGCCGCGCTGAACCTCCGCGTCGCTGTACTTGCGGCCCATGAAGCGCTTGATGCTGTAAACGGTGTGCTCGGGGTTGGTGATGGCCTGGCGCTTGGCGACCTGGCCGACGAGGCGCTCACCGGACTTGGTGAGGGCGACGACGGACGGGGTGGTGCGGGTGCCTTCGGCATTGGGGACGACGGTCGGTTCGCCGCCTTCCATCACGGCCATGGCGCTGTTGGTGGTTCCCAGGTCGATTCCCAGTACTTTCGGCATGTTCGTTCCTCCTGGAGGTGGTCGGTGGTGTGGCGGGGCGGTCAGGCGCCCTCGTTGTCGCTTTCGGTTTCGGTGTCGCCGGCCGGCCCGGGATCGCCGCCCTCGCCCACGATCACCATGGCGGGGCGGATGACGGCGTCCTTGAGGGCGTAGCCCTTCTGGACGACGTGCAGGCAGACGTTCTCGGGGCCGGGGGAGCGGCCCACGGCCTCGTGCCGGGTGGGGTCGAAGGCCTCGCCCTCGGCGGGTACCTCGGAGACGCCCATGCTCTCCAGAAGGCCGTCGAGCTTGCGCTCGATGGCGAGCACGCCCTGTACCCAGTTGAGCCCGGCGAGTGTGCTGTCGAGCGTTTCGACGGCGCGCCCGAAGTCGTCGCGAATAGGGAGCAGGTTGATGACCGTCGCAGCGCTCGCAAGGCGAGCCTGCTCGGAGCGCTCCTGCTCGACGCGGCGTTTGTAGTTGGCGAGGTCGGCGGCGGCGCGCTTCCAGTTCGCCTCGAAGCGCTTGGCGGCAGCCTGCGCGGCTTCGAGCTGCTCCTGGAGGTCGTCCGCCGGCGCCTCTTCGGGCGCAACCTCTTCAGCCTCGGGCGCGGGAGCCCCGTTGTCGTCGTCCATGCGCGCGGCGGCGCGCCGGTCAACGAAGCGGGGAGCGTCGCTGTCGCTCATTGGTCCTCCCCGGGGGCGTCGACGGCCGCGTCGCCGTAGAAGCGACGCATGAGCTCGGTCAGGACGTCGCTCACATAACGGACGTGGGCAACGGCGTCGGGATAGTCGAGGCGGGTGGGGCCGAGGAGGCCGATGAGGCCCCCGGCGCCGCCCGTGGGGCCGTAGCGGGAAAGCACGAAGCTCATGTCGTGGTAGGGCTCGGCGGGATTCTCGTCGCCGATCACGATGGCGACGTCGTTGCTTCCCAGGGCGCGCGCGGGAATGGCGCGCTGCAGGCGGGAGGTCTCCACCGCCTCGAGGGTATCGAGCAGGCGGTCGCTGTCGCCCTCGTATTCGGGCTGGCGGAGCAACTCGCGGACGCCCTCGATGACGGGCGTCTCGCTGGCGGCGTCCTCCTCGCTGCGGAGGAGGACCACGACCTGCTCCACCACCTGCTGCTCGATGGCGGCGGTGGGGGGCGTGCGCCCCTCGATCTCGGTGGCGGTCTTGCCCGCCAGCTGCTGGTTGAGGCGTCCGGCGAGGCGGGTGAGCTGGTCCTGCGTCGTGGCCTCGGAGAACTGGAGGGTGTGCTGGAGCACGGCGGCATCGTTCATGACGACGACGAGGAGGGCGCTCTCGTCGGTGAGCTCGACGAGCTGGAGCTGCTTGAGGCGAACCTCGACCATGTGGGGCGGGGTCGCGATGGCGGCGGTGTGGAGCGAGTTGGCGAGGACGCTCGCGGAGAGGGCGAGCCATCGCTCGAGGTCGACGGCGCTCTGGTGGAACTGGTGCAGAATCGTCAGCTCCTCCTCGCTGGAGAGACGGCGCTCGCCCATGAGGGAGCCGACGTAGGTTCGGTAGCCGAGGTTGCTGGGCACGCGCCCGGCGGAGGTGTGGGGATGGGTGATCAGCCCCTCGCCCTCAAGGGCGGCCATCTCGCTGCGAACGGTGGCGCTGGAGAGGTCGAGATCGTGGCGCGCGACGAGGGACGCGGAGCCGACCGGCTGCGCGCTCTCGACGTAGTCCTCGACGATGAAGGCGAGGATCCTGGCCCTTCGCTCTGACAATGGCATTGTGAACCCTGCCGACCTATGTTAGCACTCTCGGGGCAAGAGTGCTAATGACTCGATCGGATAGACTCGACGCATGTCGATCGGGGTGCTGGGAGGCACGTTCGACCCGCCTCACCTGGGGCACCTGGTGCTGGGGGAGTGCGCGCGCGTGCAGCTCGGGCTGGAGCGCGTGTACTTCATGCCCGCGGGCGATCCGTGGCGCAAGGCCGGGAGCGGCGTGACCTCCGCCTCGCACCGGCTGGCGATGACGCACCTCGCCATTGCGGACAACCCCGGCTTCCACCTGGACGAGCGCGAGGTGGAGCGCATCGGGCCCACGTACACGGTCGACACGCTGCGGGAGCTGCACGCGCAGGGGATGGACGACGTGGTGCTGATCCTCGGGAGCGACGCGCTGGCGGACATGCCGGCATGGCGCGAGCCGGACGTGATCACGGCGCTGGCGCGGCTGGCGGTCGCGCCCAAGGGAGCGGACGCGGGCGAGCAGGCGTGGCTGGCGGCCCAGCTGGGGCTCGACGCGCCGCCGAGCGTGGTGGAGATGCCGCCCCTGCCGGTCAGCTCAACGCTGGTGCGCGAGCGGGTGCGCGAGGGAATGTCGATCCGCTACCTCGTCCCGGCGACCGTGGAGGAGTACATCGAGCTTCACGGGCTCTACCGGTAGCGCTCGCGCAGGCTCCCCTCCAGCGCAGCGGGACGGATGGGAGCGCGGGCGACCTCCTCGCTCCCGACCGCGATCACGGGGACGGCGTAGTTGTAGCGAGAGCGGAGCTCCGGGTCGGCGTCGATGTCGACGGCCTCGATCGTGAAGCCGAGGGTCGCGGCCAGCGCGTCGAGGAGAGCGCGGGCCTCGTCGCAGAGGGGGCAGTCGGCGCGGGTGTAGAGGGTGACGGGTGGGGCCGGAGTCATGCCGGCGAGGGTGCGGAGTCATCCTCGGTGGCTTGTTCGGGCGGCGGGCCGAGGACGCGATCCTCCCAGGCCTCGGTGATCTGGCCCGGGAAGCGGCGGATCACCCCCGCGAGGATGAAGGCGAGACCGATAATCACGGCCGCGACAATCTGGGGGACGGGGATACCGTCGATGGTCTGCTCGTCGATACGGAACTCGGAGAGGCCGAAGCGCATGACCGAATACAGGATCATGTAGAGGCAGAAGGTCCAGCCGGGGATCTTGATGAAGCGCCGCGCCACGAAGAGCAGGACGGCGAGGATGACGAAGTCGCCGACGAGCTCGTAGCCGCCGGCCGCTGGGTGCACGGACTGGCCCAGCTCGGCGAGCGTGTTCGGGTGCACGTAGACGAAGGCCCAGGGGAGGTCGCTGGCGGTGGCGAGGTGCTCGCCGTTGATGAGGTCGCCGATGCGGCCGAGACCCTGCCCGAGGATCATGCCGGGGGCGGCGGCATCGAGGCAGATGCCGATGGGCCAGCGGTGGAAGGCGCCGTAGATGACGCCCCCCAGCACGCCCCCGATGAGGCCTCCGTAGAGGGTGATGCCGCCCTCGGTGATATCGGTGACGATGGCGGCGAGGTCGTTCTCGAAGCGATCCCAGTGCTCGAAGACGAAGAAGAGACGCGCGCCGACGATAGCGGAGACGACGGAGACGAGGGCGATCTCCTGGCCGACGTCGGAGGGGACGCCGTCGACGCGGGCGAGGTACACGGAGAGGGTGACGCCGCAGATGATGCCGATGGCGGTGAAGAGGCCGTGCCACGTGATCGTGAGCCCGAAGATCGTGCCGATGTCGGGGTCGATGTCGATCGTGATTGAGAGAAGGAGGGCTACGGCCGAGAGGTCCATCGGCGGGTATCGTACGGCGCGGTTCGCTCAGGGGCGAAACGGTTTGCCGCCGGTTCGGGCGAGGCCGTAGGCTTGCTGGCCATGTCAGGCATCTCAAGCATGGAAGGCAAGACCGCCCTCGTTTCGGGCGTCTCGAACGACCGCTCGATCTCGTGGGGCATCGCGAAGGCGATGCACGAGGCGGGCGCGCGGGTGGCCCTCTCCTACGGACCGATGATGGAGAAGCGCGTGCGTCCGCTGGCGGAGAGCATCGGCTGCGACTTCGTGGAGTACTGCGACGCGACGAGCGACGAGAACATCGAGGCGCTCTTCGCGAAGCTGGCCGATCGCTACGGCACGATCGACGCGGTCGCGCACGGCATCGTGGGGGCGAAGCGGGAGGATCTCTCGCGACCGTTCGTGGAGACGAGCCGGGACGGGTTCCTGCTCGCACAGGAGCTTTCCGTGTACTCGCTCGTGGCGCTGACGCGCGCCGCGCGGCCGCTGATGCCGGAGGGCGGGAGCGTGGTCACGCTCTCGTACCACGGCTCGCAGAAGATGATGCCGAGCTACAACGTGATGGGCGTGGCGAAGGCCGCGCTGGAGTCGGCGGTGCGCTACCTGGCCTCGGACGTGGGGCCGCAGGGCATCCGCGTGAACGCCATCAGCGCGGGGCCGGTGCGCACGCTCTCGGCGGCGGGCGTGGGGGAGTTCCGCAACCTGTACAAGGTGTTCCCGCAGGTGACGCCGCTGCGCCGGCACATCTCGATCGAGGACGTGGGGGCGGCGGCGGCGTTCCTGGCGAGCGACGCGGGGGCGAACATCAGCGGCCAGGTGCTGTACGTCGACGGCGGGTTCAACACGCTCGGCATGGCGATGCCGCCCGACGAGGACGAGGGCTAACGGGCCGGGCATGAAGGCGGTCGTCATCGAGAAGACCGACGGCGGGGGCTCGCTCGTCTACCGCGACGTGCCCGACCCGCTGGCGGGGCCCGACGACCTGCTGGTGGCGGTGCGGGCCTGCGCGCTCAATCGCGCGGACGTGCTCCAGCGGATGGGGGGCTACCCGCAGCCGGGCGTGAAGCCGGAGTTCGAGATTCCCGGACTGGAGTACGCGGGCGAGGTGGTGGAGGCGGGGTCGCGGGTGGAGGGGTTCGCGG
>VXPF01000117.1 GCA_009839725.1 Dehalococcoidia bacterium | reverse complement strand
TTTTATCACCCCCTCTCTCACCCCCCCCTTGCTCTACGGCTGGTTGGCTGGGTGTTTGTGATTACAGCCCGCCCCCGATCACCTTCCCCAGGCAGACCAGGTCGGCCTCCGGAAGGAGCCCGCTGAGCCCGTACCGCAGCCGGAACCCGGTGATGATCTCGTCGTTGATCAGCAGCGCGCCGTGCTGCTTCGGAACGGTCTGGAGCGCCTCCAGGAACGCATCCTCGGGGGGCACGACCCCCATGTTCCCCGCCACCGGCTCGACGATGACCGCCGCCGTTTCGTCGCCATGCTCGCGGAACCACTGCGCCAGCGCCTCCGGGTCGTTGTAGGGAAGGACCCCGGTCCCCGCCGCGATCGATTCCGGCACCCCGGCCGAGTCGCTCAGCCCCAGCGTCGCCACGCCGCTCCCAGCCTTCACCAGCAGACCGTCGCTGTGGCCGTGGTAGCAGCCGTCGAACTTCACGACCAGGTCGCGACCCGTCGCCGCCCGAGCCAGGCGGATGGCCGTCATCGTCGATTCCGTGCCGGAGTTGACGAAGCGGAGCCGCTCGAGCCCCGTCGCCTCCTTGATGCGCTTCCCCAGATCCACCTCCCCCGGCGAGAGCGCCCCGAAGGCCGTGCCGCCTGCCGCCGCCTCCCCCACCGCCTCGACGACCGCCGCATGCGCGTGCCCGAGGATGAGGGGACCGTAGGCCGCGACATAGTCGATGTACTCCCCGCCCTCGGTGTCGTACAGGCGCGCCCCGGCCGCCCTCGCGATGGGGACGGGCTCATCCGGCACGGCCTTGAAGGAGCGCACCGGGCTGGAGACGCCGCCCGGGAAGAGCGCGCCCGCGCGCTCCCGCAGCTCGGCGTTATCCACCGGGAACCTCCGCGGGCGTCCGCGCGAGGTAGGCTTCGCGCACCTCGTTCCCCGGCGTCGAGAAATCCGCGAACGGCACGGTCGAGTCCGGGCTCGCGACCGGGGGTGGATCCTCCTGCCACAGCGCCGCTTCCCGGGCGAGGGCGACCATGACGCTGCACGGCTCCGGGCAGGGAATGTCCCGCTCCTCGGCCGTCCCGCCGGCCCACACGGGGGTCCGCACGCAGCGTCCGCACAGGACCTCGCGCGCCCGTTCCCGGCCTGCCGCTCCCAGCTCCCCGGCAACCCGATACCGGCCCCGCTGCCGCCCCACCATCTCGTCGAACGTGACGATGCGAAGCGTCTCGCTTGCCGATTGCTCCTGGTGGAGTAATGCCTGGGGGTAGATTGCGTCAATTGCCGCTTCGGCTAGGTTTTCCGGCAGCGAGACCCGCCAGTTCCCGGACATCGTGCGCGCCCCGCTCAGCGGCCGGTAGCGAGCGTGCTCGTCGAGGCGCACATGTGCCTGCAAGGCCTCGACTGTGGGTTCCAGCTCAGCCGGAGGGGCGCCCGATGATGGTCCTGAGAGCACGACGCTTCCCCCACGAAACTCCACGACCACCTCGCCGAGCGTGAAGCCTCGCCTGGCTGCGATCGCTGCCCTCGCCATGCCGCCCACGCAGGCATTCTAGCGGTCGGGGGGCTGCCCATAGACGCGGGGCGGCGCGCCGTCACATACTGCCCGCGCCCGCGCCAGCCGGCAGGAGGATCGAGATGGGGCAGTTCCAGCGCCACCAGGTCGGTAACGCCGAGATCATCGCCCTCCAGGACAGCTGGACGGCGATGCCTCCGTCGATGTTCTACCCCGACGTTCCCGCCGACGCCTGGGCCGCCTACGGCGAGTTCCTCGACGGCGACGGCAACCTCACGCTCAACCTCGGCGCCTGGCTCGTCGTGAGCGAGGGCAACGCCGTCCTCGTCGATACCGGCCTGGGCGGACGACCCGCTCCCATGCCCCTGAAGGAAGACACTGCCCTCCCTTCCGTCATGGAGGCGGCCGGCGTACCGCCCACGGACGTCGACTACGTCGTCTACACCCACCTCCACTTCGACCACACCGGCTGGAACACCGTCGACGACGACGGCGCGGCCGTCCCCCTCTTCCCCAACGCCCGCCACGTCGTCCAGCAGACCGAGTGGGACTACTGGACGGGAAGCGACGAGCTTCGCGCCGCCGCCCAGTACGACAACGTGCTCGGTCCCATCGAGTCGGCGGGTCTCCTGGACCTTGTCGAGGGCGAGCACGCCGTCACGAGCGAGCTGGTGACCGTCCCCACGCCCGGCCACACCCCCGGGCACGTCTCCTTCGTCCTCGCCAGCGACGGCGAGCGTGCCTACCTCATCGGCGACGCCGCCCACCAGCCCGTGCAGGTGTGCGAGGATGGCTGGTGCGCCGGCGCCGACGTTGACAAGGTCTCCTCGGCGGCGAGCCGCAAGGCGCTCATGTCGCGAATCGAGGAAGAGGGCGCCCTCATCGCGAGCGGCCACTTCCCCTTCCCCGGCCTCGGTCACGCGGTCGCCGGCGACGGCGGCCGCACCTACCAGCCCCTCAACTGACGCATGGCTGCTCAAGACGGCACGGATATCGAGGGTGTCGCCGGCGTCATCGTCTGGACGGACCAGTACCCGGAGATGCTCGCCTTCTACCGCGACGTGCTTGGCCTGGCGCCCCGCAGCGAGCGGCCCACCTTCGCGAACTTCGAGTGGGGCGGCTTCCGCCTCAGCGTGGCCGCCCACGACGAGGTCCACGGTCCTGCCCGTGACCCTCTACGCATCATGGTGCACTTCAAGGTGCCGGACATCGCCGCCGCCCACCGCCGCCTGACCGACCGCGGCGTCGCGTTCTCGCGTCCGCCCGAGCAGGAGCGCTGGGGAGGCTGGGTCGCGACCTTCGCCGACCCCGACGGGAACACGCTCCAGCTTCTGCAGCTCCCGGACTGAGGACCGGCGTCCTTCAGACCAGCGGCCAGGGATAGCTCCGGTGTGGTCCCGGGGTGGGCATGGCGCGCGTCCGCAGGAGGCGGTCCGCCCGTCCCAGCAGCGCCTCTATCTCGCCGTGCGAGAGGAGGCCTCTTAGCGCTTCGGTTTCGTCGGCATCCCCCGCGACGGCCAGCGCCGTCTGCTCGACGTCGGCGAGCCACTCGTCCGAGATGGGCTGCTCCGCCCAGTCCCAGATGACCGTGCGCATCTTGTACTCCCGGTGGAAGCAGAGGCCGTGGTCGATCCCCCAGATCCGCCCTTGCTCGTCGAGCAGGCTGTGACCGCCCTTGCGGTCGGCGTTGTTGGCCACGTAGTCGAACACGGCCATGCGCTGGAGCTGCGGCACGAGCGCCGGATCATCGCGCTGCTCGAAGAAGTGCGAGGCGCGGTCGTGGGGGACGTAGAGCTGCAGCGACCCCACCCCCTGCGGCCCGTCCCGCACCACCGTCGGCGGGATGAACGACCACCCCAGCAGTTGCGCGAGCTGATAGGCCGCCACCTCCCGCGCGTAGAGCGTGCCCGTGGGGAAGTCCCACAGCGGCGTCTCGCCCGACTCCGGCTTGTAGACGGCCGCGATCTCCTGGCCGTCGCCGCTGCAGAGCTTCGCCAGGTAGACGTAGTTGCTGGATGACCACAGCAGCTTCACATCCTCGAAGTCCGCCTCGCTGAGCAGCTTCTCGGCCCCGGCCATGTCCACGGTCTGGCTCATGGCGGGCAGCGTAGCAGAGGCCTCCGCCCGCGGCGGAGCGCTAGATCGTGATACTCCCCCGCAGGACCGTGACGGCTGTCCCCGCGATGCGCACGACCATCGGCGTGTCCCCCTCGCCCTCCACCTCCACCTCGACCCTGCCCGGCCGCCCCATGAGGTGCCCTTGCTCGACCGTGTAAGAGGCCTCGCGCAGAAGGCCGTGGCGCCACAGGTACGCCGCCATGCCGCCCGTGGCGCTCCCCGTCACGGGATCCTCCCAGACCCCCGACGACGGGCCGAAGTGTCGCGAGTGCACACGGTTCGCCGGGTCGTACGTCTCCAGCGCGAATACGTGCGTGCTGAAGTAGCCCTCCGCCGTCTCCAGAGCGGCCAGCCGCTCCAGGTCGGGACTTACCTGCTCCAGCACAGCCAGCGACCGCACGGGGATCATCGCCTGCCGTGTGCCCGTGCTTATGACCTGGGGTGGCGCCTCGGCGAGCAGGTCGGAAGCGGAGATGCCGAGGACGTCCGCGAACGCGGCCCGGTCGAGCTCCTGGTGGAACTGGGGTGTCGCCTGCGTCATGGCGACGCGCACCCGCCCGCCGTCCCCGCGGGAGAGGTCCACCGGCAGCACACCGACGTTCAGCTCCTGCGTGATCCGTCGCGGCTCCTCACCAACTTCGAAGCGGCTCTGCTCCACGAGCGCGTGCATCGTGACGATCGTCGGGTGCCCCGCGAGCGGGATCTCCTTCCTGGGCGTGAAGAAGCGCACGCGCACATCCGCCACCTGTGAGGGCGTGACGAACGCCGTTTCACTCAGGTTCATCTCGCGCGCGATCGCCTGCATCTGCTCCGGCGCGAGGCCCTCCGCCCGCGTGACCACGGCGCAAGGGTTGCCGGCGTACCGCTCTGTGGTGAACGAATCGACGATCGTGATCTCGTACTCGGGCATCGCGGCAGCGTAGCATCGGGCCATGTCCATTCAAGAGAACGATGCCCTCGCCGCCCGCGTCGGCGAGTTGCTGCTTGCCCGCGAGGCGCGCGTGGCCGTTGCGGAGAGCACCGCCGGCGGCCTTATCTCCGCCCGCCTCATCAGCGTTTCCGGCGCCTCGAAGTGGTTCGACCGGGGCCTCGTCGCCTACACGATGCCCTCGAAGTCGGACACCCTCGGCGTCAGCATCGAGTTCCTGCGAGAGCACGGCACCGTCACCCCCGCGGGCGTGACCGCCATCGCCGAGTCTGTGCGCGAACGCACCGGAGCCGACTACGTCATTGCCGAAAGCGGCATGGCCGGGCCCACGAAGGGCCGCACTTCCAGGCCCATCGGCGGCGTCTCCTTCGCGGTGGCCGGGCCCGACGGCACGATCAGCGAGGAGCTCCAGCTCGAGGGCTCGCGCGTCGCCATCATGGAGCAGATCGCCGAGCACGCCCTGGAGATGCTGGTCGCCGCCCTCGACTCTGGCGCCTAACTCCCCGTTGGGCGAAGGTGAAGCCTCCCCAGGCTGCGCAGCCAGCGCGAGATTGGAGCCACCCGTGCCCGCACCCGACCTCGACACCATCGTCTCCCTGGCCAAGCGCCGGGGTTTCGTCTTCCCCTCGTCCGAGATTTACGGCGGTTTCGCCAACGCCTACGACTACGGCCCCCTCGGCGTCGAGCTGAAGCGCAACATCCGCGACGCCTGGTGGCGCGCCATGGTGCGCGAGCGCGACGACGTCGTCGGCATCGATGCGGCCATGATGACCAACCCCCGCGTCTGGGTCGCCAGCGGCCACACCGAGACGTTCAACGACCCCCTCGTCGACTGCAAGACCTGCCGCCAGCGCTTCCGCCCCGACCATATCGAGGAGGGTCAGTACGGTGCGGTACAGCGCGACGAGGCGGGCAATCTCCTTTGCCCGACCTGCGGCGGCGAGCTGACCGAGCCCCGCCTCTTCAACCTCATGTTCAGCACCCAGGTGGGGACGGTCGTCGACGAGGGCTCCACCGCCTACCTGCCACCCGAGACCGCCCAGGGCATGTTCGTGAACTTCGAGAACGTGCGCAGCTCCATGCGCCGGAAGCTCCCCTTCGGCATAGCCCAGACCCGCGTCAGCTTCCGCAACGAGATCACGCCCGGCCGCTTCATCTTCCGCACGCTCGAGTTCGAGCAGATGGAGATGGAGTTCTTCTGCCGCCCCGCCGACGCCGCCGAGTGGCACCGCTACTGGATCGACGAGCGCCAGCGCTGGTACGCCGAGACCATCGGCATCGACCCCGTCCGCATGCGCATCCGCGACCACGAGCCCGAGGAGCTCTCGCACTACAGCGCCGGCACGAGCGACATCGAGTACGAGTTCCCCTGGGGCTGGGGCGAGCTCGAAGGCATCGCCAACCGCACCGACTTCGACCTGAAGGCGCACAGCGAGCACAGCGGCCAGGACCTCAGCTATTTCGACGAGGAGACCCGCGAGCGCTTCACGCCCTACGTGATCGAGCCCGCCGCCGGTCTCACCCGCACCCTCGCCGTCGCGCTCCTCGAGAACTACACCGTCGAGCCCGACGAGAAGGGCGACGAGCGCGTCGTACTCAAGCTCCCCGCCGTGATCGCGCCCATCAAGGTGGCCGTGCTGCCGCTCTCCAAGAAGAACACGCTCACGCCCACCGCGAAGCGCATCCACGCCCTCATCCGCTCCCATTGGATGACCCAGTACGACGAGACGCAGTCGATCGGCCGCCGCTACCGTCGCCAGGACGAGATCGGCACTCCCCTCTGCGTCACCGTCGACTTCGACACGCTGGAGGACGAGGCCGTCACCATCCGCGAGCGCGACACCCAGGAGCAGGTACGCGTCCCCATCGCCGGCCTCGTCGAGGCCCTCGCCGAGCGCCTCCCCGGAGTCCGCTAGCTAGCTCGCCGCGAACTCCCGGCACGCGATCGCACGGCCGAGGTCGTCGATCGCCTCGCGCAGCATGCGCTGCAGCACCGCCTGCTCCTCCGGCGTCTCGTCCAGGAGCGCCTGCGCCCGATCGAGCGTGTCCTGCTCGACCCGGTAGCTCGGGAACAGCCCCCCGTAGAACACCGTCGCGAACTCTCGGTCGCGCTCCACGAAGATGCCGCCGACCTGATCGAAGAAGGCGTCGACGTAGGGCGCCAGCAGGTCCGCCTGGTGCGTCCAGTTGAAGCCGCTCATCGCCGCCTGGTTCAGGTAGCGTGAGCCGTACCCTTCGCCATTGAAGCGCTCCCACGCATCCGCCTTCACGCCCGCGTCCGGCACTGCCGTCTCGCAGCGGAGCTGCGCGCGCTGGCCCCGGTCGGAAGGGTCGCGCTCGGCCTCGGTGGCAACGCGCTCAGCCGCCCCGGGCAGGCCGAAGGCCACGTGCCGCGCGGCAACGCCCCAGCGCATGTCCTGGTCGAGCTCGAAACCCGCGATCAATTCCTCGCCGTCCGCAAGGCGGCCGACGTAGGCGAGGTCGTCCGGGTTCACGGCGAGGCCGACCAGCGCCCGCCCCCAGATGATCCGCGTGTCGTTCTCGGAAGCGGCTAGGAGCCCCTCCCGCGCGGTTTCGAACAGCAGGTGCGCCTCGGCGTCCCGCCGTTCGGCCGGGACGTAGCGGCTCTGGGAGCTGGCCGCGTGCCCGAGGACGGAGTCGACCAGCTCGATGTTCTGCTCGAACCCGATCTTCTCCCGCACGATCGCGAGGAAGTCCGTCGACTTGAGCTGCTGGTCACGCACCATGCTCCAGAGCGTCGACCAGAGCTGCTGGCGCAGCAGGTCGTCCCCGACCCGCTCGATGTTCTCCCGCGCCCACGCCACCGACTCGTCGTCGAGGGCGATCTTGGCGTAGGCGTGGTCGTTGAAGTTCGGGTAGACGAGGGCAGGCCGGGGTTGTCCCCGAGCCGCCTCGATCTCGGTGCTCTCGCCTTCGAGCACCGCCGGCACGGCCTCGATGGCGGTCGTGGCGCCGTCGTCGGTCAGGAGGCCCGTCTCGAGGGTGTGGGGGCGGATGGTTGGGTAGTCGACCGGGGCGGTCTGGCTCAGCTCAAGCCGCGTTACGCGCTCCCCATCGCTCTCCCAATCTGCCCGGATCGTGTTCAGGGACGAGGTCTCCAGCCAGAGCCGGGACCACTCGCCGAGATCGCGTCCGCTCCCCTCCTCCAGCGCGCCCAGGAAGTCGTGCAGCGAGGCGTTGCCGTAGTCATACGTGCGGAAGTAATGCCGCATCCCCTCCCGGAACCCGTCGATGCCGATCGTCGCGACGAGCTGCTTCAGCACCGAGGCGCCCTTCCCGTACGTGATCCCGTCGAAGTTCAGGAACGTCTCGTCGGTGTCCCGCACCGTCCCGGCGATCGGGTGGGTCGTGATGAGCTGGTCCTGCCGGTAGGCCCAGTTCTTGATCCCGTTGTTGAAGTCCTGCCACCCCGACTGGAAGCGGGTGGCCCCCTCCATCGCAAGGTAGGACATGTAGGTCGCGAAGCTCTCGTTCAGCCAGAGGTCGTTCCACCACTTCATCGTCACGAGGTTGCCGAACCACATGTGCGCCATCTCGTGAAGGATCACTTCGGCCCGGCGCCGGCGCTGGTTCTCGGTGGGCGGATCGCGGTACACCATCGACTCGTTGAAGGTCACCGCCCCCACGTTCTCCATCGCCCCGTGGTTGAACTCCGGCACGAAGATCTGGTCGTACTTCCCGAAGGCGTAGGGGTAGTCGAAGAACTCCCCGAAGAAGTCGAGCCCCTGCCGCGTGATCGTGAACAGCTCGTCCGTGTCGAGGTACTGCGCCATCGACTTCCGGCACAGCAGGCCGAGCGGAATCCCGTTGTGCTCGGCCATGGCCACGTGGTACGGCCCCGCGATCAGCGCGAACAGGTAGGTACTGAACGGCGGCGTCTCCGCGTACACCCGCCTGGTGCGCCCGTCCCCGAGCGTCTCCGCGGAGACCTCCTGCGAGTTCGCCGTCAGCGTCCACTCGGACGGCGCCGTCACGGTCAGCTGGTAGCGCGCCTTGATGTCGGGTTGGTCGAAGCAGGGGAACAGGCGGTGGGCGTCGAACGGCTCGAAGTTCGTGTACAGGTACTCCTCGCCGTCCTCCGGGTCGACGAACTGGTGGATGCCGTCGCCGCCGTGGTCGTACTCGTTCTCGTACTCGATTCGCAGGGTGTTCGAGGCCGCGAGCGCCGCGCACGGCAGCGTCAGCTCGCGCCCGCGCCACTCGAAGTCGACCGCCGTGCCGTTGAGCTCCAGCAGGTCGATGCGCTTCCCCCGGAAGTTCAGCATCAGGTCGTCGTCGCCGTCCTGGTCGAAGGTGATCGTGACGGCGCCGCCGTAGGTGGGGGCGCCCTTGGTCAGGTTGAGCGCCAGCTCGTAGCGGCAGTTGGAGACGCGCTCCGCCCGCGCCGAGGCGTCGGTCTCGGTGAGAATGTCGCGTTCCTGGGTGGGGATTGGCTCGGTCACGGGTGTCCTCGCTTCTCGTGGGGAGGTGGCCCGCCAAGGCTACCGCTCGACGCCCTCAGCGTCAGGCCGGGCGCTCCTGTCCCGCGTTCGTGACGCGGGGTACAATCGCCCAAGCTCAGCCCGAGGTGTCCCGCTTTCATGCCCAACAGTGCCGTTGTCGAGGCGCTCGTCACCGCCATCAATTACGACCGCTTCGACGAGATCCAGGACCTGCACGCCCCGGGCGTCGTCTTCCACTCGTTCCGCAGCCCCATGCTGCGCGACAGCGTGGCCGTTCGCGACTTCCACCACGAGCTGCTTGAGCGCTATGCCGATTGCACCTACACCGAGGTGGAGGCGGTGGAGGACGGCGGCGCCGTCGCCGTCCGCGCCACCATCGAGGCCAAGGGCTACGACTGGCGCGCCTTCCAGCAGCGGGTGCTCGATATCTCGCGGGTCGAGGACGACCTGATCGTCGACCGCCGGCTCTACGGCATGATGCGTGACATCGAGCTCGACAAGCCCGCTCTGGCGGCCATGGATGCCGCCAACGAGTTCCGCGGCGGCTCGGCCCGCTCGACGCGCCGGCTCGTACGCGGGCTCTACGAGCAGCTCATCGCCGGCGAGCGTGACGAGGCGGCCGCCTCCCTCGACGAGAAGATCACCCTCGTCGACTCCGTCTACGGCATCGTCTCCGGCGTCGACGCGGTGCTCGACCTGCTCGATGCGACACCCCGCCCCGCCTTCGGCTACCCCCGTCTGACGGCGGTGGTGGCCGGCGAGAAGGACGCCGCCGTCGAGATCGCCATCGACCCCGCCCGCCCCCGCATCGCGGACTGGGTGCGGATCGTCGAGGGCAAGGTCCAGGTCATCGAGCGCCACTGGATGCTGCGCGAGATCGGGATCAATCCCTTCGTGGAGTACGCCCGCGACCGCCATCGCCGCCAGGTGATCCTGCCCACCTAGCCGCCCGAACCGCCGCGCCTCCCCGCTGCGGCCCAACCCCACAAGGAGTGCCCGCATGGCCACGATGTACTACGACGACGACGCCGATCTGGGGCTGCTGAAGGACCGCAAGATCGCGGTCATCGGCTTCGGTTCGCAGGGCCACGCCCACGCCCTCAACCTGCACGACTCCGGCCTGGATGTGCGTGTTGGGCTCTACCCCGGCTCCCGCTCGTGGACCTCGGTTGAGGAGTCGGGCCTGCGTGTCGGCACCGTCGAGGATGTTTCCCGTGAGGCGGACATCATCATGGTGCTCATCCCCGACCACCTCCAGCGCGACGTGTACGAGAAGGCCATCGAGCCCGGGCTCGCCGAGGGCAAGATGCTGATGTTCGCCCACGGCTTCAACATCCATTTCCAGCAGATCGACCCGCCCGACTTCGTCGACGTCACCATGATCGCCCCCAAGGGCCCCGGCCATCTCGTGCGTCGCGTATTCACCGAGGGTGGCGGCGTACCCTGCCTGCTGGCCGTGCACCAGGACGCCAGCGAGGTCGCCAGCCAGCTTGCGCTCGCCTACGCCAAGGGCATCGGCGGCACCCGCGGTGGAGTCCTTGAGACCACCTTCCTGGAGGAGACCGAGACCGACCTCTTCGGCGAGCAGGTCATCCTCTGCGGCGGCCTCTCCTCGCTCATCAAGGCTTCCTTCGAGACGCTCGTCGAGGCTGGCTACCAGCCCGAGAGCGCTTTCTTCGAGACCATGCACGAGCTCAAGCTCATCGTGGATCTGATCTACGAGGGCGGCCTGGCGAACATGCGTTACTCCATCAGCGACACCGCCGAGTACGGAGACTACAGCCGCGGCCCGCGCATCATCACCGACGAGACGCGCGCCGAAATGCGCCGCATCCTCGAGGAGATCCAGAGCGGCCAGTTCGCGAAGGAGTTCATCCTCGAGAACATGTCCGGCCGTTCCAGCTTCCTCGCCATGCGCCGCCGGGACGCCAACCATCAGGTCGAGCAGGTGGGCGCCGAGATGCGAGGCATGATGTCCTGGCTCAACCAGGACGGGTAGGGCCCCGTCTCCTGCCGGAACACCAAGAAGGGGTGGCCTCGTGGCCACCCCTTCCGGTTCGGTTCCGTGAGCCGCGCGCTAGACGCGGTGGCACCAGACCCAATGCTCCTTGCCGGCCGTGCCGACGTTGCGCCACTCGGGGATGCGCTCGCGGCACTCGTCCACGGCGATCGGGCAGCGCGTGTTGAACACGCAGCCCGGAGGCGGCGACAGCGGGCTCGGCACGTCGCCGAGCAGGATGATGCGCTCGCGCTCTCGCTCCACCTCGGGGTCCGGAATCGGAACCGCCGAAAGCAGCGCCTTCGTGTACGGATGCAGGGGGTCGTCGAAAATCGTGTCGCGGTCGGTCAGCTCCATGATGTGCCCGAGGTACATCACCGCCACTCGATCGCTGATGTGGCGCACGACCGAGAGGTCGTGTGCGATGAAGAGGTACGTGAGGTTGAACTCTTCCTGCAGGTCCTGCAGGAGGTTGATGATCTGCGCCTGGATCGACACGTCGAGCGCCGAGACGGGCTCGTCGCAGACGATGAACTCCGGCTCCACCGCCAGCGCCCGGGCGATGCCGATGCGCTGCCGCTGGCCGCCCGAGAACTCGTGCGGGTAGCGGCTGGCGAAGTACGGGTTCAGGCCCACCGTCTGCAGCAGGCTGTGGACGCGGTCGCGCTTCTCCTGGCCCCGTGCCAGGTTGTGGATCGTGATCGGCTCCGAAACGATCGACCCGACCGACATACGCGGGTTCAGGCTCGCGTACGGGTCCTGGAAGATCATCTGCATACGGCGCCGGTAATTCCGCAGGGAACGGCCACGCACCCTGGTCAGGTCCGTGCCCGCGAAGTTGACCGTGCCCGCCGTGGGGCGGTTCAACTGGAGGATGGCCTTGCCGGTCGTGCTCTTGCCGCAGCCCGACTCGCCCACGAGACCGAGGGTCTCGCCGCGCTTCACGTCAAAGGTGACGCCGTCGACTGCTTTCACGTCGGCCACGCGACGCTGGATGATCAGGCCGGCGGTGACTGGGAAGTAGACCTCAAGGTCCTCGACTTCGAGGAGGGCATCGCCCGCCCCGTTACTCATCGTGGCCTCTTCGACGGTGCTAGCTTGTTGCGACAACTGGCCTCTCCCTTCCGACGTTCTGCCACTCCCAGCAGGCCGCCTGGTGCTCGCCTTCCACCTGGACGGTGTCAGGATACTGCGCGAGGCACTGGTCGGTGCGCCAGTCGCAGCGCGGGTAGAAGCTGCAGCCCTCCGGCAGGTGCGCCAGGTCGGGCGGCAGGCCCTCAATCGGAATCAGCTTCTCCTGCCGGTGCTCATCGAGCCTCGGCACCGAGTTCAGCAGGCCGACCGTGTACGGGTGCTTCGGCTTCGCGTACAGCTCGGCCGCATCCGCCCGCTCGATGACCTTGCCCGCGTACATCACGTTCACGCGGTCGGCGTAGCGAGCCACCACGCCCAGGTTGTGCGTGATGATGATGACCGCCGTGCCGAACTCGCGGCTCAGGCGAGCCATGACCTCGAGGATCTGCGCCTGAATCGTCACGTCGAGCGCCGTCGTCGGCTCGTCCGCCAGCAGGATCTTCGGGTTGCAGCTCATCGCCATCGCGATCATCACGCGCTGGCGCATGCCGCCCGAGAACTGGTGCGGGTAGTCGTCGATGCGGCTGCGGGCGGCGGGGATACCCACCAGCTCCAGCAGCTCGACGGCCCGCTCGCGGGCGGCTCGCCCGCGAAGGTCCTGGTGCAGCTCCAGCGACTCCGTGATCTGCCGCCCGATCGTGAGAACGGGATTCAGCGACGTCATCGGCTCCTGGAACACCATGGCGATGTCGTTGCCGCGGATGCGCCGCATCTCGCTCTCGTCCAGCTTCAGCAGATCACGTCCCTGGAACATGATCTCGCCGGAGACGATCTTTCCGGGGGGCGACGGGATCAGGCGCAGGATGGAGAGCGCCGAGACGCTCTTCCCACAGCCAGACTCACCCACAAGCCCCAGCGTCTCGCCCTCCTCCACCGAGTAGGACGTGCCGTCAACGGCTTTGACGACGCCCTCCTGTGTGTAGAAGTACGTCCGAAGATCATTTACCTCAAGAAGCGCCATGACGCCCCCTTTCCCCCGACTCGGATTTTCCTGCGCACCGCTCCGACGAGAAACGGGCTCCCCATGGGGCCATGGGGAAGAGGAGATTCGAACTCCTACGCCTTGCGGCACATGATCCTAAATCATGCTCGTCTGCCAATTCCGACACTTCCCCGGTCCTGAGCCGGCTGGCGAACCATCCGGCGAGACCTTTCCGAAAAGTGGTGAGCCGCGAAGGACTCGAACCTTCAACCTAGTGATTAAGAGTCACTTGCTCTGCCAATTGAGCTAGCGGCCCCAAGGTCGCGCGGAGTATACCGAAGCGGCTTCGCGCCCGACAACAACTCCGGGAGACACCCGGGAAAGCTCCCGGATCGATCACACCGCCCCGCGCAACAGCTCGATGACTTCGTCCACTGCAGCCACGCGCCAGTTCGCCCACGTTTCGCTCGTGCGCTGCCACTCCAGGTAGCGCTCGCGCCCTTCCGCCCGAGCCTGCTGGATCTCTTCCTCGCTCGGCTCGTGCCCGATCCGCTGGGCAATCGCCTCCGGACGCATATCGCCGAGCACGGCGTAGAGCTGGTCCATCTGCTCGTTCGCGAGCACCGGCCGCTCGATGAAGTGCCCCAATTCCATGTGCTCGGCGTTGTAGAAGATGTAGACGGGGATGGACTCGAACTCCCCGTCCTTCAGGTACTCCGCGATCATGTCCTTGTTCTCGTCTCGCTCGAAGATGCGCACTTCGATGCCGAGCGCTTCGGCGATGCGAACCCCCACCGGCATGCCCCGGTACACGTCCGGGCACCAGTCCTCACCGATGATGACCATGTGGTCGGGCCCGTTCGAGTGGCCCGCCAGCTCGCCCAGGGCGGCTTGCTGCTCCTCGCTGATGCTGAGGCTCGCGTAGTTGTCGTCGAACTGCTCGCGGTTGCGGATGCCCGAGTCGATGTATTCCTGGTAGGTCTTGCCCTGCGCGAAGCGCTCGCGCGTGATCACCGATTCCGTTGCCTGCGCCACTGCTCTCTCCCGTGCCGGTCTCTGTGAGTTCAGCCTATCGACGGCGCGCGGGTGCTACAACTCGCCCCGCTCCAACGCCTTCGCCCGCGTCCACAGTTCGTCGAGTGCGTCGATGTCCATCTCTTGCAGGTCCAGCGATTCCTCGTTGGCCCACTGCTCGACGAGTCCGAAGCGGCGGCGGAACTTCCCGTTCGCCTTCCGCAGCGCCTGCTCGCCGTCGATGCCCATCGTCGCCGCGATGTGCGCGATCACGAAGAGCACGTCGCCGAACTCCTCCTCGCGGTCCTCATCCGTCTCCGCCAGCGCCAGCTCCGTGATCTCCTCGGAGAGCTTCTCCAGGGGGCCGTGGATGTCAGGCCAGTCGAACCCGGCCCGCCGCGCCCGACCCTGGATCGTCTGCGACTCCGCCAGGGCGGGCAGCGTGGCCGGCACGCCCTCGAGCCGCGGCCGGTTCGGCCGCTCCTTCTGCTTGAGCACTTCCCAGCTCTCGCGCACGTCCTCGGCCGTCTCCGCCTCGGCGTCCGCGAAGACGTGGGGATGGCGCGCGACGAGTTTCGCGGCGATGCGTGAGTACACGTCACCGAACTCGAACTCGCCGGTCCGTTCCGCCACCGCCGAGTGCATCAGCACCTGCAGAAGCACATCCCCCAGCTCCTCCGCGATCGCGTCCCCCTTGCCCGAGTCGATCGCTTCGAGGAGCTCGTACGCCTCCTCCAGCAGGTGCGGACGGAGCGACTCGTGGGTCTGTTCCCGGTCCCAGGGGCACCCCTCGGGGCCGTGCAGACGGCGGATGATCGCCTCCAGCGCTTCGAACTGTCGCAGGTCGTCGGGGATGGGCTCCGGGGTCGTGTCGGCTTCCACGCGCGCAGTGTACCCGGCCCTCCTGCAGGCCTCGGTAGGACACAGCGCTCCCGCAAGGGACAATGGACCGATGAGCGAAGCACAGCGGACGTGGGGCGGTCGCTTCGAAGGCTCGATGGATGACCTCACGCGCGACTACACGGCGGGCGCCGATCGCGACCTGTACGAGCACGACATCGCGGGCTCGGTCGCGCATGCGCGCATGCTCGGGGCCACGGGAATCATCCCCGAGGCCGACGCCGACGCGATCGTCGCCGGCCTTGGCCGCGTGCTGGAGCAGTTCCGCGCGGGCGAGGTCGAGTGGCGCCCCGATCTGGAGGACATCCACACCCACGTCGAGGTGCTCCTGCGGGACCAGATCGGCGCGGCCGCCGGGCGCCTCCACACCGCCCGCTCACGCAACGACCAGGTGTCGCTGCTCAACCGCATGCTCGTGCGCGAGCAGTGTGACCTCGCGGCGGCCGCCGCCGGGAGCCTCGTAGAAGCGCTGTGCGACCTCGCCCTCACGCACGCCGCCGACCCCATGCCGGGCTACACGCACCTGCAGCGGGCGCAGCCGGTCACGCTCGGCCACCACCTGCTCGCCTACGGCGAGATGCTCCTGCGCGACCGCGACCGCTTCCGCGCCTGCCGCGCCCGCGCGAACGTGCTCCCCCTTGGCTCGGGCGCGCTCTCGGGATCCCCTTACCCGCTCGACCGCGACATGGTCGCGCGCGAACTCGGCTTCGACGGCGTCTCCCGGAACAGCCTCGACGCCGTCGCCGACCGCGACTACGCCATCGAGTTCCTATCGTGCTGCGCCATCACGCAGGCGCATGTCTCGCGCCTGGCCGAGGAAGTCGTCATCTGGTCGAGCGCCGAGTTTGCGTTTGTGCGCCTCCCCGACGCGTTCGCCACCGGCTCCAGCATGATGCCCCAGAAGAAGAACGCCGACGTCGCCGAGCTGGCCCGGGGCCGCTCCGGCCGCGTCTTCGGCGAGCTGGTGAACCTCCTGACGAACCTCAAGGGCCAGCCCCTCGCCTACAACCGCGACCTCCAGGAGGACAAGGCCGCCATCCTCAACGCGTCGGCGGTCGTCGTCCCCTCGCTGCGCATCTTCGCGGCGATGGTTCCCGCGCTTGAGTTCGATCTGGCGCGCATGCGGAACGCCGCCTCCGGCGGCTTCGCGCTCGCCACCGACGTTGCCGACTACCTCGTGCGCAAGGGCATGCCCTTCCGTGATGCACACGCCGTCACCGGTGGCCTCGTGCGCGAGGCCGAGGACCGTGGCTGCGAGCTCCATGAGCTCCCGTTCGAGGTCTACGCCGCCGCCAGCGACCTGTTTGAGGGCGACGTGTTGCAGATCGACGTCGACTCCGCCCTCGCCGCCCGCGATGCCGTCGGCGGCACCGCCCCGGCACGCGTTCGCGAAGCCGCCGAGATCCTTCGGCGAGAGGCCAGGGGCTGACAAGGCCGGTTCTTGTTGCCTACAATGTAGCCACCGGGAGGGGGTGCAGCGTGAGTCAACTGACCGTCAGCGACATTGATGGCGAACTCGACTCCCGCATCTGCGAACTAGCGGCTCGTGAGGGGATCTCGACGAGTGAGGCTGCGTTACGGCTGCTCCGGAAGGGAGCCGGACTGCCGGAAGAGGCCCTCCCTTCCCGCACCATTGGCAAGTCGCTCGACCACCTCATCGGCTCCATGACTGCGGAGGAATCTGCGGAACTGCGGGAAGCACTGCAGTACTTTGACGTCATCGACGAGTCGATCTGGCAGTGAAAATCCTTCTCGACGCCAACGCCTACCGGCTCTCAGTGGAAGGCGACCCACAGGTCTCGGAACTTGTGCGCGGGGCGGAAGAGGTGATCCTGTCGGTGATCGTCCTTGGGGAACTCCTCTACGGATTCCGCTGGGGCACCCACTTCGAAGCGAACATGGAACGACTCCAGTCGTTCCTTCAGGCGCCTCACACGTCGGTAGTGGAAGTGGGCCCGGCTACTTCCGACCGCTATGGGCGGATAGCCTCCGCCCTGCGTGCAAAGGGACGGCCCATTCCCACCAACGACATCTGGATCGCTGCCCACGCGATGGAAACCGGTGCCGACCTGGTGTCGGCCGACTCCCACTTCGAACACGTCGATGACCTCGCCTGGACTCGAGTGGTGGCTGGGTAGCTGGCGCTAGTCCAGCTGCGCGACCAGGCCCTTCGTCGCCTCCGCTGCAGCCACCACCCGCTCACGCTCCTCGTCCGAGAGCTCCAGCTCGAAGGTGCGCTGGATGCCGCCCTCCCCGAGCTGCACGACCGTGCCCGAGAACACGCCCTCGATACCGTACTCGCCCTGGTGGAGCGTCGAGCACGGCATCAGCCGGCGCTGGTCGAGCAGGATCGCCGTGACCATCGCGATCGTCCCCGCCGAGGGCGCGTAGAAGGCGCTGCCGACGCCCATCAATTCGGTGATCTCGGCCCCGCCCCGCATCGTGCGGGCCACGACTTCGTCGATCTTCTCCGCCGATAGCAGGCTGGTCAGCGGCACGCCCCCGACCCGGGTCTGCGAGACGACCGGCACCATCGTTGTGTCCGTGTGTCCGCCGATGACGTAGCCGTGCACGTCCTGCGGTGAGACGCCGCAGGCGTTGGCGACGAAGTGCCGGTAGCGGGCACTGTCCAGCGCGCCCCCCTGTCCGATGACGCGCTCCCGCGGGAAGCCGCTCGCCTCAAGGGCGACGTGGCACATCGCATCCATCGGGTTCGAGAAGATCACGAGTGCCGCATCCGGCGAGGCCTTGGCCGCATCGGCCACCTTCGCCCGAACGATGGCGGCGTTGCTGTTCAGTAGCTCCTCGCGGCTCATGCCCGGCTTGCGGGGCGCCCCCGCAGTCACGACCACCACGTCCGAACCGGCCGTCTCGTCCCAGCCGTCGGTGGCGCTGATGGAGGCGCTGAAGCCGCTCCAGGCGGCCGCCTGCGACTCGTCCAGCGCCTTGCCGAAGTGCATGGTGCGGGCGAACTGGGGGTCGTCCTGCAGGACGACGTCGCAGATGTCGCGCTCGATGAGCCGTTGCGCCATGGCGCCGCCCGTCATGCCGGCGCCAACGATCGTGACCTTCTTTCGTGCCATCGTTTCTGTTTCCTCTGGGGGTGCAGGTTGGTGCGGCGAGACTAGCACGGGCCCTCCCTAGGGACCGCCGCCGCGCCTGCGCAAGCTCGCAGGCCGGTCTGCCCATACACTGAGGCCGTGGATCAGTCCCGCATCCGCAACTTCTGCATCATCGCCCACATCGACCACGGCAAGTCGACGCTCGCCGATCGCTTCCTGGAGGTGACGGGCACCGTCGCCGTGCGCGCCATGGCCGACCAGGTGCTCGACACCATGGACCTCGAGCGCGAGCGCGGCATCACCATCAAGGCCGCCGCCGCCCGCATGAACTACCGCGGAGCCGACGGCGAGGAGTACCAGTACAACCTCATCGACACCCCCGGGCACGTCGACTTCACCTACGAGGTCTCGCGCTCCCTCGCCGCCTGCGAAGGCGCCATCCTCGTCGTCGACGCCTCCCAGGGCATCGAGGCGCAGACCCTCGCCAACGTCTACCTCGCCCTCGACCAGGGCCTCACCCTCATCCCCGTCATCAACAAGATCGACCTCTCCCACGCCGAGACCGAGCGCGTCGCCCACGAGCTGGAGCGCGTCGTCGGCTTCTCCGAGGACGAGATCATCCTCGCGAGCGCCAAGGAAGGCAGCGGCATCGACGAGATACTCGAGGCCATCCGCGAGCGCGTGCCCCCACCCGCCGGCGAACGCGCCGGGGAGGTGAAGGCGCTCATCTTCGATTCCAAGTACGACGCCTATAAGGGAGTCCTCGCGCACGTCCGCGTCGTCGACGGCGCGATGGAGGGCCGCGCCGACCTCCGCCTGATGCAGACGGGCAAGAGCTTCGAGCCCCTGGAGTTCGGCACCTTCGCGCCGGCCATGCAGCCCCTTCCGGGGCTTGCCGCCGGGGAGGTCGGCTACATCGCCACCGGCCTCAAGGAGGTCGCCGACTGCCGCGTGGGCGACACCGTCACGCTCGCCGGGCGCCCCGCCGCCGAACCCCTCCCCGGCTACCGACAGGCCAAGCCGATGGTCTTCGCCGGCATCTACCCGACGGACTCCGACCAGTACCAGGAGCTGCGCGAGGCGCTTGAGCGCCTTGCCCTCAACGACGCCTCGCTCGTGTACGAGCCCGAGTCGTCGGCGGCGCTCGGGTTCGGCTTCCGCTGCGGCTTCCTCGGGCTGCTGCACCTCGAGATCGTCGTGGAGCGGCTCGAGCGCGAGTACGACCTCGGCCTGCTGACCACCGCGCCGAGCGTCGAGTACGAGGTCGAGCTCCGCTCCGGGGAGGTGGTCGCCATCGAGAACCCCTCCCGCCTGCCCGACCCCTCCCGCATCGAGGAGATACGGGAGCCCTGGGCCACCATCGACGTCGTCACTCCCAGCCGCCACATCGGCCAGGTGATGGACCTCGTGACGAACCGGCGAGGCCAGTTCCTGCGGATGGAGTACCTCGAACCGGAGAACGACCTCGCCCCCGGCGAGGCCCGCGTCCTCCTCGCCTACGAGATCCCCATGGCCGAGATACTCGTCGACTTTTACGACAACCTGAAGGGGTCCACGAGCGGATACGCCAGCCTCGACTACCAGCCCGCCGGCTACCGCGCCGCTTCGCTCGTGAAGGTCGACGTGCTGGTGAACGGCCAGGTCGTCGATGCGCTCTCCATCATCACGCACCGCGAGAACGCCACGCGGGAGGGGCGTTCCCTCGTGCTCAAGCTGCGTGGCCTCATCCCCCGCCAGATGTTCGACGTGCCCCTGCAGGCCGCGATCGGTGGCCGTATCATTGCCCGCGAGACGGTCCGCGCGCTGCGCAAGAACGTCCTCGCCAAGTGCTACGGTGGCGACATAACGCGAAAGCGGAAGCTGCTCGAGCGGCAGGCCGAGGGCAAGAAGCGCATGAAGCGCGTCGGCAACGTTGAGATTCCGCAGGAGGCCTTCATGGCCGTCCTGCAGCTACGTGAGGACTAGGAGCTACAGATGATCAAGGCGTTCGTGCTCATCGTCGTCGACCCCGCCGAAACCCAGCGCGTCTTCGACTCGCTACAGGATGTCGACGGCATCGCCGAGGTGTACCAGGTCATGGGGCCGTACGACATCGTCGCGGTCATCGAGGCCCCCAGCATCACGCAGGTGCCGGCGCTGATCAGCCAGCACATCCGCGTGGTGGAGGGCATCGAGAGCACGACCACCTGCGTAACCTTCCCAGACGCCTAGGCGGTCGCTCGCCGTGAGCGCGCCCTAGAAGATGCTTGCGTCGCTCTCCTCTTCGGCTTCGCCCATGGCCTGCTCCGTCGTGATCAGGCCCCGGCCGTGGATGAGACGCCGCCCCGCGGCCTCATAGGGGGTCGTCCCCTCCGCGTCCGTTCCCAGCGCGCGCTGAACGAGCGAGAAGAGCGTGTCGGCGGTGACCAGCGCGTAGCCGTAGTTCTCGCAGGCGATGCGCAGGGCGTCCGTGTACTGGCTCCGGCGGCCCGGCGGGCTGGAGCCCCGCCTCCCGTTCGCCACGATGATTCCGCGCAGCTGCTCCCCCTCGTCGAGCAGGCGCCGCTCCAGCCGCCGCTGGAGTCGCACGTACGGCCACTCGGCCACGTCTTCCTGCGAGCTCTCGACCTCCACCAGGGCGGTGTGCTCACCCTCCGTGACCGCGAGCCCCTCGTCCGCCTCCGTGGCTGCGAGCCCGACCAGCGCCAGGGCGTCGCGCACAGCCGCCTCGAAGGCGGGGCCGCTGGCCCAGAGGAGCCGGCGATGGGCCGTCAGCCGGCCGAGCCGCTCGCTGACGGCGGCCGTCCTCGCCACCGCCGCGGACTCCGCTTCCTGCGCCTCCTCCAGCTCAGCCTCGATCTGCTCCGAGCCGGGCAGGGCGTAGGTGCGAGTCCAGGTGGGCGGATCCTCGTTCCTGAGCCCTGTCGCCACCTGCGTCATGGCGTCGACGAGCTCCTGGGCCAGTTTTGCGCGGATCGTTCCCGTGACGCTGCCGAACACCGGGGTCACGACCACGTGGCCGGCGAGGACATCGAACTCGGCGGCGATGGGCATGTTCGCGCCCCCCGTCGCGATGACGTGTCCCTCACGATCGGCCGTCAACACAGCCGGATCGAGCACGGCCCGGTAGGTGATGTGACGGCGGTACTCGCGCAGGACCCCGCTGAGGGGGTGCTGGTCGTCCGCGATGCGGATGTTCTTCCCTTCGGCGGCCCGCAGGTGGGGCGGATTCCAGCCCCCACCCTTCGGCGCCGGCAGCCAGCTGTAGCGGTCGAACCCCTCGAAGCCGACGACCCCCGGGAGCACGGCGTTCGGGCGTCCTACGATGAACAGCGTCCCGCCCTGCTCGAGCAGCCGCTCCGCCTCCTCGGCCCGCCGCAGGAGCTGCTCCGCGGCCGAAACCTGCGTCGCCGTTGTCGCCCCGTTGACCACCGGACGTCCGTCCTGCGCGTTGAAGGGGCGTTCCCCCTCCAGCAGCTGCTGGACCGCCCCCGTGATCGCCTCCGGGTCGATGAACGCCGCGTCGTAGTCCGTGAGGCTGGGGGCGTTGAGGACCGTGTGGTTATCCACGACCTGGTTCGGCAAGGAATACCCGATTGTCAGGATGCGCATGGCTACTGCTCCCTTGGCATGAGGGTGGTGAGGTGGGCGAGGAGGTCCGTGCGGATCTCCTCCCGATCGAACGCGGCCGCGACCGCGGCGGCGATTGCCCCCGCCGGCCGTCCCGCATCGTAGCGCCGGCCTTCGAAGCGGCAGGCGTAGACCGCCTCGCCCGACGCGATCTGTCCGGCGATGGCGTCGGTCAGCTGGAGTTCGCCGCCCGCGCCGGGCTCGAGCTTCTCGATCTGGTCGAAGATGGAAGGGCCGAGCACGTAGCGTCCGACCACCCCGAGGTCGGAGGGCGCCTCGTCCGCCGCCGGCTTCTCCACGATGCCGCGAAGGCGGGTGGGGTTCCCCGGGCCCTCCGGGTCCACGATGCCGTACTGCGGGATCTGCTCCGCCGCTACCTGCTGGACCGCGACGACCGCAGCCGCGCCGCAGCCCTCGTATGTGGCGATGAGCTGCGCCGTGCAGGGCGGGGCCCCGAGGATGATGTCGTCCGGGAACAGGAGGGCGAAGGGTTCGCCTTCCAGGTAGGGCCGTGCCTGCTGGACGGCGTGTCCGGTGCCCAGCGGCTCCCGCTGCTCCACGAACGTGAACCTGGCCAGGCGCTCGGGCGCGACCACGCGCTCGATCAGGGCCGCGTTCCCGCGTGCCCGAGCGATCGCCTCGGTGCGCGAACCCCCGCCGAAGTGCTCGCGGATGGCGCCCCGGTCGGGCGCGAGCACCATCACGATCTCCTCGATCCCCGCCGCCGCCGCTTCCTCGACCGCGTACTGGATGATGGGCCGGTCGACGATCGGCAGCATCTCTTTGGCGACGGACTTGGTGGCCGGCAGCATGCGGGTGCCGAGCCCGGCCGCGAGGATGACCGCTCGTCGCACGCTCGCCATAAAGGCATGGTAGAGCGCGAAGCCCTTCCGATATACAGGGCGTAAATGGGGGTGCTATCATCCTCCGCACGTTCAACGGGGAGCAGCTTGAGAAAACGACGCTCGAAGGTTCCGCCCAAGCCACCGCCGCCGCAGCCGCGCATTAACGAGCGCATTCGCGTTCCCGAAGTGCGGGTTATCGACGAAGAGGGTCAGCAGGTGGGCGTGCTCCCAACCGCAGACGCAATCGCCATGGCTCGCGAGCGCGACGTCGACCTCGTCGAGGTCTCCGGCCAGGCCACCCCGCCCGTTGCCCGCCTCATGGACTTCGGCCGCTTCAAGTACGAGCAGTCGAAGAAGGAGAGCGAAGCGCGCAAGCACCAGGCCAAGACGCGCCTCCGCGAAGTGCGCATGAAGCCGAAGATCGACGTCCATGACATCGACTTCAAGACGCGCACCGTCGAGAAGCTCCTGCGCCAGGGCGACAAGGTGAAGGTCACCGTGATGTTCCGCGGGCGCGAGATCACCCACCCGCAGATCGGCAAGAACCTCCTCGATCGTATCTTCGGGAACCTTGAAGATGTAGCGACGAAGGAGAAGGACGCAGCGCTCGAAGGCCGGCACATGTCGATGATCCTGATTCCCGACAAGCGCGGGATCGCGGCGCGGGACCGCGCCGCCCAGCTCGAGGCGGAAGCCCAGAACGGCGCCGCCCAGCCGGAGGAAGAGGCCGAGAGCGAGAGCGGAGAACCGGTCACCGCGGCCGCGTCCGGGGACTAGCCAGTGCCAAAGCTCAAGACCCACAAGGGCGCCGCCTCGCGCTTTCGCGTAACCGGCGGCGGCAAGATCATGCGGATGTACGGAAGCCGTAACAAGTTTCGGCGAAAGAAGCGCAAGCCGGTCCGCGTCAAGTACGGCCGCACCGTTCCCGTCTCCGTGTCGCAGTCCCGGACAATCCGGGAGATGCTCAGCAACTAGCCCGCTCACCCGGCTCCGCGCCGGGTTCACGAAGGAGCCCATCCCATGAGTCGAGTGAAGCGGGGTGTCACCTCGCACCGCCGCCACAAGAAGATCCTGTCCCTGGCGAAGGGCCACCACGGCCAGCGCCACCGCGTCTTCCGGCGCGCCAACGAGAGCGTCATGCACGCCCTCCGCTACAGCTACGAGGACCGCCGCGCCCGCAAGGGCGACTTCCGCCGCCTCTGGATCATCCGCATCAACGCTGCCGCCCGCCGTGAGGGCATCAGCTACTCGCGCCTCATCAGCGGGCTGAAGAAGGCCGGCATCGAACTCGACCGCAAGATGCTCGCGCACCTCGCCGTCACGCGGCCGGACGCGTTCGCCCGCGTCGCCGAGCGCGCCAAGGAAGCCGCCTGACCCCGTTCCCTCAGTTGATCTCCGAGAGCTGGTGGACCACCTGCTGCAGCATGATCAGCAGGAGGATCGCCGCGAGTGGGCTCAGGTCCAGCATCCCCGTGCTCGGCAGCACCCGCCTGATTGGGTCGATGACCGGCTCCGTGATCCGGAACAGCACCTGGTAGATGGTGCTCCCCTGGTCGATCGGCAGGAAGCTGAGCAGCGCGCGCGCCACGATCGACCACGTCAGGATCGTCAGGAACGTCATCGTGAACTGGGCGACGTAGGGATGCACGGCCGGCGAGCCTCACCCTCAAGAATACAGCAGGGTCGCCCTATCCTCGCGTAAAGCCCGGGGATGCCGAATACTCAATCGATGGAAGACCTCCCCGAACTCCGTACCGAACGCCTCCTCCTCCGCCCCTTTCGCTACGGCGATGTCGATGACGTATTCGCCTACGCCACCGACCCGGAGTGGAACCGCTACCTCGGGCTGCCTGAGCCCTACACCCGCGGCATGGCCGAGGAGTTCGTCGCGAGGGCCATCCTCGCGGACCCCGAGAAGAACCCGATGTGGGCCATCGTCCACGAAGGGCGCGTCTGCGGAGGCATCGACCTGAGGATTCGCCGCCCCGGCCTCGCGGAGATGGGCTACAGCATCGCCCAGCGCCTCTGGGGCCAGGGGTTCATGACCGAGGCGGTGCGAGCCGTCATCGGGCACGCCTTCGAATCGATGGGCATCGTCCGCATCCAGGCCTATGCCGCCTCGCGAAACAAGGGCTCCTGGCGGGTCATGGAGAAGGCCGGCATGAAGCGGGAGGGCGTGTTGCGCAGCAACGGCGCCATCCGTGGCGAATCCATCGACGACGTGCTCTACGCCATTGTCGGTGGCGACTGGCCGCCGCCGGAACCGCCATCGGATGCGGAACCCGCTCCCGAAGCCCCGCCCGAGCTCCGCACCGACCGCCTCCTCCTCCGCCCCTTCTGCATGGCTGATGTCGACGACGTGTTCGCCAACGCCTCAGACCCGGAGTGGGGCCGCTACATCCAGGTTCCCGCTCCCTACACCCCGCGCGATGCCGAGGAATTCGTGGCCCGCCTCGTCCTCACCGACCCGGAGGAGAACCTGCGGTGGGCGCTTGTCCACGAGGGGCGCGTAGCGGGGAACGTTGACCTTACTCCTGGGCCCGTGGGAGTAGCCGAGCTGGGCTTCGCCCTCGCCTGGCCGCTCTGGGGCCGGGGCCTGGTGACGGAGGCCGCGGAGGCGGTCCTCGCCCATGGCTTTGAGTCGATGGGCCTCGTGCGAATCTTCGGCTATGCCGTCTCCGCCAACGCCGCCTCCCGGCGCGTCATGGAGAAGCTGGGCATGAAGCAGGAAGGCGTCCTGCGCCGCCACCGCCGAATCCGCGGCGAGTACGTGGACGATGCGTTCTATTCCATCCTCCGCGAGGAGTGGTCGCCGTCGGAGACCGGCGGGTGATGCAGCCGTGACCGAACGCCCGCCCGAGATCCGCACCGAGCGCCTCCTGTTGCGCCCCTTCCGCGCGGACGATGTCGACGACGTGTTCTCGTTCTCCTCCGACCCGGAGTGGGGACGCTACATCGAGGTTCCTGTGCCCTTCTCCCGACGCGACGCGGAAGAATTTGTTGCTGGTGCGGTCCTCCCCGACGTGGGAGGGAAGCTGAGGTGGGCGATTGTCCACGAGGCTCACGTCTCAGGGTTCCTCAACCTCATGCCCTCGGCCGGCGCGGCCGAAATCGGCTGCGGCATCGCTCGGCCTCTCTGGGGAAAGGGGCTTGCGACAGAGGGCGTAGCCGCTGTCATCGAGCACGGATTCCAGGCGCTCGGACTGGCCCGGATCTACGCCTATGCAGTCGTCGACAACGAGGCCTCCTGGCGCGTCATGGAGAAGCTTGGGATGCAGCGAGAGGGCATCCTGCGCCGTCGCCGCATGATTCGCGGTGAGTACGTCGACGACGTCCTCTACTCGCTAGTCCGGGACGACTCGCTACCGCCAGACGAGCGCACGGCGGCAGCGTCCGCCGAGGAAGGGTCACCCGAGCTCGGCACCGACCGTCTCCTCCTCCGCCCCTACCGCATGTCTGATGTCGACGCAGTCTTCGAATACGGGAAGGACCCCGAGTGGGCCCGCTACCTGGACGTGCCCGAGCCCTACACCCGTCGCAGCGCCGAAGCCGACGTGGCCCGGGCGGTCCTCGCCGATCCCGACAAGGCGCCGGTCTGGGCCATCGTCCACGGGAGCCGCGTGGTCGGCGGTATCAGCCTCACCGTCTACCGCCCCGGTTCTGCCGAGATGGGGTACAGCCTCACGCGGTCCCTCTGGGGCCGGGGGTTGATGACCCAGGCCGCGACCGCGGTGCTCGCTTTTGGCTTTGGGAAGGCTGACCTGGCCCGCATCCAGACTTCGACCGACGTCCGCAACGCTGCCTCCTGGCGAGTCATGGAGAAGGTCGGCATGACCCGCACCGGAGTCGCCCGCCAGAACCGCTTCCACCGCGGCTCCCGCGTCGACGACGTGTTCTACGAAGCGCTCCGCGACGAGTGGTCACCGCCCTTGTAACGCCCAGCAGCCGCGGTCGCCTCCTGTTCTCCACGCCTCCCGTGCGCTGGCTCGAAGGCTGCCGGCTTCAGGAAGAAAACTCGTAGAGGCGGGCGGGGCGGTGGGCGCCTTCCTTGCGGGTCTCGTTCGTCGCCCGGACGATGCCCAGCCCGACCATCCGCCTGCGGAAGTTCCGCTTGTCCACCGGCTCCTCGAGGATCGCCTCGTAGACGCCCTGCAGCTCCCGCAGCGTGAAGCGGCGGGGCAGGAAGCTGTAGGCCACGTTCGTGTAGGCGAGCTTGTTCCGCAGCCGCTCGCGCGCGTATTCGAGGATGCGCTCGTTCTCGAACGCCAGGGACTCCAGGTCGCGCAGCGCGTGCCAGGCGGGACGCCACTCCAGCTCCCGCCGCAGCCGCGCCTGCGCTGCGGGCAGCAGCGCGAAGTACGCCACGACGATCCCCGCGTTCCCCTCGTCCGTCGCGTCGAAGCTGTAGAGCTGTTCGAGGAACACGTCCGTGAGGCCCGTCTCGTCCTGGAGCTTGCGGCTGGCTGCCCCGTCGAGCGTCTCGTTCGCCTGAAGCAGGCCCCCCGGCAGTGCCCACTCCCCCTGGCAGGGTTCCGCCGCGCGCTCGATCAGGAGCACGGAGAGTCGTCCCTCCAGCACGGTGAAGATGACCACGACCACTGCGGGTGCCATAGGGAGAGTGTAGGACGTGCCGGCAAACGAAACCGGGCCGGATGTGGCGCAAGCGATCCCGTGCCTACAATGCCTGCGGAGGGGTCGCATAGTGGCCTAGTGCGGGCGCCTGCTAAGCGCTTACCGGTGGAAACGTCGGTCGAGGGTTCGAATCCCTCCCCCTCCGCCACTCGCGACCCGAGAGCAACGAATGACCGAGCGCTACTTTCTCTGGACCGTCGGCTGCCAGATGAACGTCGCGGATAGCGAGAAGCTTGCCGCCGGCTTCACGCGCCTCGGCATGGAGCCCGTTCCCGAGGCCGGCGACGCCGACATCGTCGTGATCAACACCTGCAGCGTCCGCCAGCACGCCGAGGATCGCGCCTACTCCCTGCTTGGCCGCGTGCGCCTCGTCAAGGAGGAGCGCCCCGACCTCAAGGTCGCCGTCATGGGCTGCATGGTCGGCCTCCGCACGACCGACCTCGAGAAGCGCTTCCCCTTCGTCGACGTCTTCGCCCGCCCGCAGCAGTTCGAGCCCATCATGGCGCTCGTCGAGGAGCCCGCCGAGGACCTCGGCGGCGAGTTTTGGCCCTCGACCTTCGCCGTGCCCGACGGCCCCACCGCCTACGTGCCCGTCGTCCACGGCTGCGACAAGTTCTGCACCTACTGCATCGTTCCTTACCGCCGCGGCCGCGAGCGTAGCCGCCCGGTCGACGAGGTCGTGCGCGAGGTCGCCTACCTCGCTGCCAACGACGTGCGCGAGGTGACCCTGCTCGGCCAGACCGTCGAGGCCTACGGCCATGACCTCGACGGCGCCCCCGACCTCGGGGACCTCATGCGGGAGCTTTCCGCCATCGAGCGGCTCGCCCGCATCCGCTTCCTCACCTCCTACCCCAAGGACATGACCCCGCGCATCCTTGAAGCTGTTGCCGAGCTGCCGAAGGTCATGGAGTGCTTCTCCCTGCCCGTCCAGGCCGGCAGCGACGCCGTCCTCGAGTCGATGAGGCGCGGCTACACGAAGGCCGAGTACCTGGAGAAGGTGGACGAGGTACGCGCCCTCATGCCCGATGCCGGCATCACCACCGACGTCATCGTCGGCTACCCCGGCGAGACCGAGGACGACTTCGAGGAGACGCTGGAGCTACTCGAGGATTTGCGCTTCGATAAGGTTCACTCCGCCGCCTACTCCCCCCGGCCCGGCACGATCGCCTACCGCAAGATGCCCGACGACGTTCCCGCCGAGGTCAAGTCCGAGCGGCTGCAGCGTGTCAACGCGATCGAGGAGCGCATCTCCCGCGAGATCAACGAATCCCTGCTCGGCACGACGCAGGAGATCCTCGTCGAGGGTGTCAGCAAGAAGGGGCAGCACTACGGCCGCACTCGCACCGGCAAGCTCGTCCACCTGGACGCCCCTGCCCGCCCCGGCGCCCTCGTCGAGGTGCGCATCGACCACGCCGGCCCCTTCGCCCTCCGCGGCACGGCGGTCGACGCGCTGGCGGTGGTGTAAGGCGAGCGCAGCCCCCAGCGCTCAGTCGACTTACGGCTCCTGCAGCCAGGCGGCGATATCGCTTGACGTGTGCAGGACCCTCCAGACGTTGACGACGTCCTCCTCCTCGACGGCGAAGACCAGGTAGGGGAACCCTGTCACGTTCCAGGACCGCAGGCCCGCGATGCCCAGAACGCTCGCGTACCGTGGCGAACCGCTGGAAGGGTGCTCCCCCATGCGTTCGAAGGCGAGTTCAAGGGCGTCAACGAATCTCAGGGCGACCGCTGCCGAGGCTTCGGACAGGTAGCGCTCCCTGGCCTCATCGATGTCGCGTCTCGCCCGTTGACGGTAGACGACAGGCTTCGGGCTCACTCTTGCGTGGCTTCCCGTACCTCTTCACGGAGACTCTGGAAAAAGGCCTTGTCGGCAACACCCGCCACGGGCGATGCGGCCCCTTCGAGGAGCAGGTCGCGCAGGTGCTGGATGTCTTGTTCCTTCCGGATCAGCTCGCGCACATACTCGCTCGTCGAGCCGTAACCGCGGGCGCTGACCTGCTCGTCCACAAAGGCCTTGAGGGACTCGGGCAGCGAGACATTCATCGTGCTCATGCTGTAACGCTAGCCAGCTTGGCAAGCCTTGGCAAGGTTGATGTCGCCGCCTCGACCTGTGCCCTGCTGGCGCCGACCACGCTAGACCTCTATCAGGAGTCGGCGTCCGGGTTGTACCCCTCGACCACCATCGTCTTCGAGTGCATGCACCGATCGCGAAGGCCCTGGAGCGCCGTGTACTCCGGCGACCGCACAAAGCCGCGTGCGCGCTCGAAGCTGTCGAACTCCATGATCACGACGCGCTGAAACTCCCAGTCCCCCTCGGTGACGTCGACCGTGCCGCCGCGCACCAGGAACCTTCCCCCATGCGCCTGCATGGCTTCTGCGATCTTCGGGCGGAATTCGGCGAAGACGTCCGGGTCGAACACCTCGGTGTTGATGATCATGTAGCCGTTCATGTGAGTGACTCCTCTATTCAGAACCCGTAGGCCAGCGCGCGCATTCTGCCACGCTCCCACGAAGGCGGACTCATTGCCGGGAGCCCTCGACCTCGACCGTGACGATGTCGAGGCCGTGGTACTTGCGGTGGCGGACGGAGGAGGCGTAGTGCCGCAGCAGGCGGAACGAGATGTCGCTCACGTCTGGCTCCTCGGCCTGCTCACTGAGGTAGGCGAGACGGTCCTCGATGTTCTCCTCCGAGAACACCGCCAGGAATTCCAGCTCGACCGCCTCCGTTGCCGGACGCGCGAGCACGACGAGTCGCGGAGGCTTCTCGGACTCGTAGTCGTCGCGTAGCTGCAGCATCGCCGACACGGTCTCTTCGCCCGCCGCGCAGAGCCGGTCCCTCGCGGCCTCGCCCCACCCTGCACCCGCGCCGAGTTCGCGGAGAAACGCCTCGACCTTGGGGAAGGCAGAGTCGTCCAACTCCGTCTCGAGGCGCCTGCGACGAGATCCGGTCACGTCCAGAACCAGGGTCAGCAGGACCGCAACGAACACGCCTAGCACCACGCCGTTCCCCAGCGCCACATCCCACGGGCTGGCGATCACGCCCGCGAGGATGTTCTGGCTCTGCAAACCGACCGCGATCGAGAGGGAAACGCCGACGATGAAGGCCCGCTGCCGGCTGAGCCCCTCCCGGAACACGCTTCGCGTTCCCTCGACGAAGAACAGCCCCATGATGATCAACAGCAGGGCGCCCGTCACCGAGCGAGGGACCGTGTGCAAGACCGCGACGATCTTCGGAAGCAGGGCCAGCACGACAACCATCGCTCCCATGACCACGGCCACTCGCCGCGCGGCCACGCCGGTGAAGTCGATGAGCGAGATCGTCGTGGGCAGGTAGATGATGGTCGGTGGCGTGCCCGCGATTCCCGAGAGCAGGATCGCGATCCCCCCCGCATTCAGGGTTCCCTGCACGCTGCGGAAATCGATCGTGCGGGGGGTCCGCCGGGAGACCTGCTGGATCACCGCGCCCTCGTTGCTGGCCCTGACGGCGACCACCGCACTCACGACGAGGAACACGAGCAGCAGCGCCCAGAAGTCTTCGTCGAAGATCGAGGCGAAGCCGGGCCAGGCCGAGCCGTCCGGGAGGTAGAACCACGGCGTGTCGAGTGCATGCTGCGCGTCGTAGACACCAAGCGGTACGGCGACGGCGCAGCCCGCCACAATGGCGATCGGCAGGGCCCACAATCGCCAGAGCCCCCTGCCCCGCAGCATCAGCAGCGCCGCCGCGCCCAGCGTGACCGCCGCCACGGCCACGCCCGCTCCCGGGGAGGCATCGGCCGGGACATCGTTGAGCCGTCCCAGGGCGATGGGCATGGCGGAGACTGCGATCATCATGAACGCCACCCCCGCCACGACGGGAGTGATCAGGCGGCGCAGCTGCGCGAGCCAGGCCCCCACCGCGAACTGGACCAGCGATGAGGCGACCACGAGGCTCGACATGAGCGCCAGACCGCCCTCGTGGACGGCCAGCACGCACACCGCCAGGAAGGGCACGCCCGGGCCCATCAGCAGCACGTACCCGGATCCCAGCCGCCCGAATCGGGTTGCCTGCAGAGCGACGACCGCACCGGCAACGACAAGGCCCGCGAAGAGCGCCCACTCCAGGTAGCTCCCGTCGTCGTCGAACGCGGCCGCGAAGATGCTCGCGATCATGACCGTGTTCGACACGATCAGGGCCGTGCCCTGGACGCCCACGGCCAGCGTCGTCAGGGGTGGAGACTGCTCCTCCGGCTCGTACCGGATGTTCTCGGCCATCTGTCGACTCCGCGATGGGGCCCGACCGGCGACTATGCCTTACGTGTAGCGCTGCCCGACTGGCCGCCATCCTACGGAACCTGCGGCGAGCGAGGAGAGAGGCGGGCGCCGCCGGTGTGTCCCTACGCCCTGTCGAACTCCAGCCACAGCTCCCGGAAGCCGCGGATGACGTGGTTCGGGCCGTGGCGGAAGTCGTTCTTGCCCGGGCTGTAGCGGATGTTCTTGAGGCGCGTCAGCAGGCGCTCGAAGGCGATGCGCCCCTCCATCCGCGCCAGGGGCGCCCCGATGCAGTAGTGCACACCGGCCCCGAATCCCACGTGCCGCTTCGCTTCCTCGCGGTGGATGTCGAACGCCTCGGGCGCCTCCCAGTGTTCGGGGTCGCGGTTGGCGGCCGCGTAGAACACCGAGATGCGCGCGCCCGCCGGTATGGCCACCCCACCGATCTTGGTGTCGACCACCGCCCGCCGCGAGAGTTGCTGCACCGGCGACTCTATCCGCAGCGCCTCCTCCACGAAGTTCTCGATGAGCGACTGGTCCGCACGTAGCTGGGCCATCGTCTCCGGATGCTCCAGCAGCAGCCACATGCCGCTGTCGACCATGTTCAGGGTCGTCTCCGTGCCGCCCATCAGGAGGGTCACGAGCATCCCCTGCAGCTCCTGCTCGTGGAGCGTGCGCCCGCCGAAGCCCTTCAGCGGCCCCGTCACGAGGTCCGTGAGCATGTCGTCCCGGGGCTCACGGCGGCGGCCCTCGGCCAGGTTCAGCAGGTAGCGCCGGAACTCCTCGCCGCTCGCGAGCAGCTCCCCCACTCGCTCCCGCTCCACCAGCCCGAAGCCTGCGCCCATCAGTTCGATCGTGTCGTTCACCCAGCTCGTCACCTGCGGAATGTCCTCGTCGAGGATGCCCATCAGCTCGACGAACACCAGCACCGTCAGCGGCGTCGAGAACTGGCTCGCCAGCTCCACCTCGCCGTCGTCGATAAAGCGGTCGATGAGCCCGTCGATCACGCGGTAGACGTTCGGCTCGAACGACTCGATGCCGCGCTTCGAGAGCCACGGGCCCGCAAGCCGCCGGTAATGCGTGTGCTCGGGCGGATCGCTCGCCGGCAGCGCTCCCGTCTCGCGGGCCATCTGCACCTGCTCAGGGGTGACTCCGTGCGGATCAACCCCGGGCAAGTTCGAGAACAGGTCCGACCGCTTCAGGACGAACTGCACGTCCTCCCAGCGCGTCACGATCCAGGCGTCCGCCGACTCGAGGTAGTACGCGCCCTGCTCGCGCATGCGCTCGTACATCGGGTACGGACACTCGATCACGTCGGCGTTGTACGGATTCAGGTCGGCAGTTGCGGTCATGCGGAAGCCTCGGTGAGTGAGAGGGTGTTCCCGTCCGGATCCCGGAACCAGGCGACGCGGGGCCCGCCCGGCGCCTGCCAGAGGCCGCGGTCGTCCTGCTCCATGCCCGGATACCGCTCAAACCCGACGCCGCGCCCGCCGAGCGCGTCCACGGCAGTCTCGATGTCGGGAACCGACCAGCCGAGCACGGCGAAGGGCTGCGGCGTCAGCTCCTCGACCTTCGAGAGGCGCAGCGTGGTGCCATGCGCATCGAAAACGGCGGCGAAGGGATCTTCGGAGATCAGCGTGAGTCCAAGGGTCTCCTCGTAGAAGGCGCGCGTCTCTTCGAGGCGGGCGGTTCCCACGAGCACGGTCAGGTCACTCGATCCAAGCATGGGCCACTCCTGCGGAGGGTTGGTAGCACGGCGCTGCGAGCACCGTCAACGCGCCCCGGCCACCAACCGCCGATCACCGACCACCGATCACCACGCCCCGCAATTGCCCGCTGTTGGGGCCAGCGGTACGATGCCCGACGGCCCGCTACGCGGGTCTGACACTTCCGAGGGTAACCATGGCTCAGGCTGTCGCCGCGCCCCTTCGACGCGGATTTCTGACCACGCTCCGGGAGGACCGCTGGTGGGTTGAACCGGTCCTCGTCTTCGCCAGCATCGGGCTCTTCTTCGGCTGGCTCACCGTCTCCATCATCATGGATTTCGGCCCCATCGGGCACTACGAGGTCGAGGGCACCCACCTCCTCAGTCCCGTCTTCGAGCCCACCTGGCTCACCATGATCAACGCCGACTGGGAGGGCGCCTGGTACCTCTCCCCGGCCTTCATCGTGCTCATCGGCCCCGTCCCCTTCCGCGCCACCTGCTACTACTACCGGCGCGCCTACTACCGCTCCTACTTCCTGAGCCCGCCCGCCTGCGCCGTGGGCGATGTGGGACCGACCTACAAGGGCGAGTCAACCTTCCCCCTCATCATGCAGAACCTGCACCGCTACGTGATGTACGTCGCCCTCGTGTTCGTACCCCTGCTCTGGATCGGCGCCATCCGCAGCCTCTACGTCTCAGGCGAGGGCTGGGGCATCGGGGTCGGCTCCACCCTCCTCATCCTCAACGCTTTCCTCCTCATGATGTACACCTTCTCCTGCCACTCCCTGCGCCACTTCGTGGGCGGTGGACTGAACTGCTTCAGCTGCTCCGCCTTCACCCGCGCCCGCAAGCGCGTCTGGGACTACGTCACGATCTGGAACGAGAACCACCGCTTCTGGGCATGGTCGAGCCTCCTGGTCATCGTCACCGTCGATGTCTACATCCGGCTGGTCGCCAACGGCCACATGACCGACCCGAACACCTGGAGCCACTTCTAGCCGATGGTTGAGTACGAACGCCACGACTACGACGTCATCGTCATCGGGGCCGGCGGCGCCGGGCTACGGGCCGCCATTGAGGCGTCCGCTCGGGGCGCCCGCACCGCCCTCATCTGCAAGTCACTGCTGGGCAAGGCCCACACCGTGATGGCCGAGGGCGGCATCGCCGCCGCGCTCGGCAACGTCTGGCCCCAGGACAACTGGCAGGTCCACTTCCGCGACACCATGCGCGGCGGCAAGATGCTCAACAACTGGCGCATGGCCCAGCTCCATGCCCAGGAAGCCCCCGACCGCGTGAACGAGCTCGAGGAGTGGGGCGCCCTCTTCGACCGCACCAACGACGGCCGCATCCTCCAGCGCGACTTCGGCGGCCACCGCTACGCCCGCCTCGCCCACGTTGGCGACCGCACCGGCCTCGAGCTCATCCGCACGCTCCAGCAGCACGCCGTCCACAACGGCATCGACGTGTTCATGGAGTGCACGGTCTCGCGGCTGCTCAAGGATGGCGACCGCGTCTCCGGCGCTGTGGCCTACTGGCGCGAAAGCGGCAACCTGCTGGTCTTCAACGCGAAGTCGACCGTGCTCGCTACTGGCGGCACGGGCAAGGCCTTTGCCGTCACCTCGAACTCCTGGGAGTACACCGGCGACGGTCACGCCCTCGCCTACTGGGCCGGCGCCGAGCTCATCGACATGGAGTGCGTCCAGTTCCACCCGACCGGGATGGTCTGGCCCCCGAGCGTGCGCGGCATTCTCGTGACCGAAGGCGTCCGCGGCGACGGCGGCACGCTGCGCAACAGCGACGGCGAGCGCTTCATGTTCAACTACATCCCCGAGTTCTTCGCGGCAGAGACGGCCGACTCGATCGAGGAAGCGGACGCCTGGTACGAGGACAAGGTCAACAACCGCCGCACCCCCGACCTCCTCCCCCGCGACGAGGTGGCCCGCGCCATCAACTCCGAGGTGAAGGCGGGGCGCGGCAGCCCCCACGGCGGCGTCTTCCTCGACATCGCCACGCGCCGTTCCACCGAGTACATCCGCCGCCGCCTGCCGAGCATGTATCACCAGTTCAAGCAGCTCGCCGACGTCGACATCACCTCCCAGGCGATGGAAGTCGGTCCCACGATGCACTACATCATGGGCGGCATCCGTGTCGATGCCGACACCGCTGCCACGACCGTCCCCGGGCTCTACGCCGCGGGCGAGTGCGCCGGCGGCATGCATGGCGCCAACCGCCTCGGCGGCAACTCCCTCTCCGACCTCGTCGTCTTCGGACGCCGCGCCGGCCTGGGCGCCGCCGAGGACGCCGCCGCCCAGGCCTCCGCTCCCGAGGCGGACGATGCGCAGGTCGAGGAGATCGTGGCGGCCATGCGCGCCCCCTTCGAGCGCGACGGCGCCGAGGGTCCCTACGACATCCAGCGAGACCTCCAGGACACGATGCACAACCTCGTCGGCATCATCCGCACCGAGTCGGAGCTGATCGAGGCGCAGGAGCGCATCGAGGGCTACAAGGGGCGCGCCGCCAGCGTGGGCGTCTACGGGCACCAGCAGTACAACCCGGGCTGGCACCTGGCCATCGACCTGCAGGCCCTCCTGACCGTCTCCGAGGCCACCGCGCGCGCCGCCAACGTCCGCCAGGAGAGCCGTGGCGGCCACACCCGCGACGACTACCCCGGCCCCAACGATGCAGAGTGGGGCAACAAGAACGTCGTCATCCGCCAGGGCGCGGACGGGGAGATGGAGGTCACCACCTCGCCCCTTCCCGAGATGCCCGCCGACCTGCAGGAGCTGTTCGAGGAGTAACCATGAGCGAAACAGCGAACATGCGCGTGTTCCGTGGCGACGGCGAGAGCGGCGATTGGCAGGACTACTCGGTCGAGGTTGAGGAAGGCCAGGTCGTCCTCGACGTCATCCATCGCATCCAGGCCACCGAAGCCCCCGACCTCGCCGTCCGCTGGAACTGCAAGGCCGGCAAGTGCGGCTCCTGCAGCGCCGAGATCAATGGCGAACCCCGCCTCATGTGCATGACGCGCATGAACCTCTACGAGCCCGGCGAGCAGATTACCGTCGCTCCCATGAAGACGTGGCCGCTCATCCGCGACCTCGTGACCGACGTCTCCTTCAACTACGAGGTCGCCAAGACCATTCCCGCCTTCAAGCCTCGCCCTCGGGAGGCCGACGGCACCTATCGCATGATGCAGGAAGACATCGAGCGCGGGCAGGAATTCCGCAAGTGCATCGAGTGCTTCCTCTGCCAGAACGTCTGCCACGTCATCCGCGACCATCCCGAGAACAAGCCCGAGTTCGCCGGTCCGCGCTTCTTCGTGCGCCTCGCCGAGCTCGAGATGCACCCCCTCGACACCGAGGACCGGCTCGAGCTGGCCCGCCAGGATGCGGGCGTCGGCTACTGCAACATCACCAAGTGCTGCACCGAGGTCTGTCCGGAAGAGATCCACATCACGGACAACGCCATCATCCCCCTGAAGGAGCGCGTCGCCGACCGCTACTTCGACCCCATCCGCTGGCTCGGCTCCAAGCTCTTCGGGCGCTAAGGCCGCCACGCCTCTTATCCGCATCACGCGGCCCCTGCTACGCTCGCGAGGGCGCGTTGGGGTCGCCCCCGGGGGAGGTGAGCTGTGAGCAAGCGCAACATCGCCCTTGCGCTGTGGGCCTTGGCCGTGGTTGCCGGGATGGTGACTGCGGGAGTTCTCGCTACGCGCGGCTCCACCCATCGGCTGCTAACTCCCGTCACCCCGGAGGGATGCGGCACGGTCCTTGTCCGCGAGGCGAGCAACGGTGGCCTGGCTTCCGACCCCGCGAGGGAGTGGACTCTTCCCGGGGACGTCTCCATCGAAGTTGAAGCGTTGGCCGATGAGGGCTGTACATTCAGCCGATGGACGCTCGAAGACGGAAGCGGGGCGTCGTTGAAGCGGCCATGAATCCCACGCAGTTCCGGCTCACCCGGGACACAACGGCGACGGCACACTTCACGGGGGCGCCACGGGGATACGTGCTGGCGGTGATGGTGGGCGAGGGTGGGAGTGTGGCGGTTAATCCTGAGCCGCGCGAGGACGGAACGTACGTCCTCGGTACAGTGGTGACGCTGGTGGCGGAGGCAGAAAAGGGGTACGACTTCAGCGTGTGGAGGAGTCTCCCGAAGGGCGCCACCGTCACGGCCGGACCGGCCGCGGTGACGACGACGAGGGGCACGGAGACGAGCACGGCAAGCTTCACTGTGGATGGGCCGGTGGCTGTGGCGGCCGCTTTCAGGGTGGAGTCCACGTCCTACAACCTCCACACGATGGGGGCTGTGTCAGCGCCGGGCTCCTACGCCTTCCTCTCCGATGTGAACGACTTGACGAGCACTATCGACTGGCCCGATCGATACACGCCCGTAGGCCTGCTGCTGCATGTTGCGGACGCCACAGGAGCCTCCCGGGCGGCGTTCTATGGGACGATTGAGGCGGGAGACCGTATCGACTGGACTTGGGGAGACCAGTGCCTGGTCCGGTTCAAGGTGGCGGAGCTACGGCCTGACCCCACGGGCCATCGCCTGCGTACCCTGCTCGTCGTCGAGAGTCTTGCCCACGACTACCGGGGTTGTGGTGATGAACTGACAGACCCTGATGAACTCCAGCCAGTGCAGTTTCGCTGGCGCCAACCGCCATGGTTGGTGGGACCAGATGGTGTGCGGGAGGTCTTCGGGGAGCCGGTTCCGGGCCCAGGGCGCTACTGGATAAGCGACAATCTGATCGTCACGATTCCGGACGGCATGACCGTTCGGGTCGGTGGCGCCTACACGGGCGGCTGGTGCACGGGTCTCACCGATGTGGAGAGTGGTTCCAGCATCTGGTTCGATGAGGCTGGGGAAGAGGCGGGACGCGAGCTCATCGAGCAGGCATCGTCAGGTTCGGACGATGCGAGCCTGAGGGATGTAGGCGCTCTGTTTCGCGAGATCAGAGCCTCCCTTGAGTGGCGTGGCGAGAACCGGACAGCGTCCCGTGGACGGGGGTGCAGGTCTCCAGAGCCACCGGAGTGACCGTAGCTCTCCGCTGCAGGCTGCGAGAGGTGTCCCAAGCGCCCCTCAGGCCGGCTGCGGCTGCGGGAGCCGCTCGACCGCGCTCAGCGGATCCTTGTCCGGGTGGATCAGGTAGCGCAGCCGCGGCAGCGTCATGTCGACCGTCGTCAGCGAGGCCGAGATCGGGTGCGAGGCGCTCGCGCCGGGCAGGTTCCACGCCTCCGCCTCGAAGGCGGTGAGTCTCGCGCGGCCCCGCTGCGCCCGGTCGAACGTGTAGTCGGGGTCGACCTGGAGCAGCAGCGTCTCCTCGCCGTCGCGAGCCACCCGCGCGAGGGCCAGCGTCGCCATGTACTGCACGTCCGCGCCCGTGATGGGCTGCGGGTCGACCAGCTCCCCCGCCAGCACGCACGTACCGTCGACGGTCACGCTCGTCGTGGCGCGGGCGTAGCTCGGGTCGAGCTCCACGTCCGCAACCTCCAGCGGGAGGCCCCAGCGCTCCCGCAGCACGCTCGCCGCCGCGGCCGAGTCGCAGTAGCCCCTTACCAGCAGCCCTCGCGGCCGCGCCCCCGCGCGGCATCCCACGCGCACCGTCGCGAACGTGAACGCGCCCACCTCGCTGTCGGGAACCTGCGTCACGTTGACCAGCAGCGTCGGGGGAATGCTGGGGTGGAGAGCCGGAGGCAACAGGGCCTCACGGTCGCCGCCGAGCTCGTAGTGGAGCTGCAGATGCTGGGCGCCCTTCAACTCCCACTCCTCTGTCTCGAGGCTCGCGAGGAGCGGGGCGGTGTCGGCGATCTCGGAGAGGTCGCGGGTGCCTGTCAGTGGCATCAGGCGCCGCCCGCCGCCGTGGCCCCGGCGGGCTCAGCCGCCTGGTCGCCCTGGAACTGCGGCATCACTTCCCTCGCGAACAGCCGCATCGAGGCGAGCACGTCCTCCTGCGGGACCATCTCGTGCACGTTCAGCAGGAAGTTGATGCGGTCCACGCCTGCCTCTTCCCAGCGACGCACGGCCTGCGCCACCCGGTGCGGATCGCCGATCGTGAGGCCCTCGGGCACCCGGCCCTCGGGTCCGCTCGTCGACTCCTGCCGCAGCTGGTACAGCAGCCCCGGCGACAGGTACGACGGCGTCGGGTACGCCTGCCGCGTCGCCAGCGTCTGCTCGGAGAGGTAGTTGAACGTCCCGGCCATGCGCTGGCCCGTCGTGATCCCCTTCTCGTCGTCCTCGTGGCAGTAGAGGAAGCTGACGGTGTTGACCTGCTCGTTCACGAACTCGCCCACGGGGTCGCATGACTGGATGCGCTTGCGGTAGCCGGCGATCTTCTGTGCCTGCTCGCCCACGCCCCCAAAGGAGAGCCCCAGGCTGCCGAGCCCCCGCTCGGCCGCGTCGATTTCCGTGCCCACGCTCGTCACTGCCACCCACATAGGCGGGTGCGGTTTCTGGTACGGCTTCGGGAGGACGCTGCGCTCGGGCATCGAGAACGCCCGGCCCTGCCAGCTGAAGCGGTCCTGCGTCCACATCTTCGGGATGACGCGCACGTACTCGTCCCACGTCTTCTTCGTCTCGTCCGGGTTCGCGCCGAAGCCGCCGAGCTCCGTCCACGTCGCCGAGCGGCCCGTGCCGAACTCCAGCCGCCCGCCCGACACGAGGTCGAGCACGGCGCCGCGCTTGGCCGCACGGATCGGGCTGTTCAGCTCGGGAACGCACGTCACGATGCCGTGCCCCACGCGGATCTGCTTCGTCTGCATCGCGATCGCCGTCAGGAAGATCTCCGGCGCCGAGCAGTGCGAGTACTCCTCCAGGAAGTGGTGCTCCACCGCCCATGCCTGGTCGAACCCCAGTTCGTCGGCGACCCGAGCCTGCTCCAGGCAGTTCTGGTACACCGTGTACTCGGTCTCCGGGCCCCACGGACGCGGCACCGATATCTCGAAGAAGACCCCGAACTTCATGCTGTTGCTCCCCTCGCGAACCGGGCGGCCGCGAGTCAACGGCAATCGTGGACACTTTCGCCGTTCTTGTCGAACCTGCGCCCGCGTCCACGATGTGCGAACCGGCTATCCTCCCGGCCCATGACCCGCCTCGGTGGCGTCCGCGCCCTGACCTTCGACCTCTTCGGGACCGTGCTCGACCTCGGCGGCAGCCTCGAGCCGCCGGTGGGACGCTGGTTCGCCGAACGCGGGATCGACGCCGACCCGGCGGAGTTCTGGGCGCAGTGGCGCGCCCGCCAGCGCATCGAGCAGTACCAGGACAACATCCTTCTGCTTGGCCACAGCGGCTACCTCGAGACCTGCCGCCGCGCCCTCCGCTACACCCTGCGGCTCAACCGCATCGACTCCGACGACGGCGCGGACGACGAGATCATGGCCTTCTGGCAGGACCTGCACCCCTACCCCGAGGTGCTTGATGCACTCCACCGGCTCAAGAAGAGCTACGACCTCGTCGCCCTCTCCAACGGCGACCCGCACTTCCTCGAGCACCTCGCAACCAACCGCATCGGCTGGGACTTCGATGCCATCATCTCCGTCGCCGAGATCGGGGCGTTCAAGCCGCACCCCGCCGTCTACCGCCACGCCGCCGCCAGGCTGGGTCTCGAGCCGGCCGAGTGCTTCATGGTCTCCGCCAACTCCTTCGACGTGCTCGGCGCGCGCGCCTGCGGCTTCCGCGCCGCCTTCGTCAACCGCCAGAACCTGCCCTACGAGGACTCGCCTCTCCAGCCCGACCTGACCGTGTCCACCTTCACCGAACTCGCCGACGCTCTCCTGTGACGCCCGCCGCGCGGACTCGCGATTGTCACGATCGAGGCGTACGGTGCGCGCCGTGACCGTTCCTCTCCCCCTTGAAGGCGTGCGTGTCGTCGACCTGACGGGCGTGTGGGCGGGATCCTTCTCCACCGCCATCCTCGGCGACCTCGGCGCCGAGGTGCTGAAGGCCGAGAACCAGTACGTCTGGCAGCCGCTCACGCGCGGATCGCGCGCCCACCCCACCCCCGAAGAGGTCAAGAACTACCCCTCCACCATCTGCTTCCCCAACAACGATCCCGGCGAACGCTCCTGGAACTACTGCTCGCTCTTTGTCGGTATGTTCCGGAACAAGCGCAGCTTCACCGTCGACCTCCGCCGTCCCGAGGGCCGCGAGATCCTCGGGCGCGTCATCGCCGAGTCGGACGTGGTCATCGAAAACAGCCTCGCCGGAACGATGGAGAAGCTCGGCATCACCTACGAGTGGCTGCGTGAACAGCGCGACGACATCATCTTCGTGCGCGCCTCCGGCTACGGCCTGAGCGGCGACTATTCCGATGCCCGCGTCCTCGGCATCCACCTCGAGAGCGTCATGGGCCACCAGATGCTGCGCGGCTACGAGGGCGACGACCCCATCATCGGCGTCTTCGCCGCCGACTACGTGAGCGGCACCCAGATCGCGCTCTCGGTCCTCTTTGCCCTGTGGCATCGGAACAACACTGGCGAGGGGCAGCTCATCGAGCTTGCCCAGGCCGAGAACGCCGTCGCCATGTTCTCCCATGCGTACCTCGACTACGCCCTCACCGGGAACGTGCAGCGCGCCATCGGCAACCGCTCGATCTACGCCGCCGACGGCGTCGCCCCCGCGGGCCTCTACCCCTGCCTTCCCGCCGACCACGGTGGCGAGGGCGACGACTGCTGGATCGCCATCACCATTTCCAGCGACGCCGAGTGGGAGGCGCTCCGGGGCGTCATGGGCGATCCCGCCTGGGCAGCCGCGCCCGAACTCGCAACCGGCGCCGGCCGCGCCGCCCACCACGACCTCCTCGACGCGAATTTGGCGGAGTGGACCTGCCAGTTCGAGGATGAGCGCCTCTTCCACCGCCTGCAGGAAGCGGGGATCCCCGCCGCGCCCGTCCTCCACGCATGGCGGGTGCTCGCCGACCCCCACGTCCAGTCGCGCGATCTGTACCAGCCCTGCGAGATCGAGGACGACATCGGGGAGTACCTCTACCCCGGACCCCTCTACGCCCTGCCCGCGTCCGAGGGTGGCATTCGCCGGCCCCCCGTGGCCCTCGGACAGGACAACGACTACGTCTACCGCGACTTGCTGGGTGTCTCCGACGACGAGTACGACCGCCTCGTCGCCGAGGGCCACATCGCCACGAAGTACGACGAGTCCGTCCGCTGAGCGCAGCCGTCCGACCACATCGCGTCCGTATACTCCGTCGCCGCACCGGGGGTGTGCGACCGTGACCGAGAGAAGCCTCGCGCAGGCCGTGACGGGAACCGCGATCGACCGGGAGTGGCGCGGCGATCGCCGTGGCGCAGCCGCCACCCTGCTCTCCGAGGTGCTTGGCACGTTCGCGCTCGTGTTCTTCAGCGCGGGCGCGGTGGCCGTGGACGCTGCCAGTGGTGGCGGTGTCACGCCCGTGGGGATGGGGCTTGCCGCCGGCCTGGTCGTGGTCGCCGCCATCTTCGCGCTGGGCCACGTCTCCGGCGCGCACATCAACCCGGTCGTGACGCTGGCCTTCCGGCTGGCGGGCCGCATCGGCTCCCTCCGCGCCCTCGCCTACGTCGTGGCGCAGCTCATCGGGAGCGTCCTCGCGGGGCTCGCCATCGTCGCCATCGTGGGCGATGCCGGCGACGCCGGGGCGACCGCCCCTCGCATCGGCGGCGTGGATGCCGCCTTCCTCGCCGAGGTCATCCTCACCTTCTTCCTCGCTCTCGTGATCATGGGCGTGGCCACCGACGAGCGGGCCCAGGGCAGCTTCGCCGCTATCGCGGTCGGCTCCTACGTCGGCCTCGCGATCCTTGCCTGGGGTCCCGTCGGCAACGCCTCCATGAATCCCGCCCGCTCCCTCGGCCCCGCCATCGCCGGTGGCGAGTGGAGCGCGCACTGGATCTACTGGGTCGGGCCGGTCGTGGGGGCAACGCTCGCCGTGCTTGTGTATTCGCTCCTGCGAGCGCGGCGCTCGCCGGCCAACGACTCGTCATAACGCGAACGACGACTCGCCGTCGACGGGCTATCCTGCCCCTGTCATGACCGCCCTCGATCGCTACCAGTCCCTGATCGACGCCCGGCGGGAGCAACGCCAGGCGCTCGGACTAGACGAGCTCAATGCGGATCGCTGGAGCAAGCACGCTCCCTCCTACCGCTTCGACCCGCACCGTCCCCTCGATGCGAATCTCGTCGAGATCGCGGCCCTCGTCCGGCCCGACGACCACGTCGTCGACGTGGGGGGCGGGGCAGGCCGCGTCGGCCTGCCCCTCGCCCTGCGCTGCCGCGCCCTCACCAACGCCGAGCCCGCCCCGGGCATGGGCGATGAGTTTCTCGCCTCCGCCGAGGAAGCCGGAATCACGACCGCCGCGCTCGAACGCGCCCCCTGGCTCGATGCCGGGGCTGAGGGCGACTTCGTCATCAGCGTCGATGTCGTCTACTTCGTGCGCGAGATCGACGAGTTCGTGCTGAAGCTCGACCGCGCCGCCTCACGCCGCGCCGCCATCTGGATCTGGAGCCCTACGCCCCCTGCCCGAAATGCCCGCCTCTTCCGCATCGCCCACGGGGTCGAGATGGTCCGCTCCCCTGACCATCGCGAGCTGCTGCCCGTCATGTGGGATGCCGGCCTCCTCCCGGAGGTTCGCCTCCTTCCCGAGCCCTTCACCTGGCCCGAGCGCGTCGCCTACCCCGCGAGCGAGGAGGAGGCCGTCGCCTTCGCACTCGAGGACGTTGAGGCGACGGGCGCGGCCGGGGCGGCGGAGCGCGTCGCCGCCCGCCTCGACGAGCTGTTCGAACGCGGCCCCGGCGGTGAGTGGCTCCCCACCTGGCGGCCGCCCCTCCAAGGCCTGCTCATTACCTGGGAGAGCGGTGGTGCTGACGCCCGCTGACCTCGTCCTCTGCCTCGGGGCGGTCCAGACCGCGCCCTTCGCCGAGCGTGTCCGCGCCGCCCGCGCGAACGGCTTCGCGGGCATCTCCATGTGGATGTCGCACTACGACGAGGCCCGCGCCGAGGGCCTCTCGCACGCTGACATGCGCGCCCTCCTCGACGATGCGGGCGTCGTTCTCGCGATGCTGGAGTACATCACCGCCTGGGCGAACGGCCCCGGCGATCGCGACGCCATCGTCGAGCAAACCGCCCGCATCTGTGGCATCGCCGAGGAGCTGGGGGCTGACACCGTGCTGGCGGTGACCATGGAGCCGGCAACAGACCTTGCCGCCGCTGCCGAGGGCCTCGCCATCGCCTGCGACGTGGCCGCGCGCCACGGGCAGCAGCTCGGCGTCGAGTTCCTTCCCTGGACTGGCATCCCCAACCTGGCTGCGGCTTGGCCCGTCGTCCGTGATGCGGAACGCTTCAACGCCGGCCTCGTCCTCGACGCCTGGCACTGGTTCCGCTCAGGCCCCGACCCCGATCTGCTCCGCGCCATCCCCGGCGAGAAGGTGATCCACCTCCAGATCAGCGATGCCCCCGCCCAACCCTCGCCCGACGTCGTCGCAGAGACGATCGGCCACCGCCTCCTCCCCGGCCAGGGCGATGTCGACCTGGCTGGCCTCCTCCGCATCCTCGACGAGACGGGCCGGCGAGGCCCGACCGCCGTCGAGGTCTTCAGCGACTGGCTCCGCGGCCACCCCATCGACGAGGGCGCCCGCCTCGCCTCCGATGCAGCCCGCACGGTGCTGGCAGCCTCCCGGTGAGCGCCGGCGACCTCCTCCGCGACCTCCCGCCGGACCTCCCGGAAGAGCTGGTCGAGACGCTTGTGGAGGGCGACGGCGTCCGCATCGAGCGCATCGTCTCTACGGGGCACGCCTCGCCCGAGGGGTTCTGGTACGACCAGCCCGGGCGCGAGTTCGTGCTCGTCGTTCAGGGCCGCGCCCGCCTCGAGTTCGATGACGGCGAGACGCTGGATCTGGAGGCCGGCGGCTGGACCGACATCCCCCCGCACCGCCGCCACCGCGTCGCCTGGACGGCCCCGGACGAGCCCACGGTCTGGCTCGCGCTCCATTTCTGACCCACTGTGGCGCCGGCCCCTTGCTTGTTGCGGGGCGACCTGAAACGCTGGATGGGCAGCATCTGCTGCCGCCAAATCCCCTCCGGGGGAGCGGGGGAACCGCCACATTCAGGGGCGTACCGCGAAAGCGGACGGCACCTCCAGTCGTAGCCCGACAGCTAACCCCGCCGGCGTAGGAGGGACCTCACGTGGGGGTCTCTCGATCGCTTCGACTCCGGTTCGCAGCGAACGCCCAGACCCGAAACGGCCGCAAGCAGTCGTGGGACCCCGACGGCGTCGCCTGGCGATGCTCCCGTGGCGGGAGCGCCGCCGCCATTGCTCAATCGGAGGAGTATCTGTGACTGAGTATGAACTGGCCCGCGCGGTCCTTCTGGGGCGCCTTCACGAGGCGAACTCGCCCAAGGCTCGATTCCGCAAGGAGTGGCAGGCCCTGCGCTCCAACAAGGAGCGCATCAGCGACAGCGAAGCGGGGCTGCATCCCGTCGACGTCTTCCTGCAGGGGAAGGAGCTCGATCGGGCGGCGTAACCGCCTCAACCTGGGACCTCGCCCCGGGCGAGGCTCCGGTCTGGGTACCAACGGGAGGAGGGGGCCGATCGGCCCCCTCCTTCGTGATCCACGGCGGGACATCCGTTCTATACTCTCCCGTGTCAACGCTGTACGTTGGCTCTCCGGGGAGGGACGGTGCTCTACGGGAAGTGGCGCCCACGCGGCTTCGAGGAAGTGGTCGGCCAGGACCACGTCGTCGAGACCCTTCGCAATGCCCTCGTAACGGATAAGGTCGCCCACGCCTACCTCTTCGCCGGGCCTCGCGGCACCGGCAAGACCACCACCGCCCGCATCCTCGCCAAGGCCGTGAACTGCACGACTCGCGTGAGCGGCGAGCCCTGCAACGCCTGCCCCTCCTGCGACGCCATCAACCGCGGCGCCGCCCTCGACCTGATCGAGATGGACGCCGCCAGCAACCGCGGCATCGACGACGTGCGCGAGCTCCGCGACAAGATTGCCTTCGCCCCAAGCGACCTCGAGCGGAAGGTGTACCTCCTCGATGAGGTTCACATGCTCACGACCGGCGCCTTCAACGCCCTCCTCAAGACGCTCGAGGAGCCCCCGCCCCACGCCATCTTCATCCTCGCGACCACCGAGCTGCACGAGATCCCCGCCACCATCACCTCCCGCTGCCAGCGCTTCGACTTTCGCCGCATCCCCATCGAGGCGATGGTCGAACGCCTGCGCTTCATCGCCGGAGAGGAGGGCTACAGCCTCCCCGAGGAAGGCCTCCTGGCCATCGCCCGCGAGGCGCGGGGCGCGCTCCGCGACGCCATCACCCTGCTCGAACAGATCGCCTCCATGTACGGCAACTCCCCGAGCACCGACGACGTGCTCGAATCCCTCGGGCTCGTGCGCGACGAGCGCACCGAGAAGCTCGCCGGTGCCATCGCCGACCGTGATCTCGGCGCGGCTCTCGAGATCGCCCGCGAGGTCGCCGGCGACGGCCTCGATATCGCCCGCTTCACGCGCGAGGCCATCGACACCCTCCGCGAGCGCCTGCTCGTGGCCGCCCGCGAGCGCACGCCCGACGTCGGCGTCCTGACGACGGCGGTGGCGGAGCTCGCCGCCGCCGACTTCCGCCGCGACCCCGGTAGCCCCGTGCCCCTTGAGGTCGCCTGTGCGGCCGCCGTCCTCGGCCCCGCCCAACCCGCCGCCGCTCCGGCAGCCGCCGCTGCGAACGGACAGCCGACCCGCGGCGGCCAGCGCCCGCAACGCGGGTCCCGGGCCCGTCGTCGCGACCCCGCCAGCGAAAGCCGCGAGGATCGCTTCCTCAGGGAGCTCTACCAGCGCTGCCGGATGACCCAGCCGGCCCTCGCCGCCTGGCTGAACGACTCCTGCAAGGTGCTGGCGATGGACGGTGACGAGTTGCGGCTCGGCTTCTACCATCCCATCCACATGAACAAGATCGCGAGCGACGGACGCACCCTGGTGGAGCAGAAGGCGGAGGAGCTGCTGAAGCGCCCCGTCACCCTTGCGGTCGAGCGTATCGAGCGGACCGCGCCCGCAAGCCGCCCCGCCAAGGGCGGCCACCTGGCGGCCGCCGCGCGCGAGATGGGCGCGAAACCCGTCGAGTCGCCCGAACCTCCCCAACGCCCCCAGCCCCCCGAGGAGAACGCCTGATGGCCAAGAGCAGTGGTCGCAACCGGTACATGCGTCGCGGAGGCGGCGGCGGCCAGCGTGGCCGGGGCGGCGCCCAGGCGGGGCAGCTCGCCGAGGCCCAGGCCATGCTCCAGCGCGCGCAGGAAGAGCTTGCCGCCAAGACCGTCGAGGGCACCGCCGGCGGCGGCGCCGTGCGCGTCACTATGAATGGCGAGCAGAAGATCCAAGCCATCGCCATCGAGCCCGACGTCGTCGACCCGGAAGACGTCGAGATGCTGGAGGACCTCGTGCTGGCCGCCATCCACGATGCCGCCGAGCGCGCCAATGCGCTCCAGGCGGATTCCCTCGGCATGTTCACCGGCGGGCTCGACCTGCCGGGACTCGGCGGCTGAGGCGGCGTGCCCGAGGCCGGCGCGCCCGAGCCGATCGCCCGCCTGATCCAGGAGTTCTCCAAGCTCCCGGGTATCGGCCCCAAGTCGGCCCAGCGACTCGCCTACCACGTGCTCAGGGCCCCCGAGGACGACGCCCGCGCTCTCGGCCAGGCCCTCGCCGACGTGAAGGAGCGCGTCGTCCTCTGCGAGTCCTGCTTCAACATCACCGTGAGCGACCCCTGCGCCCTCTGCGACGATGAGCAACGCGACCGCACCCTCGTCTGCGTCGTCGAGCAGCCCCTCGATGTGCTGGTCGTCGAGCGCACCGGCGGCTTCCGCGGCCTCTACCATGTGCTCCACGGGTCGCTGAACCCGATCGACGGCGTCGGCCCCGAACAGTTGCGCATCCAGGAGCTGCTGCGGCGCGTGGAAGCGGGCGCGGTGGCCGAGGTCATCATGGCCACCAATCCGAGCCTCGAGGGAGAGGCCACCTCCATGTACGTGCAGCGCCTCCTCCAGCCCCTCGGGGTGCGCGTCACCCGTCTCGCCCGTGGCCTCCCCAGCGGCGCTGACATCGAATACATGGACGACCTCACCCTCTCCCGCGCGCTCGAGGGGCGGCAGGAGCTGTAGCGTGGCCGCGCGGCCCCGCGTCTACCGTGCCGAGGGAGTCGTCCTGCGCCGCCGCAATCTCGGCGAGGCCGACAGCATTCTCACCGTCTTCAGCGGCAGCGAAGGCAAGTTCGAGGCGATCGCGAAGGGCGTGCGCAAGGCCCGCAGCCGCATGCGCGGCCACCTCGAACCGCTGACCCGCAGCCGCGTCCTCGTCGCCCACGGCCGCAGCCTCGACGTGTTCACCCAGGCCGAAACCGTCGACGCCTACCGGCGCCTGCGCGAGGACCTCGACGCCAGCGCCGAGGCGCTCTACTGCCTCGAGCTCGTCGACCGCTTCACCGAGGAGCGCGAGCCGCTTCCCGAGCTCTATGCCCTCCTCGTGAACGCCCTGGAGCTGCTCGAAGGCGGCAAGGGGGCTTCCGTCACGCGCCACTTCGAGCTGCGCCTCCTCGCCCTCCTCGGTTACGAGCCGCACATCGACGGCTGCGTGGCCTGCGGGGATCGCCTGCCCGAGGAGGAGACGCTGCTCTCTCCCTCAGCGGGCGGACTCGTCTGCCGCGAGTGCCGGCCCGAGGCGGGCGGCGGACGGATCGTCTCAGTGCCCGTGATCAAGCTGCTGCGCTTCGCGAGGCGCGCCACCGCCGCCGAATTCGCCGCCGTAGGCATCCCTCCCGAGGTCCAGCGGGAGCTGCGAACGGCCATCGCCGAGTTGGTCCGCTACCACCTCGACCGCGACCCCAACGCCCGCCGCTTCGTCGAGGGTGTGAGCGCGCTCGACAAGGGCGAGTAACCGGCAACGTTCCCAGATTTGACGATCGCGGTAGAATCTTCGTTACGAAGAGTCGCTCCAAAGGCGAGCGGAGGTTCTCCATGCCCCTCTACGAGTACTACTGCGACCCCTGCCACGGCGTGTTCGAAGAGCTGCGGCCCATGCGCGAGGCCGGCGAGGCCGTTCCCTGCCCCGAGTGCTACGTGGATGCCGAGCGCATCATGCCCACATCGTTCGCGGCGTTCACGTTCCGTGACGGGTACCCCCGCAAGATTCCCGATGACGGTACCTACTGGCACCTGGGCCAGAAGGTCAGCAAGCGCCTCACGGGTGGCCGCCCTAACGAGCACCCCGAGATCAACAAGCCCGTTCCGAAGAAGCGCCTCAGCAGGGGCGAGCGTTCCGCCCTCAACGACATGCGCGAAGTGGCCGCCAGGGGCGACCTCGTCGACATGTTCAACAACCCCATCTCCCCCCGGGAGGTGAAGGATGCCTACGAGCGGCGCGACGTCATCAAGAAGGGCGTGCCCGCCCGCATCCACAAGGACCTGAAGAGGAAGTTCCGCTAGCTTCGCCGGGACAGCACGTAGCCGCTCAGCTCTTCGAGCGTGCGGCGGGCGTCGGTCGCCTCCAGGGTCGAGAGGCCCTGGAGGGCGCGGTCCACGAACTCCTGCGCCATCCCCTGCGCCCGCCCGATCGCTTCCGATTCCACCACCGCCTCCAGCGCGTCCGGCAGGACCGCCGCGCGGTCGCCGTCCGCCGCGAGGAAGCGGCGCACCGGGTTCTCCTGCGGCGCCGAGTCCAGGTAGAAGAGCGCCGGCAGCGTGATCGTGCCTTCGAGAAGGTCGCCCCCCGCCGGCTTCCCCATCTCCGCCTCGTCCCCCGTGAAGTCGAGGATGTCGTCGACAATCTGGAAGGCCATGCCCAGGTTGTAGCCGTAGCTCCGCAGCGCCTCGACCTGTCCCTCGCTGCAGCCCGCCAGCAGGGCCCCGCCCTGGGTCGAGTGCCCGAACAGCGCCGCCGTCTTTCCGCCGATGCGCCAGAGGTAGTGCTGCACGTCGCGCCCAACGTCGAAGGCGGCCGAGTCCTGGTCCAGCTCGCCGTTCGTCATCTTCATGAGCGCCAGTGCGAAGAGCCGCGTCACTGGCAGGCTGCCCGTGCGCGTCACCATCTCAGCCGCGTTCGCGAACATGAAGTCGCCCAGCAGCACCGTCAGCGCGTTGTCGAAGACGGCGTTGGCGGTGGGGCGGCCCCGGCGGCTCGTCGCTCCGTCGACCACGTCGTCGTGCACGAGGCTCGCCGTGTGGAGGAGCTCGATCGCCGTTCCCAGCGGGACGAGCCGGTTCAGGTTGTAGTCGCCGAAGGTGCCCGCCAGCAGCACGAGGGCGGGCCGCAGTCGCTTGCCTCGCGGCGCCAGTGCGTGGTCCAGCATCAGGCGCAGGGGCGCGAGGTCCACGCGCTTCACCGACTCGAGCAGGTCCTCGACCAGGATCAGGTCCTCCGCCACGGGGCCGTACAGCGACATCTGCGTCTGCGTCACGCCGGGGCCTCCACCACCGGGACGGGCGCCGCGAAGAGCGCCTCCGCGGTGGCCGTGGTCGCGGCGGCGACCGCCTCCACGCCGATGCCCCGAGCTTCGGCCACAACCTCGGCGGCGGCGCGCACGTTGGCGGGCTCGTTGCGGGTGCCCCGCGCCGATTGCGGCGGCAGGGCCGGGCTGTCGGTCTCGATCAACAGCGCCGAAAGGGGCAGGCCCGCGGCGATGCGCCGGGCCTCGTCGTTGCGCGGGTAGCCCGCCGCGCAGGTCAGCGAGATGAGGAAGCCCAGCTCGACGTGCCGCTGCGCTTGCTCGAGCGTTCCCCCGAAGGCGTGCAGGACGCCCAGCGGTCGCCCCTCGCCGCCGAGCGGCGACTCGGCTGCGAACGTCTCCAGGTGCGGGGCCAGGTCTTCCTCGGCGTCGCGGGAGTGAACCGTCACCGGCAGCCCTAGCCGCGCCGCGATCGCGAGCTGTGCGTCGAAGACGCGGCGCTGCACGTCGCGGGGCGAGAGGTCGCGGTAGAAGTCGAGCCCGATCTCGCCGATCGCCGCTACTCCGGCGTTCCTGGCCAGGGTCTCGATCGCGCTGAGCGCGGCCGTGGTCGCCCGTGACGCTTCGTGCGGGTGGAAGCCCGCGGTCGCCAGCAGTCCCGGGCGCTCCGTCCGCTCGGCCAGGCTGATCGCCGCTTCGCTTGACGCAACATCCTCTCCGCACACGACGATCGTCTCTACGCCCGCCGCGGCCGCGCGCCCGAGGACCGCCGCGCGGTCCTCGTCGAAGCGCTCGTCCTGGAGGTGGCTGTGGGAGTCGAAGAAGCGCATCAGGTCGAGACCGGCTCGGGCAGGTCCAGCTTGCGGTAGAGCGCGCCGCCCTCGCCGAGGGCCCGCCCTGCGGGGGCCTCCGTCAGATTCCAGCCCGACATCTCGGGCGTCCCCTCGTTCCCGAGCGTGGCGTGGAGCTGGTTCGTGGAGAAGGGCAGGATGGGGTGCAGCAGCGCGCACAGTCCCGAGATTGCCTGCAACGCCGTGTAGAGGGTCTCCGCTGCGTGATCGCGGTCTTCCTTCACCGCTCGCCAGGGGGCGCGGTCGTCGAGGTACTTGTTGGCGGCCTGGGCGACGGCGAGCCCCTCGCGCAGCGCTCCCCGAAACTGGCAGGCTGCGTACTCGGCGCCCGCGCGCTCGAAGCCCTCGCGCACGGTCGCGAGCAGCGCTTCGCTCTCCGCGCCCAGCGCGCCCGGGTCCGGCACGACGCCGTCGAAGTTCCGCCGGATCATCGCGAGCACGCGGTTCGCCAGGTTCCCCCAGGTCGCGATCAGGACCTCGTTGTTCGCCCGGATCAGCTCCTCCTCGCGGAACTCGGAGTCGCTCGTTTCGGGCATGATCTGCGTCAGGTAGAAACGCACGACGTCGGCGTCGTACGTGTCGAGCAGGTCCAGCAGCCACGTCGCCGTGCCCTTCGACTTGCTCTGCTTCTGTCCGTCGCTGAAGTTGACGTACTGGTTTGCGGGAACGTCGTGGGGGAGGTTCAGGCCCCCGTAGCCGAGCAGCATCGCCGGCCAGATGAGGGTGTGGAAGGGGATGTTGTCCTTCCCGATGAAGTAGTACGCCTTCGTGTCCTCGTCTTCCCAGTAGAGGCGCCAGGCTTCGGGGTCCCCGCTCTGGCTGGCCCACTCCTTCGCCGCCGAAAGGTAGCCGATGACGGCGTCGAACCAGACATAAATGCGCTTGTCCTCGTACCCCTCGACCGGCACCGGCACGCCCCAACTGATATCGCGTGTGATCGCGCGGTCCTTCAGCCCCTCTTCGAGGATGCCGAGCGTGAAGTTGGCCACGTTCCGGCGCCAGTGCGGCTGGGCGCTCACCCACTCGCGCAGCTGCTGGTTGAACGCGGACAGACGCAGCATGAAGTGCTCCGACTCGCGCACCTCGGGCGTGGCCCCGCTCACCTTGCTGCGCGGCTCGATCAGGTCGATCGCGTCGAGCTGCGAGCCGCACTGGTCGCACTGGTCGCCGCGCGCCTCGGTGTACCCGCAGAGCGGGCAGGTGCCCTCCACGTAGCGGTCGGGCAGGAAGCGCTGGGCCTCGGGGTCGTAGAGCTGCTCCTGGGTTCCGGTGTAGAGCAGATCCTGCTCCAGCAGCCGCGTGAACAGGTCCTGTGTCGTCTCGTAGTGGTTATCGGTCAGGGTCGTGGTGTAGAGGTCGAACGAGATGCCAAAACGCTCCCACGCCTCCAGGATCTTCGGGTGGTAGCGGTCGACGATCTCCCGGGGCGTGATGCCCTCGTTGTCGGCCGCCACGGTGATGGGCGTTCCGTGGCAGTCCGAGCCGGAGACCATGAGGACGTCGTTGCCGCGCATGCGGTGGTAGCGGGCGAAGATGTCTGCGGGGAGGTACGCCCCCGCCGCCTGTCCGGCGTGCAGGAGGTAGTTCGCGTACGGCCAGGCCACCGCCACGAAGATGCGTTCGGCCATGGATGCCCCTTTGGGAGAGCCCTCGGTGGCGAGTCTAGCACCGCGCCGCTTTACGGCTTAGAGCGGGTAAAGCAGGCGTTTCCTATTCCTTGTCGTCCGGCCACGCCTCGTACGCCTCCGCCCGCGACACGCCGAAGCGGCGCGCCGCCGCGCTCGCTGCCGAGCTGCGCTGCGCCCCCGCCTCCCGCATCTCCTCCAGGTAGGCGCGAAGCTCGCGCTCGTCGCTCCCGGCCGCCCAGCCCCGCACGTCGACCACCACTGTGCACTCCCCGCGCGTCTCCCCGAAGCGTTCCGCCAGCTCCGAGGCGCGCCCACGCACCGCCTCCTCGTGCACCTTCGTGAGCTCCCGGCAGACCACCGCCGGTGGATCCCCGAGCGCGTCCGCCACGTCCCCGAGTGACGCCGCCACCCGTCGCGGGCTCTCGAAGAACACGAGCGTGTTCGCCGTCGATGCGGCCCCCGTCAACCGCCGCCGCCGGTCGCCTTGCGCGCGGGGCAGGAAGCCGAGGAAGTGCACGTCGCTCCCGTCGAACCCCGCCACCGACACGGCCGCCGCCAGCGCGGAGGGTCCCGGCACCGCGAAGACGGGGATGCCCGCCTCGTGCGCGGCCTCGACCGCGCGCCCTCCGGGGTCGGCCACCACGGGCGTGCCTGCGTCCGAGGTGAGCGCCACGACCCCCTCGCGCGCCGCCTCCAGCAGCCGCGGGATGCGCGCCTCCACGTTGTGTTCGGTCAGGCTCAGGGGCGTCGCCCCGCTGCCGACCCGTTCCGTGAGCGTGCGCAGCACGCGCGTATCCTCCGCGGCGATGAGCGACGCTGCCTGGAGCACAGCCGCCGCGCGCTCGCTCAGGTCGCCGAGGTTCCCGATCGGCGTAGCGACGACGTAGAGGCCGGGCGCGAGGTCATTCATGCTTCGGTCAGCTTCACAGAAGCGCGCGGCGAGCGCGAATTCTGGTGGCTGTTCATTGACCCTTGCAGCCCGCTCGGGATACGCTTTCTGCATAGCCGTGACACTCCCATTCGAGTCATCCAGCATCGAACGGAAACTGCCTCGGTGAGCCTCGAAACAGCACCCGCAACCGTCGCCGCGCCTGATTCGCCAGAGCGCGGCGTTTTGCATACCCAGGAGGAGGGTTTGTCCGTGCCTGCACCGCGATTCAAGCAGCTCAAACATGCCTACGGGTTCGACGACGTCGCCATCGTTCCCGGCGAGGTCACGATCAACCCCGAGCTGGTCGAGATCGGCCTGGACATCGGCGACTACCACTTCGGGCTGCCCTTCATCGCTTCCGCCATGGATGCGGTCGTCGACCCGGAGTTCGCCCTTCTGATGCACGAGGCTGGCGGCCTCGGCGTCCTCAACCTCGAGGGCATCTGGACCCGCTACGATGACCCCCGCCCCATCCTCGACGAGGTCGCTTCCGTCAATCGCGACGAGGCCACGGCCATCCTCCAGTCGGCCTTCCAGCAGCCCATTCGCGACGACCTCATCGCCCAGCGCATCAAGGAGATGAAGGCGGGCGGCGCCGTCGCCTCCGTGTCCGTGACCCCCAAGAGCACCAAGCAGTACGCGCCCCTCGTGCAGGAAGCGGGCGCCGATATCCTCGTCGTCCAGAGCACGGTCACGACCGCCCGTCACGAGTCCACCAGCATCGAGGGTTTGCGCTTCGAGAAGCTTTTCGAGCAGATTCACATCCCCGTCGTCGTTGGGAACACGGTCGGCTTTAGCGCCACCCTCGAGGTGATGCGCTCGGGCGTCGCCGGCGTCCTCGTGGGCGTGGGGCCCGGGGCCGGCTGCACCAGCCGCGAGGTCCTCGGCATCGGTGTCCCCCAGGTGACCGCCACCATCGACTGCGCCGCCGCCCGCGAGGCCTACCTCGCCGAGACCGGCAACTACATCCCCATCATCACCGACGGCGGCATCCGCACCGGCGGTGACGTCTGCAAGTGCTTCGCCGCCGGCGCCGACGGCGTCATGATGGGCTCGCCCTTCGCCGCCACCACCGAGGCGCCTGGGCGCGGCTATCACTGGGGCATGGCCACCTCCCACGCCGACCTCCCCCGGGGCACCCGCGTCTTCGTCGGCGTCAACACGACGCTGCAGAAGACCCTCTTCGGCCCGACCAGCCGCACCGACGGCACGGAGAACCTGGCCGGCGCGCTCAAGACGGCGATGGGCATGTGCGGCGCCCACACCATCCGCGAGTTCCAGGACGCCGAGATGGTCATCGCGCCCTCCATCAAGACCGAGGGCAAGATTTACCAGTTCGCCCAGGCCGAATCGTAGGCCGTCCGACGGAAACGACCGGCGCTCCCCGGGTGGTCTTCGCGGCGCTCTTCGCGCTGGCGACAGCTCTTGTCGGGCTCGCGACGGCGCAAGCCGAAACGGCCCGCGCCCACGACGACTGCCCCCACTTCGACCTGGATGACCTCTGGGCGTCCATCGAGGACCTGGACGTGATCGTTGTCGGCGAGGTAGTGGCGCTCGGTGGGGCGCCGGCGGTCCAGCCCGAGGTCTACCTGAAGGGCTCCGCCATCGCCCAGGACCTCAGGTTCTCGACCGCCCCATCCGAGTGCCCTCGCGCCGAAGAACCGTCCGAGGGCGCCCGCGTCGTCGTCGGCCTCCGCCGGGATGGGCGCACGTTCCAGTGGCCCGTCCCCGCCGCCCTCTTCGTGGTCGAGGGCGGCATCGCGACCAACGGTGGAGACGCGCCCGTGTCCCTCCCCGAGGACGAGCTCGTCTCACGCATCCGCGAGGTGAGCGGCCAGTACGCCGTTCTTGCCGTCGACGAGTCCGAGGGCGCCTCCATCGACTGGCTGCGAGTTGTCCTGCCGGTCACGCTGGCGGCCATCCTCATCCTCGGGATCGCGCTCGTCCTCCTCCGTATCTGGCACCGCATCGACCCGGAGGGCTAGAGCAGCTCCTCGAGCGCCTGCGCCACCGCGTCCACCTCGTCCGGGAGGGACTCGTTGGCGGCTGCCTGTGCACGGGGATCGGCCTTCGCCGTCGCGAGGCCCCGCCCCGCCCACGCGAGCATGGAGACATCGTTCACGCTGTCCCCGATCGCGACCGTCTCGCTGCGTGCGACGCCGAGGTCGCCGGCGATGAGCGAGAGGGCGTTCCCCTTGGTCGCCTCCGGCGCCAGCGCGACCGTCACGAAGGGGAAGTCGAGCAGGTGGAGCGAGTCCCCGTGCAGCGCGTCGAGGGTCCTGTGCACCTCCGACGAGCTGTCCCGGTCGCCCAGCACCCCCACCCCGCTCGGCTCGAAGCCCAGCGACTCCGGCCGTGGGTGGTACTCCGGCGTCACCTCGCCCAGCTCCGAGTAGTAGTCCGTGGCCGGCGACCGCTCCGTCACCGCATAGCGATCCGAGCTGAACCACTCGTAGGCGTAGCCCGCTTCGCGCGCGTAGTCGGAGACGGCCAGCGCCAGCCGCCGCTCCAGCTTGATCTCCTGCACGATCTTCCCACTCGCCTCCGCGATCAGGCAGCCCTCCTGCGCGACGAAGGGCGTGTCGAGACCAAGCTCGCGGGCGATGCTCATGACGCCTGCCCGCATCCGCCCGCTCGCCAGCATGACCGTGTGGCCGTGCTCCACGAGCGCCCGTACCGCCGCCCGCAGGCGCGGCGAGAGCTCCCCCTTGTACGGTCCCTCGTAGGGCAGGAGCGTGCCGTCTATATCGAGGGCGATCAGTTTCACGCCCACCGTGCCGTGACCACCCGTTCCCACCCCACCAGGTCGTGCTCGATGCCCGCTTCCGCCCCCAGCGCCTCCGCCGCCTCCACCACGTGCCTGGCCTGCCCCATCCCGATTTCGAAGGCCACCAGCCGCGGCCGCAATCGCGACTCGCAGTCCGCGAGCAGCGCCCGCACGAGGTCGAGCCCGTCCTCGCCGCCGTTGAGCGCGACGCGCGGTTCGTAGTGCTGAACCTCGGGCTGCAACGTCTCGATGATGCCCTCGGGCACGTACGGCAGGTTCGCCAGGATGATGTCCGCCCGACGGATGGCCCGTGCCAGGTCGCTCTGCACGAGCGAGACCGGCACGCCGTGCCGCTTCACGTTCAGGGCCGCGACCCGCAGGGCTTCGGCGCTCACATCGGCCGCGATCACGCGCGTCCCCGGCGCCGCTTTCGCTACGGCGATAGCGATGGCCCCGCAGCCCGTGCCCAGGTCGAGCACGGTCGCCGCCGGGTCGCGTTCGAGCTCGCGCAGCCCCACCTCCACCAGCAGCTCCGTCTCCGGCCGTGGGATAAGGGCGCCCGGCCCCACCACCAGCTCGAGTCCGTGAAACTCCCGCAATCCCGTCAGGTAGGGGGTTGGCTCGCGCCGGAGCCTTCGCGTCATGAGCGCCCGGAGCTCGTCCCAGGCGCCCTCCGCCACGGGCTCGTCGGCGAAGAACGCGCTCCGGCTGAGTCCGCTCGCGTGGCGCGTGAGCAGTTCCGCCTCCATGGCCGCATCGGGAATGCCGGCGGCTTCCAGCTCGGCGCGAACCTGAGCCGCCGCCTCCCGGGCTTTCACGCCGTCGCCTGCAGCTTCGCAGCCTCTTCCGCCGCCGCCACGGCATCGATGATGTCGTCGATGTTGCCGTCCAGCCGGTCGGGGATGTTGTGCACGGTCAGCCCGATGCGGTGGTCCGTGATTCGGTCCTGCGGGAAGTTGTAGGTCCTGATCTTCTCGCTGCGGTCGCCGCTCCCCACCTGCGTGCGGCGATCGGCCGCCAGCTCCGCCTCCTGCTTTTCCTGCTCCATCGCCAGCAGCCGCGAGCGCAGGACCGTCATCGCCTTCGCCCGGTTCTTGAGCTGCGAGCGCTCGTCCTGGCACACCACCACCTGCCCCGTGGGGAGGTGGGTCAAGCGCACGGCCGTCGCGACCTTGTTCACGTTCTGGCCGCCCGCCCCCGAGGCGTGGAAGATGTCGACCCGCAGGTCCTTCTCCTGGACGTCCACGTCCACCTCTTCCGCCTCGGGCAGGACCGCCGCCGTGGCCGTGGAGGTGTGAATCCGGCCCTGCGCCTCCGTCTCGGGTACGCGCTGGACGCGGTGAACGCCGCTCTCGTACTTCAGCCTCGAGAAGGCGCCCTCGCCGGTCACGCTGAAGATGACCTCCTTGTACCCGCCGAGGCCCGTCTCCGAGACGTTCAGCACCTGCGTGCGCCAGCCGCGCCGCTCGGCGTAGCGGTAGTAGGCGCGGTACAGCTCCTGCGCGAACAGGGCCGCCTCCTCGCCGCCCGTCCCCGCCCGGATCTCCATGATCACGTTGCGGCTGTCGCGCTCGTCCTTCGGCAGGAGCGCCCGCAGGATCTCCCCGTCGAGCTGCTCCAGCTTCTCGTCGGCCCCGGCGAGCTCCGCCTCCGCCAGCTCGCGCATCTCCTCGTCGCCCTCGTCCAGCAGCTCCTGCGCGTCCGCACGGGCCGATTCAGCCTCGGTGTACGCGGTCAGCAGCTCGACTATCGGTGCGATCTCGGAGCGCTCGCGCGCAAGCTTCGCGACCTGGTCGTAGTCGGCGGCAACCTCGGGTTGCCCCATCTCCTCCGTGATCGCGTCGAATCGGACCCGGATCTCGCTGAGCCTCTGGCGAACGGCCTCGTCCATGGGTCTATTCTGCGGGCGGCACGCCCTTCGCGCTCGGCTAGCGCAGCTCCCGGCCGAGCCGGGCGGCGACTTCGCCGAGGGGAACGTCCTCCTGCTCCCCCTCTTCGCGCAGGTCCTTCAGCGCGGCCACGCCCCGCGCCGCCTCGTCCTCCCCGATGATGACCGCGAACCGCGCACCGCTCCCGTTCGCGCGGCGCAGCTGCGCCCGGAACGAGCGCCCCGACTCCCCCAGCAGCGTCACGAAGCCCGCGGCGCGCAGGTCCGCGCCCGCGCGCACCGCCCCCCGCGCCCCCTCCTCGCCGGCGTGCACGATGAACACGTCGGGCGCCCCGGCCTCGGCCAGGGTCAGCTCCTGCCGCTTCATCTCGATGATCACCCGCTCGAGGCCGGTGGCGAAGCCGCTCGCCGGCGTGGGCTTGCCCCCGATCGTCTCGATCAGGCCGTCGTACCGCCCGCCTGCGCCGATCGAGCTCTGCTGGCGCCCGTCGCCCTTCGGCACGATCTCCCAGACCGTGCGGTTGTAGTAGTCGAGCCCCCGCACCAGCAGCGGGTCGACCACGAAGGGCACGCCCGCCGCCGTGAGTGCGTCCTTCACGCCCTCGAAGTGCTCCCTCGCCTCCGCGCTCAGCGCGTCGATCATCGTCGGCGCGCCCTCGCGCAGCGCCTGGTCGCCCGGGTCGTTGCTGTCGAGCAGGCGCAGGGGGTTGCGCTCGAGCCGGCGCTGGCTGTCTTCCGAGAGCTGGTCCCGGAGGGGCAGGTAGTACGCGCGCAGCCGGTCGAGATAGGCGCGGCGCGGCTCCGGGTCGTCGATGCTCCCCAGCCGGATCTCCAGGTCGCGCAGTCCGAGCCGCTCGTAGAAGCGCCAGTGCAGCTCGATCAGCTCGGCGTCGACCAACGCCGTGTCCGAGCCCAGCACCTCGCAGTCGAACTGGTTGAACTGGCGCAGCCGCCCGAGCTGCGGGCGGTTGTAGCGGAACATGCGCGCGATCGTGAAGAGCCGCACCGGTTGCGGACGGCTGGCGAGCCCGTGCTCGAGGTAGGCCCGGCAGATAGCCGGCGTCGCCTCCGGGATGAGCGAGAGCGACTCGCCCCCCTGGTCCTCGAAGCCGTACATCTCCTTCTCGACGATGTCCGTCGTGTCGCCCGTCCCCTTCTCGAAGAGGGCGGCGTCCTCGAAGGTCGGCGTATCGAGCCGCTCGTAGCCGAACAGCCGCGTCACGTCCTCGGCGGCGTCGCGAATCGCGCGCCAGTACGGCTGCTCTTCGGGGAGGATGTCCTCCGTCCCCCGCGGCGTCTGGTACCGTCCGCTCATGCCCATCCCGTCAGGTGTAGTGGGGTTGCCTGCTAAGATACTGGCAGAAAAGGCCCAACGAGAAAGCGTGTGAGCGTCCTGGAGAGCTCTCCGGAAACCACCGCCGTCACGGACCTCCTCGACACCGTCGGGAGCTACCTCCCATCCGAGCGAGTCGAGCGTATCGCCGAGGCCTACGCCTTCGCCGAGAAGAGCCACCAGGGCCAGATGCGCCGCACCGGCGACCCCTACATCACCCATCCCCTGGAAGTGACCAAGCTCGTCGCCGGGCTCGAGCTCGACCAGCCTTCCCTCATCGCCGCCCTCCTGCACGACGTGCAGGAGGACTGCGGCGTGCCCAACGAGGAGATCGCCGACCGCTTCGGCGACGACGCCGCCCAGCTCGTCGAGGGGCTGACCAAGCTCGATAGCCTCCCCCTGCGCGTGACGGAGGAGGAGGGCGGCGGGGTCCAGGCCCAGAACCTCCGCAAGATGCTGCTCGCTATGGCCGCCGACGTGCGCGTCGTCCTCATCAAGCTCTGCGATCGCCTCCACAACATGCGCACGCTCTATGCGCTCTCCGATGAGAAGCAGCACCGCATCGCCCGCGAGACCATGGAGATCTTCGCCCCACTCGCGACCCGCCTCGGGATCTGGCAGATCAAGTGGGAGCTGGAGGATCTCGCCTTCCGTTACCTCGAGCCGGAGCGCTACCAGGAGATTGCCGCCCGCCTCGACGCGACCCGGCTTGCCCGCGAACGCTACATCGAGGACGTCGCCGCGGGGCTGCGAACCCAGCTCGACGACGCCCGCATCGAGGCCGAGGTGACCGGCCGCGCCAAGCACATCTACTCCATCTTCCAGAAGGCGAATCGCTACGGCCGCGAGGCCAAGTCTTTCGATCAGATTTACGACCTCCTCGCCCTCCGCATCCTCGTGAAGGACGTCTCCGACTGCTACGCCGCCCTCGGCGTGGTCCACTCCACCTGGCGTCCCCTCCCGGGGCAGTTCGATGACTACATCGCCAGCCCCAAGGCGAGCATGTACCAGTCCCTGCACACGACCGTCATCGGCCCGGGAAACCGCCCCCTCGAAGTGCAGATCCGCACCTACGAGATGCACCGCGTGGCCGAGTACGGCGTCGCCGCCCACTGGCGCTACAAGGGGTCCACCGACCGCTCTTCCCAGGATGAGGAGCGCATCGCCTGGCTGCGCCAGCTGCTTGAGTGGCAGCGCGAACTTTCGGGCGCCGAGGAGTTCGTCGAGAGCGTCAAGACCGACGTGTTCGACGACCAGGTGTTCGTGCTCTCGCCCCGGGGCGATGTGCTCGACCTCCCCGCCGGCGCCACCCCCCTCGACTTCGCCTACCGCATCCACACCGACCTCGGCCACCAGACCATCGGCGCCAAGGTCAACGGCAAGATGGCGGCGCTCAACTCAACCCTGCAGAACGGCGACGTCGTCGAGATCATGCGCAGCCGCTCCCGCAGCGGCCCCTCGCGCGACTGGCTCAGCGAGAGCCTCGGCTACCTGCAGACCACCACCGGCCGCCAGAAGGTGCGGCAATGGTTCCGCAAGCAGCGCAAGGCGGAGAGCATCGATCGCGGGCGCGACATGCTGGAGCGCGAGCTGCGCCGCCTCGGCTTCGACATCGCCGACCACCAGGACGAGCTCGTTGCCCTCTTCCCCGGAAAGACCTGGAACGACCTGCTCGCCAACATCGGCTACGGCGATGTCAGCGTCGAATCGGTCACGCACAAGGCGAGCGCCCTCCTCCAGCAGCACCACGAACCCGACGACCTCGACGAGATTCCCCTGGGCCGTCCCTCCAGCCCGGGCAGCGGCCCGGGCCTGCGCGGCCTCGCCGCCGGAGGCCTGGAGACAACCCTCGCGCGCTGCTGCAATCCCGTGCCCGGAGACAGCGTGCGCGGCTACGTCACGCGCAGCCGTGGCGTCACCGTCCACCGCGCCGATTGCCACAACGTCCTGCACGAGCGCGAGCCCGACCGCCTCATCGATCTCGACTGGGGCCGCACTGACGAGCAGCGCTACCCGGCCACCGTCCACATCGACGCCTGGGACCGCGTCGGGCTTCTTCGCGATATCAGCACGCTGGTGGCGGCGGAAGACGTCAACATGGTCAACGTCAACACGACCAAGAACGGCAACGGAACCGTTTCCGTCCTCGCCACGCTGGAAACAAGCGGGTTGTCACAGATATCGAGGCTGCTCACCCGAATCGAGACGATTCGCGGCGTGCGCAGCTGCGCGCGCAAGACCAACTAGGCTGCTACGAAGCGCGCCGCGCCAGCTCCTGGCGCCGCGTGGCGAGGGGTTCCACGCGGCCCAGGGCCGGACGCAACTCTCCTCGAACGGACCGCCGCCGCGGTTGCCACAGGGCCACTCGCGGGACGTCCAGCACGCGCAACCCACCCCGGCGCCGCGCTCCCCGCCGCGGAAGCATGGAGCGAATGGTCGCTCCAAGAAGCGCGACCGCAGATCCGGCGAGGAGAACTTCGACGATGATGGTGGGGATGGTGTTCACCATGGCTAGCACATCCGTTCGCAGGGTCCGAACACCATAGCGAACGTCCGTTCGCCTGTCAACACGTATGTTCTAACCGTGTTTGCCTACTCCGCCCGCTCCCGGTACTGCAACGCCTCCGCCACGTGCGCGCTCCCGATCACATCGCTGCCGTCGAAGTCCGCCACCGTGCGCGCGACCTTGAGCACGCGGTGGAACGCCCGTGCCGAGAGCGCCATCTGCGCCGTCGCCTGGCTCAGGATGCGTTGCGCCTGCTCGTCCAGCTTCCACTGGGCGTGCTCCCGCACCTCCGTCGGCCCCATCTCCGCGTTCAGGCGCGTGGCCGTCCCCGCGAAGCGCTCCCGCTGGATCGCCCGCACCTCCCGCACCCGCGCCGCCACCACCGACGACGCCTCCCCCTTCGCCCCCGCCGCCAGCTTCTCGTAGTCGACGCGGGGCACGTCGATGAAGATGTCGATCCGGTCCAGCACCGGCCCCGAGACGCGCCGCTGGTAGCGGGCCGCCGCGTTCGCCGGACAGCGGCACTCCCGCACGGGGTCGCCGAGGTAGCCGCAGGGACAGGGGTTCTGCGCCGCCACCAGCGCGAAGCTCGCCGGGAACGTGGCCGATTGCCGCGCCCGGCTGATGGTCACGATGCGGTCCTCCAGAGGCTGGCGCAGCACCTCCAGCACCTGCGTCCCGAACTCGGGAAGCTCATCGAGGAAGAGCACGCCGTGGTGGCTCAGGGTGATCTCTCCCGGTCGCGGCACGGACCCTCCCCCCACCAGTCCCGCGTGCGAGATCGTGTGGTGGGGCGCCCGGAACGGCCGCTCGCGCACGAGCCCCGCGCCTGCCGGCAGGAGGCCCGCGACGCTGTAGATGCGCGTCACCTCCAGCGCCTCGTCGTTCGTCATCGGCGGCAGGATCGAGGGGATGGCCCGCGCCAGCAGCGTCTTTCCGCTGCCGGGCGGACCCCGCATCAGCAGGTTGTGACCGCCCGCCGCGGCCATCGCCAGCGCCCGCTTCGCGTGCTCTTGCCCGATGACGTCGGCCAGGTCCGGGCCCAGTGACTCCGCGTCCTCGTCTATGTCGTCCGGCGAGTACGGGGCGATCGGCGCCTTCCCCAGCAGGTGCGCCGCCAGCTGCGTGAGCGACTCCACGGGATACACCTCGAGCCCGTCCACCAGTGCTGCCTCGGGCGCGTTCGGGGCCGGCACGAACGCTCGCCGCGCGCCCCGGTCCCGCGCCACCGCCACCATCGGCAGTGCCCCCCGCACGCTCCGCACCTCCCCATCGAGCGCCAGCTCCCCCACGAACACCGCGTCGCCGAGGTCGGCTTCCACCTGCCCGCTCGCGACCATCACTCCCGCTGCGATGGGCAGGTCGTAGGCGGGGCCCTCCTTGCGCAGGTCGGCCGGCGCCAGATTCACGACGATGCGGCTGTTGAACGGCCACGTGAGCGCGCTATTGCGGATGGCTGCCCGCACCCGCTCCTTCGACTCCTGTACGGCCGCGTCGGGCAGCCCGACGATCGCCGTCGTCGGGTTCTGCGCACGGGAAATGTCGACCTCGACGTCGACCATGACGCCGTCGAGCCCAACGACCGCGCTCGACTGCACGCGTGCAAGCATCGGCGCAGTCTGCCGCCATGACACAATCATGGCAACCAGACACCATTGCCGGTGGCTCTGTGCGCCATTCCTCCGGCAGCCAAGGTGACGCCCACCGAGACTGGCCCCGCCGCCCTCGCGAACCTCGTAGAATGCGCCAGCCAATCCGGACCAGACGGAGGACACAGCCATGAGCGCCCCCAACGTCCTGCTCGCCTCGAAGGGGCATCCCTTCCAGCGCGAACCCTTCTTCCAGATGTTCGATGCGTTCCAGCAGGAGGGTGAGATCTCCGCGTGGACGCACGTCGAGCAGCCCGCCGCCCAGCTCTTCTTCCAGCCCGAGAACTCCCGCGAGTACGACTGCATCGTCGACTACTCGATGCCGGGCGTCTTCGGCGTCGGTGGTCCCCCGGATCCGCCCCAGGAGTTGAAGGACGGCTACATGCGCCTCACCGAAGAGGGCAAGGGCCTCGTCATGATCCACCACAACATCTGCTCCTGGCCCGCCTGGGAGGAGTACGCGGAGATCATCGGCGGCCGCTTCTTCTACAACCCCGGCAGCCTGCGCGGCGTCGACTACCCCGACTCCGGCTACCTCCTCGCTGCCAACCACACCTGCAGCGTGGTCGACGAAGAGGCCGACCACCCCGTCGTCCAGGGCGTCGACCTCTCGTTCGAGTTGCAGGACGAGATCTACCTGGCGCCCTACCACGAGGACAGCCTCGTGCCCCTCGTCCGCAGCGATTTCGACTTCACCTACAGGAACTTCTTCTCGCCCTCGCTGGTCGTGAACGACGGCCGCATGTACGAGCGCGGCGACTGGACCCACCCGCCGACGCCGAACCTGGTGGTCTGGGCGAAGAACTACCGCAACAGCCCCATCGTCTACGTGCAGGCGGGCGACGTGCCCACCTCCTACAACAACGCGAACTACCGCCGGCTGCTCGCCAACGCCATCAAGTGGGTCGCCTCCGACGAGGCCCACGAGTGGGCGCGCGCGCGCAACGCCGCCGCGGTCTCCTAGGGGAGGGAAGCGAAACCATGGCCAGTAACTACGTGCTTGAGAACCTGGAGAAGTACACCTGCGGCCCCGGCGGCTGCGACTTCTCCGCCGGCTCGACCTGCCCCGACTGCCCGAAGGAGAACACGCCCCACTTGACGTGCATCTTCTGCAACCTCGACGGCGTCGAGCGCTATGGGGGCGTGTGCGACGAGCACACCGTCTCCAACGGCGAGCGCGAGGTGACGGGGCCCATCTGCGGCAACTGCCACGTGGTCCTGTACGACATGGAGCGCGATAGCGGGGGCTGGTCGATCATCAAGGACGGCAAGCCGCTCCTGGCCTAGGTCTCATCCGGTTCGCGCCGTCCCGCAGGTTGGCTGGGCCGTGCCGAGCCGCTACGATCAGACGCGCCGCGGCCCCGTGGTGTAGCGGCCTAACACGCCACCCTGTCAAGGTGGAGATCGTCGGTTCAAATCCGATCGGGGTCGCCAGAACCGCAACCGATTGAGGCCCCTGCCAGCCGGCAGGGGCCTTGCTTGTCCTGCTAGGCTTGCACCCATGGAGGATCCCTCCATGAGGCAGCTCCTCAGGAAAGTCCTTGCGGTTCTCGCCTTCATCGACGACACACTCGCCGGCATGTTCCGGCTCGTGGGCTTCAGGCGGCGTGTCATCGATCGCACGACGATCACGACCGGCTCCAGTCCCGACCCACACCGCCGACCACCCCGCCGCTAGTCCGGGGGCTCGGTTCGGCTGGCCCCACATGCCTGGAGGTTGCCCGTGAGGGCTCTGCTGGAAGCCACGGCTGCCTTCCTGGCGTTTGTCGATGGTGTCATCGAGAGCGTGGCCCGTCCCTGGCGGCGCCGGCAGGAGGTCATGGCCCACTTGTTCCTCACCACGGGCTCCACCCCCCGCTACCGTCGACCTCGCGGCCGGCCGCGCCGCCGCCGCTAGCTCGTGACCGCGCCCTCCGACGCGCTCGAGACTCCCGCCGCGTACTTTGCGAACACGCCCCGCTCGTAGCGCGGCGCCGGCGGCGACCACGCCGCCAGCCGCCGGGCCACCTCAGCCTCGTCGATCTCCACGTCCAGACGGCGGGCGTCGATGTCGAAAGCGATGATGTCGCCCTCCTCGATCGCTGCGATGGGGCCGCCCACCGCCGCCTCCGGGGCGACGTGCCCGGCCATCAGGCCGTGCGTCGCGCCGCTGAAGCGCCCGTCCGTGAGCAGCGCCACCGAGTCGCCCAGCCCCTCGCCCACGAGCGCGGCCGTCACGCCCAGCATCTCGCGCATGCCGGGACCGCCTTTCGGCCCCTCGTAACGGATCACGACCACGTCGCCCGGGGAGATGCGCCGCTCGGAGACGGCCGCGAAGGCGTCCTCCTCGCGGTCGAACACGCGCGCCGGACCGCGGTGCTGCATGATCTCGTGCCCCGCCACCTTGATGACGCACCCCTCCGGCGCGAGGTTCCCCTTCAGGATCACGAGTCCGCCCGTGTCCTTGAGCGGCTCGTCCAGCGACACAATCACGTCCTGGCCCGGCGCCTCCTGCGCGTCCCCCGCCTCTTCTTCGAGGGTTCGGCCGGTGACGGTCGGCTGGTCCCCGTGCACCTTCTCGCCCTCGAGCAGGCGCTGCGCGAGCAAGCGCGTGCCGCCCGCACGGTCCATGTCTAGCGCGACATAACGGCCACCCGGCCGCAGGTCCCCGATGATCGGTGTGCGCTCGCTGATGTCGTCGAAGTCGTCGATGTCCAGCGACACCCCGACTTCGCGCGCCATCGCCAGCAGGTGCAGGACCGCGTTCGTAGAGCCGCCCGTCGACGCCACGCAGGCGATGGCGTTCTCGAACGCCTCGCGCGTCATAACGTCCGTAGGGAGCTGACCGCGCGCCAGGACGTCCATCACGAGCCGGCCCGCCTCGTAGCCGGCGCCCTGCTTACGCGGGTCGGTCGCTCCCGCCGACCCGCTTCCCATCGGCGAGATGCCGAGGAACTCGATCGCGGTCGCCATCGTGTTCGCCGTGTACTGCGCGCCGCAGGCGCCCGCGCCCGGGCAGGCCACATCCTCGAGCGCCGTCAACTGCTCGTCGGTCATCCCGCCCGCCGCGTGGCTGCCGACCGCCTCGAACACATCCTGGATCGTCACGTCGCGACCCTCGTAGCTGCCGGGCGCGATCGACCCGCTGTAGAGCACGAGTCCCGGCACCCCGAGCCGCGAGAGGCCCATCACCCCGCCCGGGATCGTCTTGTCGCAGCCGACGATGACGACGGCGGCGTCGAACAGGTAGCCCCGCCCGCACAGCTCGATGCTGTCTGCTATGACCTCCCGACTGATGAGCGAGGCCTTCATCCCCTCCGTCCCCATCGCGATGCCGTCGCTGATGGAGACGGTGTTGATCTCCATCGGCGTCCCGCCCGCTTCGCGGATGCCGCGCATCACCTCGGCCGCCAGGTCCCGCTGGTTGTAGTTGCACGGCATCGTCCCGATCCAGCTGTGCGCGACCATCACGAGCGGACGCGTCAGCGACTCCGAGTCGTAGCCGACGGACTTGAGCATGGCGCGCGCGGGCGCCCGGTCGGGACCGTCGACGAGCGTGCGGCTGCGGTGGCGGGGATCGAGCGGCATGAGGGGTCTCCAGGAAGGTCGAAATCCAGGAAATCGAGCCTACGCGCTGCCCGTGTCCCGAGCCAGAACCGCCGGGGAGCGGACCGCTACTTAACCGCCGAGTTGGCCGCCACCTCGCGCAGCGCCTCGCCCAGCCGGTGGACGCCCTCCTCGATCTCCTCGACGGGCGTGTAGCTGAAGGCCACCCGCAGGTGCTGTGTCACGTTGCTGTCGGCGAAGAAGTGCGGTCCCGCGCCGATCAGGACGCCCTTCTCGTTGGCGACTTGCTGCACCTCGAGCGCGGAAAGGCCGGGGCGCAGCCCCAGCCACAGGAAGAAGCCGCCTTCGGGCAGCCTGTAGCTGACGTAGTCGCTGCAGTGCTCCTCGATCGCCGCGCACAGGCGCTCGAGCTTGCGCCGGTAGATGCCCCGCAGCCGCTCGACGTGCCGGTCGAGGTCGCCGTTCCGGATCATCTCCGCCACGGTGCGGCCCAGGTAGGGGCTCGACCCCATGTCGTAGCGGAGGGCGGCCATGCGCGTGATCAGGGTCGGCGGCGCCAGGTTCCAGCCCAGCCGCAGCCCCGTCGCGATGATCTTCGAGAAGGTCAGCACCCTGATCGCGAGCTCGCCGCCGGAGAGCGCGAACAGCGAGGGTGGCGGCGGATTGTCGCCGAACCAGAGCTCGCCGTAGGCATCGTCCTCCAGCAGCATCACGCGGTGCTCGCGCGCCAGTTCGAGCAGCTTCTCGCGGCGCGCCAGCGGCAGGGTCGACCCTGCCGGGTTCTGGTGCGTCGGGATGGTGTAGAGCAGCTTCGCCCGGCGCCCCTCGTCCGCGAGCCGCTTCAGCGTCTCCTCGACCAGGTCGACCCGCAGCCCCTCGTCGTCCATGGGGATAGCCTCGATCTCGGCCCCGAACGAGTGGATGGTGCGCAGGCTTCCCGGGAAGGTCGGGCTCTCCACGAGCGCCGTGTCGCCCGGGTCGAGGAGCGCCTCGCAGGCGATGCCGATGCCGTGCGCCGCCCCCGAGCTGATGATCACGTGCTCGTCCGTCAGCGGGATCCCCTCGATGACCGACGATCGCTCCGCGATCGCCTCGCGCAGCGGATGCGGGCCGAACGTGCCGCCGTACTGCAGCGCCTCGCGACGCTCACGTTCGAGCACGTTGCGGGTTGCGCGCAGCAGCTCCTCGCTGGGCAGCGAGGGCACGTCCGGCAGCCCGCCCGCGAACGAGATAACAGGCCGGTCGTCGGGCCGCGCCGCGGCCCACACGCCCGCGCCCATGATCTTCGAGCGGGCGCTCACGAGGTCTTCAAGGGAGTCCTGGGTCCAGAAGGGGGTCTCGGGCATGGCCTCAGTATGGCGGCGGCGGGCGTCAGGGGCGAGCAGCGCGCGTTTCTGGATTTCCGTTAATGCAGGTGTAACGGTCGGGGGCGATCTCAGGGACTTGATCTCGCTATACTTATGGTTCACCCGTGTGTGCGTTGGGAGGCGTGAGCCTCGCGAGGCGAGGCGCGGGAGAGTGTTACCCCGCGCACGAGCCGCCTCCGCGAGCAGCGTCGCACCGGGTAACGACAACGAGGGAGGTCGCCTGGATGGCCGCGCATACCCGGCCCCCGAAGCAGGGTCTCTACGATCCCCGCCTCGAGCACGACTCGTGCGGCGTCGGCTTCCTCGTGCACCTCAAGGGACACCGCTCCCACATGATCGTCGAGAAGGCGATCGAGGCGCTCGCCAACCTCAACCACCGCGGCGCCAGCGGCGCCGAGGTCAACACCGGCGACGGCGCCGGCCTCCTCATCCAGACCCCCGACGAGTTCTTCCACCACGAGTGCGCCGAGCTTGGCATCAACCTGCCCCCGCGCGGCTCCTACGGCGTGGGCATGCTCTTCTGCCACGGCGATGAGCACGCCCGCACCCTCGCCATGAACCTCCTCGGCGAGCTCGTCCGGGGCGAGGGCCAGCACCTCCTCGGCTGGCGCGAGGTTCCCACCAACAACGAGATGCTGGGCGAGACCTCACTCGTCGCCGAGCCCTCCGTCCACCAGGTCTTCATCGGGCGCGGCACCTGGGTCGAGAGCGAGGACGACTTCGAGCGCCGCCTCTTCGTCATCCGCAAGCTCTTCGAGCGCGAGGTCGAGCGCCGCGGCATCGGCGACTCCGAGGACTTCTACTTCCCCAGCCTCTCCTGCCGCACGGTCGTCTACAAGGGCATGCTCACCGCCCTCCAGCTGCCCGAGTACTACCCCGACCTCCGCGACCGCCGCATGGTCACCGCCCTGGCGATGTTCCACTCCCGCTTCAGCACCAACACCTTCCCCAGCTGGAAGCTCGCCCATCCCTACCGCACCATCTCCCACAACGGCGAGATCAACACCCTCCGCGGCAACAAGAACTGGATGGCCGCGCGCGAGGCGCTCCTCGAATCGCCCCACTTCGACGATATCCACAAGATCATTCCCATCATCGATGAGGCCGGCAGCGACACCGCCTGCCTCGACAACGCCCTCGAGCTGCTGACCCTCGGCGGACGCCCCATCGAGCACGCGATGATGATGCTCATCCCCGAGGCCTGGTCCGGCCACGAGACCATGAGTGCCGAGAAGAAGGCCTTCTACGAGTACCACAGCCTGCTCATGGAGCCCTGGGACGGCCCTGCCTCCGTCGCCTTCACGGACGGCCGCACCATCGGCGCCGTCCTCGACCGCAACGGCCTCCGCCCCTCCCGCTACCTCGTGACCAAGGACGACCTCGTCGTCATGGCCTCGGAGTCCGGCGTCCTGCACGTCGAGGACGACAACGTCCTCATGAAGGGCCGCCTGCAGCCCGGGCGCATGTTCCTCGTCAGCCTCGAGGAAGGGCGCATCATCGGCGATACGGAGCTGAAGCAGCGGCTCGCAGGCGCCCACGACTACGACGGCTTCCTCGACGCGAACCTTACCCGCCTCGCCGACCTGCCCCCCGCTGAGCCTCCCGCCCCGGTCCAGGGTCCGGACCTGCTCGAGCGCCAGATCGCCTTCGGCTACACGGTCGAGGACGCGAAGTACCACCTCGGGCCGATGGCGCGCCAGGGCCAGGAGGCGCTTGGCTCGATGGGGACGGACACGCCGCTAGCCGTGCTTTCCGAGCGCCCGCAGCCGCTCTACAACTATTTCAAGCAGCTCTTCGCGCAGGTCACGAACCCGCCCCTCGACGCCATCCGCGAGGAGATCGTGACCTCCGTCGACTCCCTCATCGGCGCCGAGGGCAACCTCTTCAGCGAGGGCCTCGACGACGGCTACCGCATGATCGCTCTGCCCTCGCCCTTCCTCACGAACGGCGAGCTCGCGCAGCTCAGGGCGCTCGACGGGGAGAGCGGTTTCCGCTCCGCCGTGCTGCCCATGACGATGCCCGCCGACGAGGGGCCCGCCGGCATGCAGCCCGCCCTCGACGAGCTCTTCGAGCGCGCCGACCAGGCGATCGAAGGCGGCGCCAACATCCTCATCCTCTCCGACCGCGACATCGATCGGGACCGCGCGCCCCTGCCCGCCCTCCTCGCCACGGCCGGCCTTCACCACCACCTCGTGCGTAACAAGCAGCGCACCAAGGTCGGGCTTGTGGTCGAGACGGGCGAGCCGCGCGAGGTGCACCACTTCGCCCTGCTCATCGGCTACGGCGCCGGCGCCATCAACCCCTACCTCTCGCTCGACACCCTCCGCGAGATGGTGGACGAGGGCTCCCTCGAGAGCGACATCCCCTGGGAGGAGGCCGAGGCCAACTTCGGCAAGGCCCTCAAGAAGGGCGTCGTGAAAGTCATGTCGAAGATGGGCATCTCTACGGTGCAGAGCTACCGCGGCGCCCAGATCTTCGAGGCCGTGGGCCTCAACGAGGACCTCATCGACCGCTACTTCACGGGCACGGTTTCACGCATCAGCGGGGCCGGGCTCGAGCAGATCGCGGCCGAGATGCTCGCCCACCACGCCCGTGCCTACCCCGACCGCGACGGTGGACTCTACGGCATCGGCTGGGGCGGCCAGTACCAGTGGCGCCACGACGGCGAGTACCACCTCTTCAACCCCGACACGATCTTCAAGCTCCAGCACGCAACCCGCACGAAGCGCCGCGAGATCTTCCGCGAGTACACCACCCTCGTGAACGACCAGGCCCGCCAGATGGCCACCCTCCGCGGCCTCATGGAGCTTCGCTCCGACCGCGACCCCATTCCCATCGAGGAGGTCGAGCCGGCCTCCAGCATCTTCCCCCGTTTCGCGACGGGCGCCATGTCGTTCGGATCGATCAGCGCCGAGGCCCACGAGACCCTCGCCATCGCCATGAACCGCATCGGCGGCCGCAGCAACACCGGTGAGGGCGGCGAGGACCCCCGACGCTTTACCCCCGACGACAACGGCGACCTCCGCCGCAGCTCCATCAAGCAGGTCGCTTCTGGCCGCTTCGGCGTCACCAGCGAGTACCTCGTGAACGCCGACGAGCTCCAGATCAAGATGGCCCAGGGCGCGAAGCCCGGCGAGGGAGGCCAGCTCCCCGGCCACAAGGTCTGGCCCTGGATCGCGCAGGTGCGCTACTCGACCCCCGGCGTGGGCCTCATCAGCCCGCCCCCGCACCATGACATCTACTCGATCGAGGATCTTGCCCAGCTCATCCATGACCTGAAGAACTCGAACCCGCGCGCCCGCATCAGCGTCAAGCTCGTCGCCGAGGTGGGCGTGGGCACGGTCGCGGCGGGCGTGGCCAAGGCCAAGTCCGACGTCGTCCTCATCAGCGGGCACGACGGCGGCACCGGCGCCAGCCCCCTCACCTCGCTCAAGCACGCGGGCGTGCCCTGGGAGCTCGGCCTCGCCGAGACCCAGCAGACCCTCGTCCTGAACAAGCTGCGCGACCGCATCATCGTGCAGACCGACGGCCAGATGAAGACGGGCCGCGACGTCGTCATCGCCGCCCTCCTCGGGGCGGAGGAGTACGGCTTCGCGACGGCGCCGCTCGTGGTCATGGGCTGCATCATGATGCGCGTCTGCCACCTCGATACCTGCCCCGTTGGCGTCGCCACCCAGAACCCGCAGCTCCGCGAGAAGTTCACGGGCAAGGCCGAGCACGTCGTCAACTTCTTCGAGTTCGTCGCCGAGGAGATCCGCGAGACCCTCGCCGAGCTCGGCTACCGCTCCTTGGACGAGCTCATCGGGCGCAGCGACCTCATCGACGCCCGCCGCGCCGTGGACCACTACAAGGCGCAGGGCATCGACCTCTCCGCCATTCTCTACCGGCCCCAGGTGCCCGAGCACATCGCCACGCGGCGCATCGCCGAGCAGGACCACGGCCTCCGCCACGCCCTCGACCAGGATCTCATCCAGCTGGCCCGCCCAGCCCTCGAAAGCGGGGAGCCGGTGGATGTTGAAGTACCTATCCGAAACGTAAATCGTGTGGTCGGAACCATCCTCGGCAGCGAAGTGACGCGACGGCACGGCGCCGCCGGCCTCCCGCCCGACACGATCACCTTCCGCTTCAAGGGCTCGGCCGGGCAGAGCTTCGGCGCCTTCGTGCCCAAGGGCATGACCCTCCTCCTCTCGGGCGACGCCAACGACTACTTCGGCAAGGGCCTCTCCGGCGGCCGCCTCGTGGCCGCCCCGCCCCCCGACTCAACCTTCGTGCCCGAGGAGAACATCATCATCGGCAACGTCGCCCTCTACGGCGCCACCGGGGGCTCCGCCTTCATCCGTGGTGTGGCCGGCGAACGCTTCTGCGTACGCAACAGCGGCGCCCACGCCGTCGTCGAGGGCACCGGCGATCACGCCTGCGAGTACATGACCGGCGGCCGCGTCGTCGTCATCGGACCTACGGGCCGCAACTTCGGCGCCGGCATGAGCGGCGGCGTCGCCTACGTGCTCGACGATGAGGGCGACTTCGACATCCGCTGCAACAAGGAGATGGTCGACCTGGAGCCGCTCACCGACGATGAGGACGTCGACCTCGTCCGCAGCCTCCTGGAGCGCCACCGCGAGCACACCGGCAGCACCGTCGCCGATCGGCTCCTCCAGGACTGGCAGGGCACGATTTCGCGCTTCGTAAAGGTTATGCCGCTCGACTACCGCCGTGTCCTCGACGAGCAGAAAGCCGCCGAGGAGGCCGAGCGCGAGCAGGTGGGGGCGAGCGGTGGCTAAGGTCACGGGCTTCATCGAGTTCGATCGCAAGGGGCCGCCCAGCCGCCCCGTGGCCGAGCGCGTCACCGACTGGCTCGAGTACTACGAGGAGATGCCGCCCAAGCAGCTCAACGAGCAGGCCGCGCGCTGCATGGACTGTGGCGTGCCCTTCTGCCACCAGGGCTGCCCCCTCGGCAACATCATTCCCGACTGGAACGACCTCGTGTATCGCGGCCACTGGCGCGACGCCATCGACCGCCTGCACGCCACCAACAACTTCCCCGAGTTCACCGGACGCCTCTGCCCCGCCCCCTGCGAAGCGGCCTGCGTCCTCGGCATCAACAACGACCCCGTCACCATCAAGCAGGTCGAGGTCAGCATCATCGAGCGCGCCTGGCGCGAGGGCTGGATCCACCCCGAGCCGCCCCAGCAGCGCACCGAGCGCCGCGTTGCCGTCATCGGCTCGGGCCCGGCGGGACTCGCCGCCGCCCAGCAGCTCCGCCGCGCCGGCCACGACGTTACCGTCTTCGAGCGTGACGACCGCATCGGCGGCCTGCTCCGCTACGGCATCCCCGAATTCAAGATGGAGAAGCGCTTCATCGACCGCCGCCTCGAGCAGATGGAGGCGGAAGGCGTCGTCTTCCGCTCCAGCGTCAACATCGGCGTCGACGTCGATGCCCGCGACCTGATCGACGAGTTCGACGCCATCTGCCTGGCCGGCGGCGCCACCCACTCCCGCGACCTCCCCATCCCCGGCCGCGAGCTCGACGGCATCCACCTCGCCATGGACTTCCTGCCCCCGCAGAACAAGCTCGTCGCCGGAGACGACGTCCCCGAGAACGAGGTCATCTCCGCCGCCGGAAAGCGCGTCATCATCCTCGGGGGAGGCGATACCGGCGCCGACTGTCTCGGGACGGTGCACCGCCACGGCGCCCTGAGCGTGAAGCAGTGGGAGCTCCTCCCCCGGCCGCCCGACGCCCGCCCGCCCGAACCCCCCTGGCCCACCTGGCCGAACATCTTCCGCACCTCCGGCGCCCACGAAGAGGGCGGCGACCGCGACTACAGCATCCTCACCAAGGAGTTCACCGGCGAGGACGGCCGCCTGACCGCCCTCCACGGCGTGCGCCTCGAGTGGGCGCCCGGCGAGGACGGCCGCATGCAGATGACCGAGGTCCCGGGCAGCGAGTTCGTCGAGCCCGTCGACCTCGTGCTGCTCGCCCTCGGCTTCCTCGGCCCCGAGCGCCCCGGCATGCTCGAGCAGCTCGGCGTCGAGCTGACCGAGCGCGGCAACGTCGCCGCCGATGAGAACAAGATGACGAGCGTCCCCGGCATCTTCACCGCCGGCGACATGACCCGAGGCCAGTCCCTCATCGTCTGGGCCATCGCCGAAGGCCGCGACGCCGCCCGCGGCATCGACCGCTACCTGATGGGCGAAACGTCCCTGCCGTAGTCCGGGGCGGCGCAGTCACTCGCTCTTCACCCTAAGCCTCAGCGCTGAATCGCCCCCTCGGGGCGCCGTCGGCCCCCCTGAGTGGTCGAATCCTGGCGTCTCCGGTAGACTGCTTAACGATGGCAACCTTGGACACGCACAAGGCAGTGAGAGAACTCACTGATGCTGGAGCAGCTGAACCTCTGGCTGAAGGAATTGTTGGCGTCGTCGAGGAGGCCTCCGCCGACCTTGTGACGAAGGACTACCTCGACAAGCGGCTGGCTCAAACCATCGCGGCAGTCACGGCTCTCGCCGTGACAATCGCCGCAGCTGCAGTTGCGATCGCCGAAACGCTCTAGACCACACCCCGCCTCGGGGATTCCTGAAGCGCTGGGCCTACCCCGCCCGCTCGATGAGGTAGCGCGCGACCGCTGCCATCAGGACGCGCTCGTCCTCCCGCAGCCCGAGGCTGTCGAGGAGGCTGCTCGCCTCATCGACATAACGCCTCGCGTGCTCCTCCGCCACCGCCTTCACCCCGTCCGCCTCCATCTGTGCCGAAACCGCCTCGATCTCCGCCGCCGGCGGCTCCTCGTGCGCGTACAGCCGCTCGATCGCGTGGCGCGTGCGCGGCACCGCCAGCGCCGCGATCACCGGCAGCGTCTTCTTGTGGCGGGCGAGGTCGTTCTGGTTCGACTTCCCCGTCACCGTGGGGTCGCCCCAGATGCCGAGGATGTCGTCCCGCACCTGGAACGCCAGCCCCACCCTGCGGCCCCAGTCGCGGATGCCGTCGCTCTGCTCCGCCGGCGCGCCGCTCAGAATGGCGCCCATCTGCAGCGGCGCCCCGATGAGCGCGCCCGTCTTCCCCTCCACCATCGCCAGGTAGTCCTCGGTGGAGACATCCCCTCGCGGCTCGAAGCTGAGGTCGTTCCACTGCCCCCCGATCATGTCGTCGGTGGCGGTCAGGAGGGCGTCCAGGGCGGCCACCCGGCGCTCGCTGGGCGCGTCTGACTCGGAGAGCGCCCGGAGCGCTCGCGTCAGGAGGAAGTCGCCCACGTTGATCGCCTGCGCCTCGCCCACGATCCGCCAGATCGTGGGCCGGTGGTGGCGTTCCGCGTCGCGATCCTGGATCTCGTCGTGAACGAGCGAGAAGTTGTGCACCAGCTCCACCGCCACCGCGCCGGGCATGGCGTCGGCGGCCGAGCCGCCGAGCGCCTCCGCCGCCAGCAGGCAGAGGGCCGGCCGGATGCGCTTGCCACCGGTCGTGGCGGGCCGCCCCTGCTCGTCCTCCCAGCCCATGACATAACGAGCAGCAGCCGCGAGGCCGCTCTCGTCCGCGCCCACGGCCGCACGCAGCGCGTCCTCGAGCGCGTCGAGGTGCGCGGTCAACGCAGACGGAGGCGATGCTGCAGCGGTAGTCATACGGCCTGCTCCCCCCTTCGTTGCTCAGGCGGTCGCAAGGCTCTCCTTGCGCTCGGGGCGGCGGTCCTTCAGGACCTCCATCGCTCGGCGGGCGATGCCCTCTCCGTCGAGGTCGTACACGTTTCGGTACACCTTCTGCGGTCCGTGGTCGACGATGTCGTCCGGCATCGTCAGGTTCAGGAGGAGAGACTCGGGCACGCCGTTGTCGGCGAGAAGCGCCAGCACGGCCTCGCCGAAGCCTCCCGCCCGCACGTTCTCCTCGGCCGTGATGATGCCGCCCGTCTCGCGGGCCGCCGCCAGGATCGCGTCCTCGTCGAGCGGCTTCGCGAAACGCGAGTTGATGACCCGCGCCTCGATGCCCTCCAGCGCCAGCAGGTCGCCCGCCTTCACGCACTCGATCACGGACGCCCCGTAGCCGATGAGCGTGATGTCGCGGCCCTCTCGCAGCGTCTCGGACTGGCCGATCGGGATCTTCTTCATCGGCTGGTCCGTCGGCGCCCCGGGGCCTGCGCCCCGCGGGTACCGCACCGAGAACGGCATGTCGTGCGCGACGGCCGTGTAGAGCAGGTCGCGAAGCTCGGCCTCGTCCTTGGGCGCGCTCACCACCATGTTCGGCAGGCAGCGCATGTAGGAGGTGTCGATGAAGCCCTGGTGCGTCTTGCCGTCGTCCCCGACGAAACCGGCGCGGTCCAGCGCGAAGATGACCGGCAGCTTCTGCACCACGATGTCGTGCACGATCGAGTCGAAGCCGCGCTGCAGGAATGTTGAGTAGATGGCCGCGATGGGTCGCATGCCCTGCGTCGCCAGGCCCGCAGCGAACGTGACCCCGTGCTGCTCGGCAATGCCCACGTCGAAGACGCGCTCCGGGTGCGCCTTCTGGGTCGCCGCCAGACCGGTGCCCTCGAGCATGGCGGCGGTGATGGCGACCACGCGCGGGTCCTGCTCGATCAGCTCGTCCACGGCCTGCGCGAACACCTGGCTGTAGGTGGGTGGGGCCTTGGGGGCGTCGGGCGCGGCCGGCTTCTTCAGCCAGAACGTGCCGCTGTGGCTCTTCACGGGGTCGGCGGCCGCCTCGGGAATGCCGTGGCCCTTGTTCGTGAGGATGTGGAGCAGCACGGGCTTGCCCTTCACCTGCTTCACCGCCGAGAGCGTCGCCTCCAGTTCACCCAGGTTGTGTCCGTCGATGGGCCCGTAGTAGTCGAAGCCGAACTGCTCCCAGAAGCTCGCCGGCACGATCAGGTCGCGCATGCTCGATTGCACGCGCTGTGCGCCCTGCCAGACGTCCCTCGCCAGGTTCCGCCCGATGGGGAACTGCTCCACGAGGCCGTCGATGCGGCCCTCGATCTCCTGCTTCACGCGCCGGTAGTGGGGCTCGATACGCAGCTTGTTCACGTTGCGGCTGAGCGCGCCCACGTTGGGCGAGATCGACATGGAGTTGTCGTTCAGGATCACGATCAGGTTCGTGCCCAGGTGTCCCGCGTGGTTCAGGCCCTCGAAGGCCATGCCCGCCGTCATCGCGCCGTCGCCGATGACGGCGATCACGTGATGGTCCTCGCCGCGCAGGTCGCGCGCGGCCGCCATGCCCGTCGCCGCCGAGATCGAGGTTCCCGCGTGGCCGGCGCCGAAGAGGTCGTGCGGGCTCTCGTTCCGGTCGGCGAAGCCTGAAAGCCCCTCGTACTGCCGGATCGAGCCCATCTGCTCGCGGCGTCCGGTCATCATCTTGTGGACGTACACCTGGTGGCTCACGTCCCAGAGAATGCGGTCCTTCGGCGAGTCGAACTGGCGGTGCAGCGCCAGCGTCAGCTCGACGACGCCCAGGTTCGAGGCGAGGTGCCCGCCGCCGCCAATGCCCTGGATGGTACTGACGAGCTCATCGCGGATCTCGGTGGCGAGCTGCTCGAGCTCGTCGGGCGTGAGATCACGCAGGTCCGCGGGCGAGTTAATCGTTTCAAGCAAAGGTCCCATAGGAAGCCTCCTTGGGTTCCTTGTAGTGAGTCAAACGGCTGCGGCGTTCTCCCGCAGTGAGGGGGCTTACGGGCGCCCCCCGACCCGGTCCGTTCGCGACATATACGCGAGCCGGGACCAAAAGGTCAAGGAATGGTTAAGGCGGCGAGATTCCCTGTCGAATGGGCCCGGCTCCGTTCTCGGCCTGCGCGCGCGGCAGCCGGAGCGTGAACCTCGCGCCCTGCCCGGGCGTCGACTCCACCTCCACCGATCCCCCCATCGAGTCCATCAGCTCCCGCACGATCGCAAGCCCCAGCCCCGAGCCGCCCCTGCCCCGCACGCGGCTTCGATCCACCCGGTAGAACCGCTCGAACACGTGCGCGACATCTTCGGGCGGGATGCCGGGTCCGGTGTCCTGCACCCCAATCGAGACGGTCTCGGCCCCGCACGCCACCTCCACCGTTACCACCGTCCCCTCGCCGGTGTGCTTCACGGCGTTGTCGACCAGGTTGAGCACGCAGCGATAGAGCAGGTCCGTGCTCGCCACCGCCTCGCAGGAGCCCTGTGTGTTGGCGGCGAGGGTCACGTCGGCCCGCTCCGCGAGCGGCGCCAGCTCCTCCAGCGCCATCGACACGAGCTCCCCCGGATTCACCGTCTCCAGGGGCAGCGCTGCCTGCGGGGCGGTCAGCAGCAGGAGGTCCTCGGAGAGCCGCGTCAGGCGCTCCGTTTGGCCCTTCACGGTCTCGAGCAGCGCTCGCTGCTCCTCCTGTTCGGCCTCGCTCGCCATCTCCGCGACCTCGATGTTCGTGCGGATGGCGGCGAGCGGCGTGCGCAGCTCGTGCGAGGCGTCCTGGACGAAACGCCGTTGCGCTTCGAAGCCCCGTTCGATGCGGTCGATCATCGAGTCGAACGTGTCCGCCAGCTGTTTCAGCTCGTCGTCCGGCCCCTGGTGGTTGATCCGCTGCGAGAGGTTCGTCGCGCTGATCTCGGAGGCCACCTCCGTGATGTCCCGCATCGGCCGCAGGATGATGCCGGACAGCGCGAAGCCCCCGAATCCCGAGATAATCGCCAGCCCGAAGCCCGCCACGATCGACCACGTCCGCAGCCGGTCAAGGTTCTCCGACTGGAACTCATCCCCCGCCTCCTCCACGAGCTGGGCGGGCGTCATGTCGTTCACGGCCGCGGCCGGCTCGTTCGTGTTGATGCCGTCTTCCTGCCACTCGGCCCGGTCGAGCCCCATCTCCTCCATGACCGCCTGGTCGTCCGGTTCGTCGAGACGCGCGGCGACGTTCAGGAAGAGGATGAAGGCGAGCCCGAGGATGAGCAGGAGCGTGGAATACCAGACCGTCAGCCGGAAGCGGACGGTCCGGACTACCGGCGGCAGCTGCGGCCTAAAGGACGTAACCCTTCCCCCGGATGGTGGTGATCATGGCCTCCTCGAAGCCGTCGTTCAGCTTGCGGCGGAGGTTGTTCATGTGGACCTTCACGGTCTGCGTGAACGGATTCATGCGCTCGTCCCAGATGCGCTCGATGAGCTCTTCCTGGGGAATCGCCCGTCCCTCGTGTCTGGCGAGGTAGTAGAGCAGCTCGAACTCCTTGGGCGTCAGGTGGATGGAGACGCCTTCCCGCCGCACCATGTTCGTGTTCGGGTCGAGCTCCAGGCCCCGGGTCGAGAGCACCGGGTCGAGCGGCGTCCCCTCCCGCCGCGTGACGGCGCGGATGCGGGCGGCCAGTTCGCTGAAGGCGAACGGCTTCACGAGGTAGTCGTCGGCGCCCTCGTCCAGCCCCTCCACGCGCTCCTTGATACCGCTGCGTGCGGTCAACATAATGATCCCGCCATCGAAGCGCTCCGCCCGCAGCCGCCGGCACACCTCGATCCCGTCGACGCGGGGCAGGTTCAGGTCCAGGCACACCACGTCGTAGGGCGTGCCTCCCGCCTTGTCGAGCGCTTCCGCTCCGTCGTAGGCGACATCGACCGCATACCCAAGCTTTGTGAGCCCACGGTCAAGCGCAGAAGCGAGGGACTCTTCGTCTTCAACTACCAGGACGCGCATGGCATCTCTCCTGCGGTGGTCTGTGATCCTAGCCTAGGTCAAGGGGGCAGGGCGGAAGGTAAAGGTTCGGGGAGAGTGGCTGGGCGGGCGGTGTCAGGGTGGCTGGCCGCTGTGCGACCTCTGGTGCTCGGCAGGACGGAGGGATATGGGTATGCCAGCCTTGGGAATATGGGTACTATGGGTGCATGAAGACCACGCTCGACATTCAGGACGAACTACTGGTGCGAGCGAAGCGGCACGCGCGGAACACGGGCCGCTCCCTGAGATCGGTCGTCGAGGAGGGCCTCCGGCAGGTGCTCTCCGTCCCACCTCGTGATGTCCCCTATCGATTGCCTGACCGGAGTGTCGGAGACCTCGCCGATGTGGATCCCCTCGAGGCCTACTCCTGGCAGGAATTGCGCGACATAATCTACGGCGAGGACGAGCCAAATTGATCGCCGTGGACACAAACATCCTCGTCTACGCCCATCGCCGCGAATCACGGGAGCACAACGCGGCAGCCTCTCTCCTCCACGCGCTCGCCGAAGGAGACACCCCCTGGGCAATTCCCTGGCCGTGCTGCTACGAGTTCCTGAGCGTGGCTACCAACCGTCGACTCTGGAGCGGTAACCAGTCGAGCGCCGACCAGGCGTGGGAACAACTCTCGGCCTGGGCTGCATCTCCGGTCGCCCGCCTGATCGGGGAGACCGACGGGTTCCTTGCGACGCTGGAGCGCCTTGCTCGCCGACCTCGCGTGACGGGCGGAGTTGTGCACGACGCGCGCATCGCGGCCATCTGCGTGGCCCACGGCGTGGAGGCATTGCTCACCCGAGACCGCGACTTTTCCCTCTTCCCCGAGTTGCGAACGCGCGATCCCCTGGAGAGGGCGTAGTGTCCCGGTGGCGGGCCGTTTCGGGCCCAATTGCCCCCCAGATCGCCCCTTTCCCCCACATAACTGGAATAGTGCGAAGTTCATATCCGATCCCCTGACCACCCCCTCCCGGGGCTGACCGGGACGCCCCATCCCCTACAATCGGCGCGTGACCGCCCCAATCCTCACCGCCGAGCCGGGAAAGGCCGTCACCCTCCTCCGCCCCGACGAGGATGGCTGGCGCGTATCGCCCCTCGCCCGTGCCGGTTACTGGCCGACGTGGCGGCCCGGTCACGAGGCCATCGCGCTCTCCGTCGTCGTCCGGGAGGGGAAGCAGCAGCGCAGTGCCGTGGAGATGCTCGACCTCGAGGGAAACCACCTCCGCTCGCTCTTCGAGAGCCCCCTGGGTGGAGAAGCCGTCATCGCGCCGAACGTGCCCCACTACGCGCTCTGGTCGCCCACGGGTGACCGGCTGGCCCTCGTGGCCCAGGGGCGCGCCGGCCTCACCCTCTTCCTGAGCGAGGCCGACGGCCCCCTCATCGCCGACCCCATCCAGACGGGCGCGCCCCTCTTCCTCGCCTGGTCGCCCGACGGTGGGCGGCTGGCCGTCCACGCCGGCGTCAACCTCTCCGTGCTCGAACTCGCCGAGGCCCGCGCCTCCCGTCCCATCTCCGCCGACGCGCGTGGCTTCCGAACCCCCGCCTTCAGCGACGACGGCCACTTCCTCGCCTTCGCCACCCCCGATGGCAGCGGTGATGGCGTCATCGTGCGCGTGGCGGCGGGCTCCGGGGACGTGACCGAGGCCGTGGGCGAGTTCCCCGGCGGCGTCGCCCTCGCCTTCCGCCCCGGCACGCGAACCCTCTCCGTCGCCGTCACCACCCGTCCCGCGTCCGGCGCCTTCGACGAGCTCTGGACGATCGACCTCGGCGCCGGCGGCCGGCCGGAGCTGCTGCTGCGCCGTCCTTTCTCCAGCGTCCTCTGGGACCCCACGGGCGAGAAGCTCGCCTTCATCGTCCCCTCCGCCACCGGCGACGGGTCCGTCTCCCTGCACGCGCGCCTGGCGTCGGGGGAGTTCCTCGGCGCGAGCGCGCCCTTCGTCCCCTCCCCCGACTACCAGACCATCGCCGGCTTCTTCGATCAATACGGCCGCTCCCACCGTCTCTGGGCGCCCGATGGGAGCGCGTTCCTCGGCGGAGGGCGCCTTCTCACGGACTCCCCCGCCGCCGCCTTCCGCGATGGTTCCCGCGATGCGCTGCTCCACTGGCGGCCCGAGCGTGGCGCTCCCATCGAGCGGATCGGCGACGGCGGGATCGGCTTCTTCCCGCCGCCGCCCGCCGCCGCATAGTCCCTTCCGAAAAGGGACGGTCATGCTCCGCGTTGCCGCCCGCGACACCCCCACCTACACTCGAACGCAGGCTCACCAGGCCCCTCGGAGAACCTGATGGAGATCGCTCCAGAACCTCCTGCAACCCCGTCGCGCGGCTCAGGCGCCGTCCGCGGTTTCGCGTTTGCGCTCCTCGCCGTCGCCGGCCTCTTGCTTATGTTCGGTCTCGGCTACGGGGTAAGCGACCTCACGAGCGACGATGCACCCGAGATCGTGGCTCCCGTGAGCGACCCCGCTGCGACCCAGGGCGAGCCCTCCGGCGCGGACACGTCCTCCGACGTGCGATCCGAGCTTGCCGAGGCATCGTCCCTCCTCGAGGAGATCTACGAGGTTCTCGAGGACGAGTTCGTCGACAAGGAAATCCTCGACGAGCGTTCGTTCCGCGATGCCGCCATCCGGGGCGCCATCGACTCCCTCAACGACCCCTACACCGAGTACATCAGCCCTAGCGACGCCGCCCTTGGCGTTGGCGGCATCGAGTCCACCTACCAGGGCATCGGCGCCAGCGTCACCGACCGCGACGGCTTCATCCAGATCGTCGCGCCCTTCCGCGGATCGCCCGCGGAGGCGGCCGGCATCCGCGCCGGCGACATCGTCCTCGCCGTCGATGGCGAGTCCACGGAGGGGTGGACGAGCTCGCAGGCCGTGCAGCGCATCCGTGGTCCGCGCGGCACCGAGGTCACCCTGACGGTCCAGCACACCGACCTCGCCACAGGCGGCCCGCCCCCCGAGGTCGAGGACATCACGATCGTCCGTGACGAGATCCTCATCCAGAGCGTCTTCACCGAGCCGCGACTCGAGGCCGTCCCTGGCGAGACAGGGTCCGACCTGGTCGACCGTGATGGCAACCTCGTGACCGACATCCTGTACGTGAACATCGCGCAGTTCCACTCGGAGACGCCCGGTGAGCTCACCTCTGCCCTCGCCGAAGCCGATAGCGGCCGCTACATGGGCCTCATCCTCGACGTGCGGGCCAACCCCGGCGGCCTGCTCCGCCAGACGGTCCAGGTGACGGACGAGTTCCTCGACGATGGCGTCATCCTCATCGAGATCGACGCGGACGGCGAGACCCAGACCTTCGGCGCGACCCCCGGCGGCATCGCGATCTCCGTGCCCATCGTCATCATCCAGGACGAGGCCAGCGCCAGCGGTTCCGAGGTGCTCTCCGCCGCCCTCGTCGATAACGGCCGCGCTTCTATCGTTGGGACGCGCTCCTTCGGCAAGGGCACCGTCAACCAGCTCCACCCGCTCCGCAAGTGCGGCGCGCCCGAGGGCTGCGGTGCGCTTTATGTCACGATTGGCCGCTGGCTCCGCCCCAACGGCCAGGTCATCGAGGGACTCGGGATCGCCCCCGACTACGAGATTCCCCTCACGGGCGACGACTACATCGACTTCGGCGACCTCCAGCTCTTCGCCGCCATCGATGTCCTCCGCGGCATCGAGCCCCCGCCCCCGCCCGAGCGCGCGGAGGACGGCGAGGAGGAAGAGATCGACCGCCCCAACGTCATCGAGCGCGAGGATCCGCACGCTCAGGAACCGCAGGACGAGGAGTAGCCCCGCGAGGTTGGGCCCGACCCCGGCGCGTGCGAGACTGGGTCCATGCCCGCTGGACAGGCGATCGTCGCCAGGAACCGCCGCGCGAGTCGCGACTACGAGATCCTCGAGACCTACGAGGCCGGCCTCGCGCTGACCGGCTCCGAGATCAAGTCGATCCGGCTGGGCAAGGTCGATATCCAGGGCGCCTACGGACGCATCCGCGATAACGAGGCCTGGCTCCTCGACGCCTACATCGCCCCCTACCACAACGCCGGCTACTCCCCCCACGAGGCGCGCCGCGATCGCAAGCTCCTGCTCCACCGGAAGGAGCTGCGCCGCATCCGCACCGCCCTCGACGAGCGCGGTCTCACGCTCGTGCCGCTCAACCTGCACCTGAAGCGGGGCATGGCCAAGGTCGAGCTGGGCGTGGCTCGCGGCATCAAGCGTTATGACAAGAGACGCAAGATCCGCGAGCGCGAGGAAGGCCGCCAGGTGGCCCGCGCCCTCCGCCACTCCGTCTAGACCCGTGCCGCGGCCGCCTTGTGCGGCGAATCGCCTGTGCTACGCTGGATCCATCACTGGGGACGAAAGGTATCGACAGGAGGGAACGTAACCGGGTAGCAGGCCGAGGTTGGCTGTCACCCTCGTTAAACAGGCGGCCATCTGAGTAAGCGCCGAAGATCGCGAACTCGCTCTCGCGGCTTAGCCCGTGAGACGTTTCACCGATGGCTCCCTCCCCAACGGAGCGCGGTGAGGCGCCATAGAAGTTGGGGCGCTGTGAGTTGACGCCGATACGGCTCACCTAAGATTCATCGGCTGGTTCCACCGTCCTCGGCCCCCACCTGCGGAGCGGCGGAACGAGATCCCAACTGGTGGGAAAGCCTGTAGGACAATCCGGAGCAGACCCTGGCTGGACCGGGAGTTCGATTCTCCCGCGTCTCCACCAACGCCAACGAACGGGGCCCCGCACACGCGGGGCCCTGTCGGTATCCTAGCGATGACAGGGAGGTATGCGATGGCGAAGTCATGCAAGCACGTCTGGCCCATCATGAAGGAGCCTGTTACCAGCCTCTGCTGCAGGCGCTGCGGCGACGAGCGCGAGATCACCCGCCGGAACGCAGACCTGATGTTCCAGGACATGGACTTCACGCCCTTCAAGTGGGCCTTCAGGACCTACGTCGAAGGCATCCTCGCGGAGAGGAACTAGCCCGATGGATGCCCGCGATCTGCTGCGCGCGCAACTCGCCTGGGTCCACCAGCTCCTCGACGGGACGATGAGCGACTGCTCCCAGGACACGGCCGACTTCCAGGCCGAGGGCTGGACCGTCAATCCCATCTCCGGCATCTACGCCCACATTCCCATGACCCAGGACGGCATCGTCCACGGGCTCGTCCAGGGGCGCCCCACGCTGCTCGAGGCGGAGGGCTGGGCTGAGCGCCTGGGCATCGAGGCCTCCGGCCCCCGGGACGACTCGTCCTGGGCCGGGAAGCGCTTCGACCTGGCCGTGGTCCGCGACTACGCCGCGGCGGTCCAGGCGGCCACCGACGCGTTCCTGGCCGAAGCCTCCGACGAGGTCCTGGAGCGTTCCATGGAAACGCCTATGGGGAACCAGCGCGCCATCGATGTGCTCGCGAACATCGGCGTCACGCACGTCGCCAGCCACTGGGGCGAGATCGCCGCACTCAGGGGCGTCCAGGGCGAGAAGGGCCTGCCGTTCTAGGGTTGCGGGTTGCCTACGCCCCGGCCTTCTCCGCGATCAGGGCGTCCAGCTCCACCTTGAGCCGGCCCAGCACTTCGTCGTAGGGGTAGGCGCCCAGCTCTTCCTCGCCGCGCTTCAGGTTCACGAACGTGGGCGCGCACCAGAGCCCCAGGTCGGCGTCGTCCGTCTCCCCGGGACCGTTCACCCGGCAGCCCATGACTGCGATCGTTATGTCGTGCTCCTTCGCGTAGGTCGTCATCTCCTTGACGTCCTGCGCCAGCTCGATGAAGGCCTCGTTCTCCACGCGGCTGCAGCTCGGGCAGCTGATGATGTTCAGTCCGCCGTCGAGGAACTCCGGCACCGAGCGGAAACGCCCCGCCTCGATGTCGTCGAGGATCGACTTCCCCGCTTCCACCTCGCGCCACTTCTCCGCGAACGGCAGCGTTAGCGAGACGCGGATCGTGTCGCCCACGCCCTGGCTCAGCAGCTGCTCGAAGGCGATGCGCGTCTTGATCACGCCCTCGGGCGGCATCCCTGCCTCCGTCACCCCGAGGTGCAGCGGGATCTCCGGGCGCGCTTCCGCGAACCGCTTGTTTCCCGCGATTACCTTGCGCGGGTCGCTGTCCTTCATCGACACCACGTACCGCGTGAAGCCGATGTCATCCAGCATCTGCGCGTGCTCCAGCGCGCTCTCGACCATCGCCGTCACGCCCTCGAGCCCGGGCTCGTCCGCGCCCTCGAACTTCTCGTCCATGGCCGGATCCACCGACCCGCAGTTCACGCCCACACGGATCGCGCAGTCGTGGGCGCCCGCCGTCTCCGCGATGAATGCCACCTTCTCCTGGACGGGCTTGTCCTTCTCGTGGTGGTAGAGGTGGCCGGGGTTGTAGCGAACCTTGTCGACATGCGGCGCGACCTGCGTCACGAGCCGGTAGCTCTCCTGCAGGTCGACGACGAAGTTGGCCTCCGGAACCGCCTCGCGCACCTGCCCCAGGCACTCGACGTCCTTGCGGCTGTCGACGGCCACGCGCACGAGCCCGGCGCCGGCCTCGTGGATCATCCGTACCTGGTCGATCGTCGCCTCGACGTTCTGCGTCTTCGTCGCCGCCATCGACTGCACGACGACCGGCGCTCCGCCGCCAATCGTGACCGAACCCGCCTTCACGGCACGTGTTTCTGCTCGCTTCATGTCCCGCAGTCTAGCCCGACACCCGTGAACGGCGATAGGAGGCCGCTTACCCTAGCGGCGCAGCGTTTGGATCTTGCCAGCTGCGCCATACATCCAGAACGACAGCGGCAGAAGGATGATGGTGAGCCCAGCTATCCAGGCGACTGAGAGCCAGAGTGACACTGCCCACCATCCCACGAGGACGTAGTAGATCGCGCGGATCCACCAGCTTCTCTGCTCGCGATCGGAGAATCCCACACGCACAAACCCCGCTTCTCCTTCAGCAACCTCTACTGTTCGCGAGGACTTCAGCGTGGTTATCTGCGGAATGCGGTTGATGATGTACACGGCGGCGGGTATGCCAACGATGGTCAGTTGGAGCAGTGTCGCAAGGAGGGTAGCGAGGCCTGAAAGCCACCACCCCACCAGCACGAACCAAATGGCCCGAATCAGAGTGTTTGGCTGTGGCGACTCCAAGGTCACTACGGTGTTGCCCGCGTTGTCCCCGGCCATCCATACCCCCTCGCATAGCAATAGGTCAGACGAAAGCCGACGGGATGGTACAAGTCCACCCTGTCTCGGTCACTCACTCTGTACAGATGCGCGAGCTCGGCTTACCCCCACCACGACCGATCGATGCCCGTGAACGCGACGAACGGCGCCAGCAGCACCACCACCATCGACGCCAACGCCAGCAGAGGCCCGCGGTTCATCGACGTGAACCGCTCGCGCGGGCCCTCGTAGTCGTTGCCGCTCGCCTCGACGATGCGGCGGCGCTGGGTGCGCAGCCGCAGGCTGTTCGCCATCACGCTCACCGAGCTGAGCGCCATCGCCCCGCCCGCCACGATCGGGTTCAGGAGGCCCGCCATCGCGATCGGGATGGCGATGACGTTGTAGCCGAACGCCCAGCCGAGGTTCTGCCGGATCGTCCGCAGCGTCGCCCGGCTGAGCAGAATCGCCTCCGCCATCTTCGCGACGTCGCCGTGCAGGAGCGTGACATCGCTCGCCTCGATTGCCGCGTCCGCGCCCGTGCTCATCGCGATGCTCACGTCCGCCTGGGCGAGCGCGGCCGCGTCGTTGATGCCATCGCCCGCCACCGCCACCCGCAGCCCCTCCCCCTGGAGATCGCGCACGAGCGCCAGCTTCTCCTCCGGACGCAGCCCCGCATGCACCTCGTCGATGCCGAGCGCCGCCGCGGCCGCAATCGCACTCCGCTCGTTGTCGCCCGTCGCCATGATTGTGCGCACGCCGAGCGACCGCAGCGTCGCCACGGCGCGGGCGGCGTTCGCCTTGAGCGGGTCGGCGAACGCGAGTGTCCCCGCGTACGCCCCGTCGACGGCGACCAGCGCCACCGTCCGCCCCTCCCCCTCCAGCCGAGCGAGCGTGGCCTCCGCGCCATCGAGCGTGACGCCCTGTTCCTCGAACAGCCGCCGCGTCCCGATGAGGACGGTTCGACCGCCGACCTCGGCGGTCAGACCTGCCCCCGGCAGCGCCTCGAACCCCTCCGCCGTCCCGGCCACGACTCCCCGCGCCTCCGCCGCCTCCACCACGGCTGCGCTCAGCGGGTGCTCGCTCAGCGTCTCCACCGCCGCCGCCAGTGCCAGCACCTCCTCCTCCCCGACCCCTTCCGCCGGCGCGACCTCGACCAGCTCCGGCCTCCCCTCCGTCAGCGTCCCCGTCTTGTCGAGCACGACAGCGTCGATGCGCGCCGCCATCTCCAGCGCCTCCGCGTTGCGGATGAGGATGCCGCGCTCCGCCCCCATCCCCGTCCCCGCGATGATCGCCGTCGGGGTCGCCAGGCCGAGCGCGCACGGGCACGCGATCACCAGCACCGCCACCGAGAACACCATCGCCCGCACGAACGAGTCGTCGAGGAAGCCCCAGCCGAGGAACGTCCCTAGCGCCAGCACGAGCACGATCGGCACGAACACCGCCGCCACCGCATCCACCACCCGCTCGACGGGCGCCCGCGACCCCTGCGCCTCCGCCACCAGCGCCGCCATGCGTTGCAGGACCGTGTCCTCCCCCACCGCCGTCGCCTCGACCTCGAGCACGCCCTGCTGGTTCAGCGCCCCTCCCACGACCGCCTCCCCCGGCCCCCGCTCCACCGGCATCGACTCGCCCGTCAGGAGCGACTCGTCGAGCGCGCTGCGCCCGGCCCGTATCACGCCGTCGAGCGCCACGCGCTCGCCCGGCCGCACCCGGAACACGTCCCCCACCGCGACGGCCTCGACCGGCACCGCCTCCTCGTTCTCGCCTCGCAGCACGTTCACCGACTTCGCGGTCAGACCCAGCAGGGCGCGGATGGCCCCGCCCGCGCTCGCCCGCGCCCGGTCCTCGAAGAAGCGCCCCAGGCTCACGAAGAGCAGCACGGCGGCGCTGACGTCGAAGAACATCGACTCGCTCCGGTCGAACAGCACCACCCAGGCGCTGAACACGAAGGCCACCGTCGTTCCCAGCGCCACGAGCACGTCCATGTTCGGCGTGAGCGCCCGCAGGGCCGGCCACGACGCGCGGTAGAACCGCCACCCCAGCAGGCCCTGCACGATGGCAGCCCCACTCAGCAGCAGCCACCCGGTCACCTGCTCGCTGCCGAACAGGGCCAGGCCGGCGATGTCCATCGCCATGCTCGCGATGATCACCGGAACCGCGAGCACCCCGCCCGCGATCAGCGCCGCGAGGCGCGCTCGCGCGTCCTCGTCGGTCGTGTCGGCGCTCGCATCGAGCTCTGCGGCGTCGTAGCCGGCCCGCTCGACAGCCTGCACGAGGTCGTCGGCCCCGATGCCCTCCCCGAGCGAGACTCGCGCCGTGGCCGAGGCGAAGTTCACGCTCGCCTCATCGACGCCTTCGACCCGGTTCAGGGCGCGCTCCACGCGCCGCACGCACGAGGCGCACGTCATCCCCCCGATTCGCAGGGTGACGGCGCGGTCGGGACTGGTCACGAAGCCGCTTGCGCCGCGGCCTCGTACCCCTCTTCCGTGATGGCCGCCAGCACGGCCGCCAGGTCGACGCCTTCGCCCGTGACGGTCGCCGCGCCCGCGTCGAGGTCGACGGTGGCGTCGGTCACGCCCGCCACCCCCGTGATTGCCCCTGTGACTGCCCGTACGCAGTGGTCGCAGGTCATCCCGTCGACTCTCAGTTCAATGGTTTCCGGCATGGTGTCCTCCGTGGTCCGTGGTGGTGGCGCCCGCCGTTTTCTCGGCGGGTCCCTGGATCTTGTAGACGCGCAGGAGCTCCCGCACCGCGCGCTCCGACTCCCCGCTCGTCACCTGGTCGATGACGTGCGTGCGCAGGTGCCCTTCGAGCACGAGCGCGTCGAGGCTGCGCAGGGCTCGCTGCACCGACAGCGACAGGTCGAGCAGGTCCACGCAGTAGCGGTCCTCCTCGACTTGCTTCTGCAGCGCCTCGACCTGCCCCGCGATGATCTTGAGCCGGCGGCTCGCCTGCTGCTGCGTTTCAGGAAGCATGCGCCCCTCCCCCAATAGGGTACCCCCCTATCCTATCACCCTGCGCCACGCACCTGCCCGGCGTACACTCGCGGCCATGCGAGTCGGCGCCCACGTCTCCTCCTCCGGAGGGCCCCAGAACGTCTTTTCCCGCGCCGAGGAGATCGGCGCCGAGGCCATCCAGCTCTTCATCACCGCGCCCCAGCAGTGGCGCCCGCCCAACATCGGCGACGAGGCCGTGGCCGCCTTCCACGAGGAGCACGAGCGCGTCCCCGTGCCCGTCTTCTTCCACGGCATCTACCTCGTCAACCTCGGCACCCAGGACGAGAAGCTGCTCAACCGCTCCGCCGGTTCCCTCAGGCAGTACGTGCAGTGGGCGGGCACGCTCGGCGTTGAGGGCACCATCTTCCACGTCGGCAGCCACAAGGGCGCCGGCTTCGCCGCCGTGAAGGACCAGATCTGCCGCGTCATGCTCGAAGTCCTCGACGCCGCCGACAACGACTCGATGCTCCTCATCGAGAACAACGCCGGCCAGGGAAACGGCATCGGCTCCACCTTCACCGAGGTCGGCGAGCTCATCCGCGGCTGCGACAACCACCCCCGCCTCGGCGTCTGCCTCGACACCTGCCACGCCTTCGCCATGGGCTACGAGATCACGACCCGGGAGGGCTGCGAGCTCGCCATGGAGGAGTTCGACCGCGAGATCGGCTTCGACCGCCTCCGCGCCGTCCACGCCAACGACAGCAAGATGCCCCTCGGCGGCGTCCGCGACCGCCACGAGAACATCGGCGACGGCCACATGGGCCTCGACGCCTTCCGCACCATCCTCGCCCACCCCGCCTTCGCCGACGCCCCCTTTCTGCTCGAGGTGCCGGGCATCGAGGGCGGCGGCCCCGACGAGGAGAACGTCAACCGCCTGAAGAGCATCCGCGAGGAAGTCGGCGCCCCCGGACCGGACGGCCCGTGACCGGCGGCGACGCTCCCGCGCGCAAGCTCGAAGGCGCGCTCCTGGAGGAGTGCGCCGAGTGGATCTGGGAGCAGATCCAGGAAGAGGGCCTCTTCGTCCCCGGCGAGCTCATCGAGCTCATCCTGACGACCGAGCGCGAACTGGGCCTGCAGGCCCGGCCCCTGCCCGAGATCGCCGCCGGCGTCGCCGCCGCCTTCCGCGAGCAGAGCCACCTCCTCTCCCCCACCGACGAGCGCGCCATCGAGGCCGTCCTCGCCTGGGAGGACGAGTTCCTCGGTCTCGCCGGCATCCCCCGCGAATCCAGCTGATTTCCCGCCCCTGACCGTTGACGCGGCCCCCCTGTCGCCCGACACTCAGTGCAACACCGACCCGGGAGGTGAATCGCACACCTGACCCAATCGACCACAGGTGGGATCGGTCAAGCGCCAGGTCCGCGCAGCGCGCGGATGACGAGGCGGAGGCAGAATCGAACCATTCGGCGGGTGGCCTCCCGGCGGCACGGTCGTAAGGCTGGAAACAAACCACGGCGGGTAACCGCCTGACAAAACCCCGGCCACGTGCGAAGGGCTCGCGGTCCTTCTCCCCACCAGGCATGCCGAGCATCGACCGGAGCGCCCCTGCGCGTCTCCCGAGTGCCACGGGGAAGCTGTATGTGCGGGATCATCGCCTACACCGGCTCGCGTCAGGCCGCGCCCATCCTGATGGCCGGCCTGCGCGACCTTGAATATCGCGGCTACGACTCGGCCGGTGTCGCCCTCCTCCCGGAATCCGGGGGCGAACCCGCCATCGCCAAGCGCCGCGGCAAGATCGCCGAGCTCGATGCCGCCATCGGCGCGGAGCCGCTACCGCCCGCGCGGACTGGCATTGGTCACACCCGTTGGGCCACCCACGGCGCCCCCAGCGACGCCAACGCGCATCCCCACACCGGCTCCGGCAACGACGTCGTCGTCGTCCACAACGGAATCGTCGAGAACTACGCCGCCCTCCGCGCCGAGCTCCTCGAACGCGGCCACGCCTTCGAGAGCGAAACCGACAGCGAGACCATCGCGCACCTGCTCGAAGAGACCCTGAACGGCGGGCGCGACCTCCTCGCCGCCATGCGCGAGACCTGCGCCCGACTTGCCGGGTCCCAGGCGATCGTCGCCCTCACCTCGCGGGAGCCCGGCGTCGCCGTCGGCGCCCGCATCGGGAACGCGGGCGCCGTCGTCGTCGGCTACGGCGAGGGCGAGATGCTCCTCTCCAGCGACCTCGCCGCCCTCCTCCCCCACACCCGCGACGTCGCCTTCCTCGCCGACCGCCAACTCGTCCGCATCGACGAGCAGGGCGCCACGTACGCGACCCTCGACGGGTCCGCCGCCGCCGTCGAGCCCCGCACCGTCTCCCTCGACCCCGAGAGCGCCCTCAAGGGCGAGTACGACACCTACATGCTCAAGGAGGTCATGGAGCAGCCGGCCGCCCTTGCCGACACCATCGGCGGCCTGATGACGGTCGAGCCCGCGCGCCTCTCCCTCGACGACCTCGCGGAGGCGCGGCCCTGGCTGGAGCGCGTCGAGCGCGTGCTGCTGGTGGGGATGGGCACGAGCCTGCACGCCGCCATGGTCGGGCGCTGGTACTTCGAGCAGATCGCCCGCCTCCCGGCCGACATCGACAACGCTAGCGAGTTCCGCTACCGGGAGCCGGTTCTCGGTCCCGAGACCCTCGTCATCTCCGTCAGCCAGTCGGGCGAGACCGTCGACGTGCTCGAGGCGATGACCGTCGCGCGCGCCCGCGGCGCCCCCCAGATCACCATCTGCAACACGCCCGGCAGCCAGACCACCCGCGTCGCCGACGGCACCGTCCACACCTACGCCGGCCTCGAGCGCGGCGTCGCCAGCACCAAGACGTTCACGACCTCGATCGCGGCGCTCTTCGCGCTCGCGCTGGAGACTGCCCGCGCCCGCGGGCGCCTCAGCGATGACGACCTCGCCCGCCACGTGCGGGACCTCGCCGCCATGCCCGAGATCGTCGGCCGTCAGCTCGACGCCTTCGACCGGATCGCCCGGGCCGCGGACCGCTTCCGCACCACGGAGCACATCCTTTTCCTCGGCCGCGGTCCCGCCCTCCCCATCGCCCTCGAAGGCGCGCTCAAGATGAAGGAGCTCTCCTACGTCCACGCCGAGGGCTACGCGGCCGGCGAGATGAAGCACGGCCCGATCGCCCTCATCGACCCCGAGTTCCCCACCGTTGCGCTCGCGGGGGAGCACGCCCTGCGCAGCAAGATCGTCTCCAACATCGAGCAGATCCGTGCCCGTGACGGGGAGGTGCTCGCCCTCGTCACCGAGGGCGACGAGGAGCTTATCGCCCTCGCCAACGAGGCCCTCACGGTGCCCTCCGTCCCCGCCCTGCTCGAGCCCCTGGCCGCCATCGTTCCCCTCCAGGTGCTCGCCTACGCCACCGCCGATGCGCGGGGCTGCGACATCGACCAGCCCCGCAACCTCGCCAAGACCGTCACCGTCGAATAGGGACTCGATTCGCACGGCGTTAACGTTCGAAGAAATCCGGTCGTTTCCACTGGTCTGGGTCCCCCTGCCGGGATACGCTCGGGGCGCCGCGTGGAGCCGCGGCTCGTAGACACCCGGAGGACCCCCCATGACCAGCACCACCGCCAGCCCGCAGTCGGGCACGGAGCTCTCAGCCAAGCTCGTCTACCTCTTTGGCGACGGGCGCGCTGAGGGCGGCGCCGAGATGCGCAATCTGCTTGGCGGCAAGGGCGCTGGCCTCTCCGAGATGAGCAATCTCGGCATTCCCGTTCCTCCCGGCCTCACCATCACCACCGAGGTCTGCAGCGCCTACTACGCGAACGGCCGCCGCTACCCCGAAGGCCTCGACGAGCAGGTCCGCGCGGGCATGGCCCACGTCGAGTCGATCGTTGGCGCCCGCTTCGGCGACGCCGGCAACCCCCTCCTCGTCTCCGTCCGCTCCGGCGCCCGCGTCTCCATGCCCGGCATGATGGATACCGTCCTCAACCTCGGCCTCAACGACGAGACCGTCCAGGGCCTCGCCCGCAGCTCCGGCGACGAGCGCTTCGCCTACGACTCCTACCGCCGCTTCGTGGCCATGTACGGCGACGTCGTCCTCGGCCTCAAGCGCGAGTCCGACCTCGACGAGGACCCCTTCGAGGCCATCCTCGAGCGCAAGAAGGAGGCGTGCGGCGTCTCCGAGGACACCGACCTCCCCGCGGACGCCCTCCGCGAGATCGTGGCCGAGTACAAGGCCGAGATCCGCGACAAGCTCGGCATCGCCTTCCCGGACGACCCCTGGGAGCAGCTCTGGGCCGCCATCGGCGCCGTCTTCGAGTCATGGGAGAGCGACCGCGCCATCGTCTACCGCCAACTCAACGGCTACCCCGGAGAGTGGGGCACCGCCGTCAACGTCCAGGCCATGGTCTTCGGCAACCTCGGCGACGACTGCGCTACCGGCGTCGCCTTCACCCGCAACCCCAAGACGGGCGACACCGGCCTCTTCGGCGAGTACCTCGTCAACGCCCAGGGCGAGGACGTGGTCGCCGGCGTCCGCACGCCCCAGCCCATCCGCCTCGCCGAGCGCGTCGACGATGGGCCGCCCTCGATGGAGGAGGCCCAGCCCGCCGTCTACGGCGAGATGCTCGGCGCTGCCCAGCGCCTCGAGGACCACTTCCGCGACATGCAGGACATCGAGTTCACGGTGCAGCGCGGCAAGCTCTGGGTCTTGCAGACGCGGAACGGCAAGCGCACGGGCCCGGCCATGGTCAAGGTGGCCGTCGACCTCGTCGACCAGGGCCACATCGATCGCGAGGAGGCCCTGCGCCGCCAGGATCCCGAGCAGATCTCCGAGCTCCTGCACAGCGTCTTCGCCGACGGCGCCGAGACCGACGTCATCGCCAGCGGCCTCCCCGCCTCCCCCGGCGCGGCCGTTGGCAAGGTGGTGTTCTCCGCCGAGGAGGCCGCCGAGCAGGCCGAAGCGGGCGAGGATGTCATCCTTGTGCGCGTCGAGACCAGCCCCGAGGACATCCAGGGCATGCTCGCCGCGCAGGGCATCCTCACCGCCCGCGGCGGCATGACCTCCCACGCGGCTGTTGTCGCCCGGGGCTGGGGCAAGTGCTGCGTGGCCGGCTGCGGCGAGCTCGAGATCGACTACGCCGCCGGCTCCTTCCGCGTCGATGCGGGTGGCCGCAACCTCACCATCCGTCGTGGCGACATCATCTCCCTGAACGGCACCACCGGCGAGGTCATGCTCGGCGCCGTGCCTCTGGCCGACCCCGAACTGCCCGACGACCTGACCCGCCTGATGGCCTGGGGCGATGACGCCCGTCGCCTCGGCGTGCGCGCTAACGCCGACACGCCCGAGGACGCGGCGAAGGCGCGCGAGTTCGGGGCCGAGGGCATCGGACTCTGCCGCACCGAGCACATGTTCTTCGGCGAAGACCGCATCCTCGCCGTCCGCCAGATGATCCTGGCCGAGGATGAGGCCGGGCGCCGCGAGGCCCTCGACCGCATCCTCCCCATGCAGCGCCAGGACTTCGAGGGCATCCTCCGGGCGATGGCGGGCTTCCCCGTCACCATCCGCCTGCTCGACCCGCCCCTCCACGAGTTCCTGCCCCACGGCGCCGAGGAGATGGAGCGGTTCGCCGACGCCATCAGCGTCGAGCCGGGGCGCGTCTCTCAGCGCGTGCTCGCCCTCCAGGAGTTCAACCCCATGCTTGGCCACCGCGGCGTGCGCCTGGCCATCACCTACCCCGAGATCTACGAGGTCCAGACCCGGGCCATCATCGAGGCTGCCTGCGACCTCCGCGCCGAGGGCGTCGACGCCCAGCCCGAGATCATGATCCCGCTCGTCGGCGCCGCCGAGGAGCTCTCCCGCCTGCGCGATCGCGTCGAAGCCGTCGCCTCCCAGGTCACGGCCGAGCGGGGCGTCGACCTCGACTACACCATCGGCACCATGATCGAGCTGCCACGCGCCTGCGTAACGGCGGGCAGGATCGCCGAGCACGCCGACTTCTTCTCCTTCGGCACCAACGACCTCACCCAGACCACGTTCGGCCTCTCCCGCGACGACGCGGGACGCTTCCTGCCCGACTACATCAGCCAGGGCGTGCTCGAGAAGGATCCCTTCGTCGAGCTCGACCGTGAGGGAGTGGGCGACCTGATGCGGCTCGGCATCGAGCGGGGTCGCGCCGTGAAGCCCGACCTGAAGCTCGGCATCTGCGGCGAGCACGGGGGCGACCCCGCCTCCATCGCCTTCGGGCACAACGTCGGCCTCGATTATGTCTCGTGTTCGCCCTATCGCGTGCTCACGGCACGCCTTGCCGCCGCCCAGGCCGCCCTCGCGGGGGGTAGCTGAGCCATACCCCGGAGGGAGCAAACGGTGGACCTGCACCGCGTGCGCCATCGCATCGAGCAGGATGAGGAGCGCCTGAGCCCCTTCGCCGCGCGCTCCCTGAACGCCACCCGCTCCCGCCCCGAAGAGCCCTCCTCCGTGCGCGCCGCCTTCCAGCGGGACCGCGACCGCATCATCCACACCAAGGCCTTCCGCCGCCTCAAACACAAGACGCAAGTCTTCATCGCGCCCCAGCAGGACCACTTCGTCACGCGCCTCACGCACACCTTCGAGGTGGCCCAGGTGGGGCGCACGATCGCCCGCGCCCTGCGCCTCAACGAGGACCTCGCCGAGGCCATCGCCCTGGGGCACGACATCGGCCACGGCCCCTTTGGCCACGCTGGCGAGGAAGCCCTCGCCGAGTGCCTCCCCGAGGGCTTCCGCCACAACTACCAGTCCGAGCGCGTGCTCGACAAGCTGGAGCACGACGGGCGCGGCCTCAATCTCACCCACGAGGTGCTCGACGGCGTGCGCAAGTCCAGCAAGGCTCGCGAGGACGTGCTCGCCGAGGGCTGGGGCATCCCCGAGACGCTCGAGGGGCAGGTCGTCAAGCTTGCCGACGCGCTCGCCTACCTCAACCACGACGTTCAGGACGCCATCCGCGCCGGCCTCATCGGCGAGGACGACCTGCCCGCCGTGTCGCAGCGCGTCCTCGGGCGCTCCCACGGCGAGCGCCTCGAGGTGCTCGTCACCGATGTCGTCGAGTCGAGCTGGGCTGTCACCGGGGACGGGTGCGAGGAAGGCGATCAGCTCCCCGCCGTCACCATGAGCCCCACGGTGCACGGCGCCGTGAACGAGCTGCGCGAGTACATGTTCCAGAACATCTACCTGCTGGCCGAGCGCCGCGCCGAGGTGGAGCACGCCAAGAACATCGTGCGCTTCCTCTTCCGGCACGCCATCGACCACCCCGAGGCAATCTCCCCGGACTACTCCCTTCCGGACGACCCCCTCCCGCGCCGCGCTGCCGACTTCGTCAGCGGAATGACCGATCGCTACGCCATCCGTCTCGCCGCCGATCTCGATTGCGAGGACGCGATCGGATGGCCCCTGTAAGGGCTCGCGGATTGCCTTCTGCCAGTGGGATGGGATACTGAGGTGGTGGTGGCGAAGGCTTATCGCTTGTGAGTGAGCAGGACCGTCCCGGCCCTCCCGACGACGAGCCCCTGATCGGCGGGACGTCCTCGGGGACCCCGCCTCCGGCGGGCGGCTCCCCCTCCCCACCTTCCCGTGATCCCGGTGAGGGCGGCCGGGTCATCGGCGTGCCGCCGGACCCTGAGCCTCGGACGGTCGACCCATGGGAGTCCCAGCACCTGCGTCGCAGCACGCCCGACCTGCGTACCTACGGACGCGACGGCCCGCGTGCGGGCTACTACGGCGCCACACGCCGCTCGCTGGGCCGCACGGCGGCCGCCTACTTCTTCACCATCGCCGCGCTCGTGATCGGCGGCATCCTCATCTTCCTGCTTTTTCGGGTCCTCAACGACAACGGCGACGAACCACCGGTGGAACCGACGGTCGTCGCAGTCACGCCCGAGGCTCGCATCGAGACGCCCTCGCCCGGGCAACGGCTTACCGTCGATGAGGAGCTCACCGTCATCGTCTCGGTGGTCTCTGGCGAGGACATCGTCCGGTTCGAGCTGCTGATCACCGGCATCACGAAGGACCAGGTCTTCACCAGCAGGGTCACGGCCGAAAATACCTACGCCGCCGTGCTCACCGCCCGCTTTGAGGCTGCCGGGGTCTATGACCTCGTTGTCCTCGCCTACACCGCAGGCGGCGACGAGATCCAGACCGACCCCATCCAGGTCGTCGTCGTGCCTTCGCCCGAGGAGACGCCCGAGCCGAGCACGACGGCCCTTGTGGTGGGTGTCACCGAGTTGCGCACCGGCCCCAGCGGTGAATACAACCAGGCCGGCACGCTGGAGCCCGGACAAGTCATCACGGTGACCGGCCGGACCAGGGATCAACAGTGGCTCCAGCTCGAAAACGGCCTCTGGGTTCGCCTCAACGCCGTGGATATCGATCCCGGCGATCTCGCCGACCTTCCCGACGTCGATGCCCCGCCTCCACCCTCGCCCACCCCTACACCGCCTCCCACGCCGGTGGATACCGGCGACTCCGAGGGCAATGGCGATGGCGAACCCGAAACGACCACCACGGCAACGGCCACGCCAACCTCCACGGCTCCGCTCAACGCGCCCGACTTCATCCCCACGAACGCCGTGCTTCTCGACCGGGGCGCCACTCTCCGCGTCACCATCACGAACACCTCCACGAATTCCTTCTCGGGGGCCATCGTGGTTCGCGTCGAGGAAGTTCCCGACGACCCGGACGAGGTCGCAACGCCGATCGAGCTGGCCGAAAACCTCTCCATGGAGCCCAACGACACGGCCGCCCTGAACTTCACGATCGATCCGCCCGTGACCGAGCAGATAACGGTGCGGGTAACGGTCGACCCCGACGACGCCGTCGCCGAGTCCAGCGAGGACAACAACCAGGTCGACTTCATCGTGGTGCCCCCCTTCGCCGGACCCGATCTTTCGCTCGCGGCGGTCGTTTCCGGGGACGTCCTCAGGGTGACCATCGCGAATGCCGGGGACCCCCTCTCCACCAACGACGCCCGCCTCGTGATAAGCGTCCCCGGCGAGACGACGACCAGGACCATCTCCCCGCTCGCTATCGGTGAAGGGGAGTCGGTCGAGATCGACGACATCGCCGTTCCCCAGACGGGGGAGGCCATCCGGATCACGCTCTTTATCGACGGGGTGAACGAGGGGAGCACCAGCGTGCCCAACCCGAACGTCGTCGACATTCCGCCCGAGACACCCACCCCTGACACCGGCGAGGAGTCCGGGGTTGAGGGACCGGAAGAACCCGACCTGGGGGACGGCTCCTAGCAGCCCCGGCAGGGAGTAGGATTCGGGCGTGGACGCCGTCACGGAGATCAAGCGGCGAATCGACCCGGCCGAGTACATCGGGCGGTCCGTCAAGCTCCAGAAGGCAGGCCGCAACTTCCGCGGCCTCTGCCCCTTCCACACCGAAAAGACGCCCTCCTTCTACGTCTTCACCGATCGCGGATCGTGGCGCTGCTTCGGCAGTTGCGGCGAAGGCGGCGACATCTTCTCCTTCGTCCAGAAGCGCGAAAACGTCGACTTCCGCGAGTCGCTGCGCATCCTCGCCGAGGAGGCCGGCGTCGAGCTCTCGGCGCGCGCCGCCGAGCAGCGCACCCGCGCCGAGCGCCTCAGCGGCATCGTCTCCGCCGCCGTCGACTTCTACGAGCAGCAGCTCGCCGGGGAGCAGGGCGCGGAGGCCCGCAACTACCTCGCAGAGGCACGCGGCCTGAACGAGGAGACGGTCCAACGCTTCCACCTCGGCTGGGCCCCCGACGAGTGGAGCCTGTTGCGCGATTACCTGCTCGGGCGCGGATACAGCGACGAGGACGCCCTCGCGGCGGGAGTCCTGCACGAGAGCGACTCCGGCGGGGCGCCCTACGACCGCTTCCGCGGGCGCGTCATCATCCCCATCGCCGACGACCGCGGCGTGTTCGTCGGCCTCGGAGGGCGCATCCTCGGAGACGGCGAGCCCAAGTACCTCAACTCCCCCCAGACCGAGATCTTCGACAAGGGCCGCACCCTCTACGCCCTCGATGTCGCCGGCGAGCAGGCCCGCGAGAGCGGGACCGTCGTCGTCGTCGAGGGCTACCTCGACGTGATCGGGCCGTGGCAGGCCGGCTTCCGAAACCTCGTCGCCACCATGGGCACCTCCCTTACGGAGCGCCACGCCGCGAGGCTCACACGCTTCGCTTCACGCGTCGTCCTCGCCATGGACCCCGATAGCGCCGGCATGGCCGCCGCCGAACGCGCCGGCTCCCTCCTCCTCGACTTCGGCTCGCCCGAGGCGATGGGCGCCGCCCAGCGCAGCGCCGAGGCCATTGCCGCAGATGTCGACCTCGACCTCCGCGTCGCCCCCCTCCCCGCCGGCCAGGATCCCGACGACCTCACCCGCGAGGATCCCGAGGCCTGGCGCGCCGCCATCGAGAACGCGACCCCCTTCGCACGCTTCCTCCTCGAGCGGCTCATCGCTGGGAGCCGCGTGGACTCGCCGCTGGAAGCTAGCCGCATCGTCGACCGACTCCGGCCCGTGCTCCTCGCCGTCCGCAACCCCGTCGAGCGCTCCTCCCACATCCAGGGCATCGCCCGCCGCCTCGGAATCGCCGAGCGGGCCATCGCCGACCGCCTTCGCGTCCAGGCGCGCGGCCCGCAGTCCCGCCCCGAGGCCGAAGTCGTCGCCGTTCGGGCGCCCGCCGAGGAAGCGCTCCTCTCGACGCTCCTGCACCACCCCGGCCTGCGCGCGGACCTGCGCCACCTGCCCCCCGATCTCTTCCTTGACGCGCTCGACCGCGAGATCGTCCAGCGCTGGCGCCACGACGAGCTCGACGCCATCGGCAAGGACGATGACGACCCGATTGCCGCTCGCCTCGCGCGCCTCCACGCCCGCCGGGAGCCGGCGCTCACCCCCGCCGATGCCCGCGAGCGCGCCTCCGACCTCATCCGGCACATCGTGCGCGAGCGGCTCATCCAGAGGCAGTCGGCTGTCACGGAGGAGCTGGCCGAGGCGGAACGCGAGTTGGGCGCCGCCCGAGTCACGGAGGTCGCCCACCGCGCCTGGCTCGGCGCGCTCCCCTCCGAAGACACGATCGAGCTTGCAGAGAAAGCCATCGAGGAACTGGAGCTGGGGCTCAGCATCCACCGTCGCGAGGAGCGCGACGCCTCTTAGCGCTTACCACTTCGGTTGGGTACCAGGGCTGCGTTTTCGCATTCTTGTTCCTGTCTTGGTCGCCGGCCGCTATCTGAGTCCTGTACAATGAATGCCACGAGTGAGGAACCGGAGGAGCGCCAGCGTGGGAACTTTCACCTCTCCGCTTCGCATCGCCGATGTGAGCGGGCGGCAGTCGCGGGAAGTCGAGGCGACCGTCGATACCGGCGCCGCCTACACGGTACTGCCCGGCCGGCTTCTTCGGGAGCTGAACGTTGAGCCGTTCGGGCAGCGAAGATTGCTGCTGGCCGATGGGCGCCGCATGAACGCAGACATCGGGGAGGCGCGAGCGACCATCGACGGAGAGACCGTGACAACGCTCGTGATCTTCGGCGAGGATGATGCCCCGCCCCTGCTTGGCGCCTACACGCTCGAGGGCCTCGGCCTGGCCGTTGACCCGGTGGAGCAGCGCCTCGTCCCCGCCCACCTCATCATGTATCAGGCCCGCTTGACTCCCCTCCCTGCTCTCGCCTAGGGGTTCAGGTCGCCCGTGGCCGGTCCCCGCGCTCCCGCGAAGGCGAAGCCGAGCACCGCGAGCGCGTTCCGCAGCGTGGCGGCGCCGGCGGCCCCCGCGAGCACCCGATCGGCGCCGGCGTCCAGCGCGTCCAGCGCACGCGGTGAGTCGAGGTCGTCGTCCATGGCGGCCTCGAAGGCGGTCTCCAACTCCCCATCTTCCCCACCGTCCCGGCCACAGGCGTCACGCAGGCGCTCGTAGCGCGGCCCGAGCGCCTCGATCGCGCCCTCACGGTAATCCGCGTCCGTGCGGTAGTGCTCGCTGAGCAGGTAGAGGCGCAGGTGGTCCGGGTCGTAGCGCTCCATCAGGTGGCGCGCCAGCACGAGGTTTCCGAGCGACTTGCTCATCTTTACTCCGTCCAGCTTGAGCATGCCGTTGTGCAGCCAGTACCCGCAGAACGGCGACTTCCCCGTCGCGCTCTCCGCCTGCGCGATCTCGTTCTCGTGGTGCGGGAAGATCAGGTCGCTCCCGCCACCGTGGATGTCGATCTGCTCCCCCAGGTGCCCCTGCGACATCGCCGTGCACTCGATGCTCCAGCCGGGCCGCCCGTCGCACCAGGGGCTGGGCCAGCTCGGCTCGTCCGGCTCGCATCGCTGCCAGAGGAGGAAGTCGAGCGGCCCCCGCTTCTTCTCTTCGCGCTTCGACTCGGGGTTCTCCCGTTTTGCCAGCTCCTGGATTGAGACTCCGTTGAGCTGGCCGTACTCCGGGAAGCGCTGCGCCTCGAAGAACACGTCGCCGTCCGCCTCGTACGCCGCACCCGACTCGATGAGCTTCCCCGTCGTCTCGATGATCGCGTCGATGTGGTCGGTCGCGAATGGGTAGGCCGTCGGCCGCAGGACGTTGAGCCGGTCCAGGTCCGCGCGGAAGATCGCGTCGTTCTCGTCCCGGATCTCCGCGATCGGCCGCCCGCCCTCGCGCTTCGACACCATGATCATGTCGTCATCGATGTCCGTCACGTTCTGGACGTAGCGCACGTTCAGGCCCTTCCAGGTCAGGTAGCGCCGCAGCACGTCGAAGTTCACGTACGAGAACGCGTGCCCGAGGTGGGTCACGTCGTACGGGGTCACGCCGCAGACGTAGATACGCGCCTCGCCGGGCACAAGCGGAACGAACTCGCGCTTGGCGCGTCCCAGCGAGGAGTACAGGTGAAGGGTCACGGGCCGCTCCCGGGCGTCCTCTGGAGGGGGAAGCGTACCAGAGCGCCCCTCTGCGAGCCGCGAGCACAAGTGGAGCCCGACACCGATAGCCCACCCATCCCGAGGGCGCCCTGCACGGGGCGCCCTTCGTGGCGTTGGGGGCAGGGCGCCAGGGGGCAGGGTAATTCGGCCCGCCTGCTGGTACGTTTGCGTCATGGCAATCTCCTCGCGCAGGGGAACCGTGGCCCTGGGAGCGCTGGTCGCCGCGATTGTCGTCGGCGCGGCTGTGGGGGCCGCTCTCGTGGTCTGGGGCGACTCAGAGCAGGGCTGGGATCCGGTGGTCGCGGTCAAGAGCAGTCACGACGGATTCAGTACGCGCTGGGCAGTCTGTGCGCTGCGGGAGTCCGGCAAGCTGGTGTGTTGGAGCCGCGGCGGAGCCGAGGTGCTGCCCGGAAGACACCGGGACATGGCCCTGGACCCCTACGGTTTGTACGTCTGCGCGGTGGAGGTCACAGGAGAGCTGAAGTGCTACGCCGACGCAAAGTGGGGTCAGTGGCCCAAGGTGGAGACCGAATTTGTCGAGGTGAGCACCAGCCTCGGGTACCGCTGCGTGCCACCGGAGTGCGACGACGGCGGCCAGGACGAGGCGCCCCCGGGAAAATACGTTGCGGTGGCGCTTGGATCGGGCCACGCCTGCGCGATACGGCGTGGGGGCGAGATCGTCTGTTGGGGCGACGTTAGGGACGCGGACCGAGGCCTCCTCGACGCTCCCCGGGGGCGATTCGCCGCGATCAGCGCCGGCCTGCGGGAAACCTGTGCGATACGCGTATCAGGCGACTTGGTCTGCTGGGGGAAGGACGGCGAAATCGAGACTCCTCCGGGACGATACCAAACGGTGGACGCGACGGGTTATCCCAACTGCGCGCTGCGGGAATCCGGCGAGGTCGCCTGCTGGGGGGGCGACCCGGCCAACCAGACCGAAGCGCCGCAGGGGAAGTTCAGCGCCATCGCGACGGGCATTGACTACGCCTGCGCGATTCGGGAATCGGGCGAGCTTGCGTGCTGGGGAGAGATCGAGGACTGGGAGCAGCCCTTCGTGGGGTCTCGGAAGTTCGTGGCGCTCGACCTCGGCGCTGAGGACTGCGGTGTTCTGGAGTCGGGCGCCCTCTTCTGCTGGACCGGGCATTCCCCTGGAGGTGAACCGCCACCGGGACACTACCGTTCGGTGAGTGCGTCATCCTTCTGGGGCTCCCACACCAACTACACCTGCGCCGTGCGGGACTCGGGGGAGATCGAGTGCTGGGGCTGGGAGGCCGTGCGCCGGCACATTCCCCCGGGCGAGTTCCAGTCGGTCAGCGCGGCCAGATTCCACCCGAATTTCTTTTCCATCGCCAGTTACACAGAAGAGGGCTATCGGTGGCTGCAGTTGGCGAGTAGCACCGTATGTGCGCTGCGCGTGACGGGCGAGCCGGTCTGCTGGAATCCCGAAGGCGTGCTCCCCGACGCAGCGCCAGCCGGGAAGTACGTAGCCCTCGCCACTGGGTCTGGAGGCTTCGCCTGTGGCGTGCAGGATACCGGGGCGATTGCCTGCTGGGAGACTGTTCCCCAACCCCCGAGGTACGACCCCGGTCCCTGGTTCCTGGACGTACCCGCGGGAAGTTACGTCGCGGTCAGCGCAGGCGGCGCGGATGCCTGCGGCCTTCGCAACTCGGGAGACGTGGTGTGCTGGCAGCTAGAGGGCGGTGTCGACGTTCATCCCGGCCCCTATCGGACCCTGGGTGTGGCATGGAACATGGGGTGCGGAGTGAAACGGTCGGGCGAACTCGCGTGTTGGGGCTTGGGCTCCACTGGGGTGTCGGACGAGACCCTTGACTACTACGCATCGGTCGTGCCCCCCAGCGCCTACGACCTCCTGGAGGTGGGTGGTTATGTTGAAGGTGCCGCGCTCTGTACTCTGCGAGAGTCGGGCGAGTTGGCCTGCTGGAGCGATGAGTGGAGCGGGTCGAGCGCACCGCCGGGCAGCTACCAGGCGGTAAGCCTCGCGGACTCCCATGCCTGCGCCCTGCGCCAGTCGGGGGAGGTCGTGTGCTGGCGCGTCGGGAGGGCCCAGGCGCGGCTCGATCTGGAGTTCATCGGCGTGCCGGCGCGATGAGGTCGCCTCACGGCCCACCAGCTCTCGCTCCTGACATGAACAGGCCCTAGCTGAGAACGCCCTCCGCCACGAGCGCGCCGATCTCGTCCGCCTCCATCCCCAGCAGCTCCGTCAGCACGTCGAACGTGTCCGCCCCCAGCGACCGTGCCCCGTAGGCGGTCGTGGGTCGCTGGCCGTCGATGAAGGCGGGGAAGCGCTCGGCGCCTTGCTGCCCCCCCTCCTCCGTCGGGATCATCCCGATGAACGAACGGGCGGCCAGGTGCGGGTCGGCCCTCGCGATGTCGCCCCCGTCCTGCACGGCGCCGGCGGCGATACCCCGCGCCTGGCACGCCTCCATCACCTCGTACCGGTCCAGGCCGGCCGTCCACGCCGAGACGCAGTCGTCGAGCGCGTCCTGGTTGGCGATGCGCGCGTCGTGCGTGGCGAAGCGTGGGTCGTCGGCGAGTTCGGGAGTGCCCATCGCGTCGCAGAGGGCGCGCCACTGGTCATCCCCCCGCACCGCGATCGCCACCCAGCGGTCCTCCCCCCGCGACGGGTAGATGTTGTGCGGGGCCCAGGCATCGAATGGATGCCGGTTCGCCACCGGCTCGGGGTCGACCCCGTTCGCGAAGTAGTCGAGGAAGGCCGGGCCCATGAGCCCCAGCCCCAGCTCGTACTGCGCCACGTCGACGTCCAGCCCCTGTCCCGTCCGGCGGCGGTGCTCCACCCCCTCGAGGATGCCCAGCGCCGCCGCCACCCCGCTCAGGTGGTCCGTGAGCGAGTAGCCGAAGCCGATGTCCTGCCGGCCCGGGACGTTCGTCAGGTAGCTCAGGCCCGTGATCGCGTGGATTGTCGGCGCGAACGTCACGAAGTCTCGCCACGGCCCCGAGTTCCCCATGCCCCCCATCGCCACGACCGTCACGCCCGGAGCCGTCTCCGCCAGACCCTCCCGGCTGAGCCCCCAGCGCGCGAGCACGCCCGCGCTGAAGTTGTCGACGATGGCGTCGCACTCGCCCGCGAGGCGGCGGGCCAGCTCGCGCGCCTCCTCCCGCCGCATGTCCAGGCAGATGTTCCGCTTGTTCCGGTTCCAGCTCAGGTAGTAGGGGTGGTTGAGCGTGTTCGCCCCGGCATTGCGGGCCGCGGTCCCGACCTTGATCACGTCCGCCCCGAGGTCCGCGAGCACGCGCGTGCCGAATGGCCCCGCCAGTACGTGCGTGAAGTCGAGCACGCGCAGCCCGGCCAGCGGCTTCGCCGCCGATGGCTCGCCCGGAACTGCCTCCAGGTCCGGGCGGGCACCCCACGACGCCTCCTCCACCCGGGCAGGCGGGCCGGGCGCGGGGCCGTCCGCGTCGGTCGTCAGCGGACGCCCTGGGAAGGGCACACTGCCGTACCCCTCGACCTCCCGCTCCTGGAAGTAGCCGCGCGCCTCGATCTGGGGCGTCGCCACCACCTTGCTCACAGGCCACACCGCCCCGAACGGCAGCCTCCGCCGCTGCGCCTCCATGAACAGGTCGTCGGCCTCGTTCTTCGCCGTCCACTCCCGGAGGACGCTCATTACGTGCGGCATCTGCTTCACGAGCGCGATCAGGTCCGGGAACTCCTCCCGGTCGGTCAGGTTCGCCGCGGAGTCGGTCTCCTCCAGCCACGGGATCAGCTTGTCAATGAGCCCGAGTGAAGGCGTCACCATCAGCCCGTTCCCGTCGCGATCGGGGTAGAGCTCGTAGCCTCCGCTCCAGTGCAGGCTGCCCTGGCGCTGGGCGACCTGCGTCGTCCAGCGGCCCCCGTCGGGGAAGAACCACTGCATCAGCATCTGCTCGGTGTTCGCGGTCAGCGTCTCGTGGCTGGAAAGGTCGATGTGGCAGCCCTTCCCGCTGGAGTCGCGCAGCCGAACCCCGGCAAGCGCGCAACAGGCCGCGTAGAGCCCGACCGTGTGCGCCGTCTGGTTGCCGTATCCCGTGAGCGGCGGTGTCTCCGGCGTCCCCGTGATCGACGCCGCCCCGCAGAGCGCCGTCGCGACGAGATCGTTGATCGCCAGCCCCGCCCACGGCCCCTCGTGCCCCATGGGCGTCACCGAGAGTCGCACCAGCGAGGGGAACGCCTCCCGAAGGGTGTCGCCGTCGAAGGGAGCGTCGCCTGCGCTCCAGTCCTCGATGAGGAGATCGGCGCAGGCGAGCAGCTCCCGCCCTTCCGTGCTGGCGAGGTCCAACTCGACCAAGCGCTTGCCGGCGTTGTACCAGGTCGACTGGATGGAGATGCCGCTCTCGCCGAAGAAGGGCGGTTCCCGCTCCAGTCCGTCCCCACCGGGCGGGATGACTCGCACGACGTCGGCGCCGCCATCGGCGAGCAGCCGTCCCGCGAAGGCTCCCGCCCAGCCTGCCTGTTCGACCACGCGCAGTCCCGCCAGCGGTGTGCTCGTGCGCTCCATCGCGCGGAATCGTACGGAGCCATCCCGCAGTGCGCGAGGCCGCCGGGAAGGGCCGGATTGTTCGTTGACCGGCGCTGCCCCGCTTCGTACGGTGTAGCCGCGCCTCAAGGCCTGGTCGAACCCCATGCAGCACACGCGCGAGGAGCAGGGTTTGCCGCGATTCGCGTTGGCCATGGCGAAGCAGACACTGGGCGCGCTTCGAGACCTGGCCCCCATCTTCGCCGTCATCGTCGTCTTCCAGGTCGCCGTGCTGCAGCAGCCGTTTCCCGATCTCGGCAACGTCCTGGTCGGGCTGGTCTGCGTGGTCCTGGGGCTGGCGCTCTTCATCCAGGGCCTTGAGAGCGGGCTCTTCCCGCTGGGCGAGGCGCTGGCCCAGGGAATGGCGCGCAAGGGAAGCGCCGTGGCGCTGCTGGCGCTGGCCTTCTGTCTCGGCTTCGGCACGACCGTGGCGGAGCCCGCCCTGATCGCAATCGCCGCCGAGGGCGCCAAGGTGGCCGCCGATGCGCAGTTCATTGGTGACAGCCAGGCCGCGCAGGACCGCTACGCCCTGGAGGTGCGCCTGGTGGTGGCCGTCGCCGTCGGCGTCGCCATTGTCCTCGGCGTGCTGCGCATCCTGAAAGGCTGGCCCATCCACCTCTTCATCATCAGCGGCTACGTGGTGGTCATGGGCATGACCCTGTTCGCCCCGGAGGAGATCGTGGGCGTGGCCTACGACTCCGGCGGCGTGACCACCAGCACGATCACGGTGCCGCTGATCACCGCCCTGGGGGTGGGCCTCGCCTCCACCATCCGCGGGCGCAACCCCATGCTCGATGGCTTCGGGCTGATCGCCTTTGCCAGCCTCACGCCCATGATCGGCGTCCTCGGCTACGGGATGGTGGTGTGATGCTGGATTTCCTGGCGGATGTCGGCGATACCCTGCTCTCCACCCTGCGCGACGTGACCCCCATCGTCGTCATCCTCGTGGTGTTCCAGGTGATAGTGCTGCGCCGCCGGCTGCCCAACATCAGGGGCATCGCCACCGGGTCGGTCATGGTGCTGCTGGGACTGGCGCTGTTCTTGATCGGGCTGGAGCAGGCGCTGTTCCCGGTGGGCGAGACGATGGCGCAGCAGCTCACCGAGAAGGCAGGGGCGGGAGCCGGAGCGCTGGCCGGCGCGGTGCGCTGGCAGGACTACTGGGTGGTCTATCTCTTCGCGGCCGCCATCGGCTTTGCGACGACGGTGGCGGAGCCGGCCCTCATCGCCGTCGCCCTCAAGGCCAAAGAGGTCTCCGGCGGCGCGGTAAGCGCCTGGGGGCTGCGCCTTGCCGTGGCCGTGGGCGTGGCCGTCGGAGTGTCGCTGGGGTGCTTCCGCATCGTCACCGGCACGCCCCTGCCCTGGTACATCGTGGCCGCCTACGTCGTCGTCATCGTCCTGACGTACCGGAGCAGCCGCACGATCATCCCCCTCGCCTACGACAGCGGGGGCGTCACCACCTCGACCGTCACGGTGCCGGTGGTGGCGGCCCTGGGGCTGGGCCTTGCCGCCAACGTCCCCGGGCGCAGTCCACTCATCGACGGATTCGGGCTAATCGCCTTCGCCAGTGTCTTTCCCATCATCTCGGTGCTAGGCTACGCCGTCGTCGCCGATCGGCTGGAACGCTGGCGCAGGCGGAGCGAACACCAGGAGGAGAAGCCATGAAGATGGCCCTGGTCGTCGCCCTCGTAAGCGACGAGAAGACCGACCACATCATCGAAGCGGCCCGCGCAGGCGGCGCCACAGGCGACACCATCATCAGCAGCGTCCGCGGCGAAGGTCTGAAACCGAGAAAGACGTTTCTCGGGCTGGACCTCACGGCCAGGCGCGACGTGGTCCTGTTCCTGGTGGCGGAAACGCGCGCCCGGGACATCCTGGAACGCATCGCGATTGCCGGCGATATGGACAGCGAAAGCGGCGCCGGCGTCGCCTTCCAGATCACCATCGAGGACGCCGTCGGGCTCTCGACGCAGCTGCCCAGGCTCATGGAAGAGTTGGAAGACGCCGTATGAACGAACAGGGCCACGACACGACCATCCGCGTCTCCGACCTCATGGGCTCCCAGGTCCACACCATCGACGGCCTTGCCACGGCGGCCGAGGCCATGGCGACGATGAAGCGGCTGGAGGTCAGCTCCCTCGTCGTGAACCGGCGCCACGACGACGACGAGCTGGGGGTGATCACGGTCACCGACCTGGCGCGGGAGGTCATCACACGCGACCGCGCTCCAGACCGGGTCAACGTCTACGAGATCATGTCCAAGCCCGCCCTGACCGTGCGCTCGGGCATGCTGGCGCGCTACGCGGCGCGGCTGCTTGTGCGCTTTGGCGTCTCCCGCGCCCTCGTGGTCGACGACGACGGGGCGCCCAGGGGCCTCGTCACGCTGCGCGACCTCGTCCTGGGGCTGACGCCGGAATAGCCGGCCAGCGTATGACGCTCGCGCCTACAGGTGGGCGGACACACCCCCGTCCACCCGGAATACCTGCCCGCTCAGGAAGCCCGCCGCATCGGAGGCCAGCAGCACCGCCAGGGCGCCGAGGCTCTCGGCCCCGCCGAAGCTCCGCATGGGGATGAAGCGCAGCAACAGGTTCTCCGCGGGATCGTCGGCCCCGCGCCCGGGCGTCCAGTCCATCCAGCCCGTTGCGATGCTGTTTACCGTGACCTCCGGCGCCAGCTCCTGGCTCAGCGACGCCGCCAGCCCGAACATCCCCGCCTTCGCCGCCGCGTAGGCGCTCAGGTTGTTCACCCCCCGCTCCCCGAAGATGCTGTTGACGAAGATCAGACGCCCCCGCTCCCCCTCGTCCAGCTCCCGCACCCAGGCGCGGGCCGCGTAGAACGCCCCGCTCAGGTTCACGGCCTGCACGTTCGCGAACTCCGCGTCGCCCGTCTTGTCGATCGGCTTCGCCAGCGGCAGGTCCGCGTTGTAGACGAGCACCGAGGGGACGCCGAACTCCTTCACGAGCTGCCGCAGCCCCACGCGCACGTTCGTGGGCAGGGTCACGTCCCAGCCCTGGCTGAACGTCTCCCGCCCCATTCCCGCCACCGCCCGGCTCGCGCGCTTGGCCGCCATCACCTCGTCGCCGTCCATCGTGGCCGAGGCTACGGCAACGTCCGCCCCCGCCTCGGCCAGCGCCTCCGTAATGGCGCGCCCCGCGGGATTCGCGAACCCCACGACAAGCGCCTTCTTCCCGGCCAGGTCGTACCCTTCCTGCCGCTCCCAGTCAGCCATTGGTCTGCGCCTCCACCTCGTCCGGCGCGTGCCCCGTGGGCGCGATGCCGCCCGCCAGCCCGCCGCCATCGATGGGGTAATTCGCCCCCGTCACGTAGCTCGAGGCGTCGCTGCAGAGGAAGAGCGCCAGCGGCCCCAGCTCCCACGCCTGCCCCAGCCGCCGCGCCGTGATGTAGCTCCCCCGCTTCGCGATCGCCTCCGCTTCCTCTTCCGTCTCCGTCGGGCGCTGCTCGACCAGCCCCGGCGTGATGCAGTTCACCCGGATTCCGTCCCGCGCCACCGCGCTCGCCACCGTCTGCGTGAAGTTGATGACGCCCGCCTTGGCGGCTGCGTAGGTCGGGCTCTGGGGCGTCGCGCGCATCCCCATCCCGCTCGCGATATTGAGGATGATCCCGCTCCCCTGCGGCCGCATGTGCCGGAGCGCCGCCCTCGTGCAGTAGAAGGTGCCGTTCAGGTTGACCGCGATCCCACCGAGCCAGTCCTCGTCCTCGATCTCCCACACCGCCTTGCCCCGTCCCGGCGAATCCCCGATGCCAGCGTTGTTCACCATGATGTCGAGCCGCCCGAACCGCTCGACCGTCTCCTCGATGAGGCGGTCACACGCCGCGCTCGACGTGATGTCGGTCGCGACCGTCAGGGGCTCCCGCCCGCTCTGCTCGGCCAGGAACGCCGCCGTGGCCTCGAGTTGCTTCGGCGTCCGCGAGGCGATGCACACCTCGGCCCCCGCCAGCATCAGCGAGCGCGCCATCTCCCGCCCCAGTCCCCGGCTCCCCCCGGTGACGATCGCCACCCGCCGCGGCGGCCCATCGAGTCGTAGCGCTTCCAGCACGTAAACCCTCCCGAGCGGTGAAAGATACGCGCCTCCCGCCCGATGATCGCGCTCCCGGCGCGGCTGGCAGCGTACGATTGGGGAAGCTGATGCGCGTACTCCATTTCGCTGATCTCCACATCGGCGTCGAGCTTTATGGACGGCCCCTCCCCGGGAAGCCTTGGTCGACACGCATGCAGGACTTCCTCGACTCCTTCGACGAGTTGATCAACCACGCCATCGAGGAGCACGTCGACGCCGTCATCTTCGCGGGCGACGCCTACAAGGCCCGCGAGCCCAGCCAGACCCACCAGCGCGAGTTCGCCCGGCGTATCCGCCGCCTCAGCGAGGCGGGCATTGCGACCTTCCTCCTCGTCGGCAACCACGACCTCCCCAACGCCGAGTCCCGCGCCCATGCCCTCGAGATCTTCCGCACGCTCGACGTCCCCAACGTCGCGGTTGGCGATGCCGGCTGGTTCCAGCGCGAGGGCCACGTCCCGCAGGTGCTCCAGACCCGCGCCGGGCCGCTGCAGGTCGCCTTCGTGCCCTGGCCCCAGGTCTCGCACCTGCTCGCCAACAGCGAGGAAGCGGAGAGCGCCTCCATCGAGCAGCTCTACAAGCTCATCGAGCGCGCCATCTCCGACCTCGTCGCTGCCCAGGCCGAGCACATCGACCCCGACATCCCCTCCATCCTCACCTGCCACCTCCCCCTCAGCGACCAGCTCGTGGCCGACAACAGCGGCAGCGAGCTGTGGATGCAGAGCGGTACGGTTGCCCGCGTCCCCCTCAGCGCCCTCCACATGGACCACTTCGATTATGTCGCGCTTGGCCACCACCACAACGCCATGCAGCTCAACTCCCACCCGCCCTGCTGGTACTCCGGCGCCCTGCGCGAGGTCGACTTCGGCGATGCCCGCACCGCCAAGGGCTTCGTGACCCTCGAATTCGACACGGCAAAGCCGCGGGGTGAACGGCTCTCCGGGAGCGGCGCTCCGCGGCTCCATGAGGTTTCCGGCAGGCCCTTCGTCAGCATCGCCGTGAAACCCCGCGACGCCGACCCCAACGGGGAGGTTCTCGCCGCCATCGGGGAGCGCGACCTGACCGACGCCATCGTGAAGGTCGAGATCCACGTCGACCGCGACCAGGAAACGCTGCTCAGGCTTTCCGAAGCGCGAAGAGCGCTGGCCGACGCCCACGTCATCGCCGGCATCCGCACCTTCCTGCCGGAGGACAGCCGCTCCCCCCTGCCCCCCAACATCCAGCCCGACGCCTCCTCCCCCATCGAGACCCTGGACACGTACCTCAAGCTGCGGGACGTCGCCGATGAGCGCCGCGCCCGCCTGCTCGCCGCCGCGACCGAGATCATCGAGGAGAGCGAAGCCGTTGGCGCCTGATCCCCGTCCCCTGCGGCTCGTGCATACCTCCGACGTGCACCTCGGTGCCTACTCGTCGAGCCCCCGCGGGCGCGAGGAGCCCCGCGGCCGCCGCCTCGAAGCCGGCTTCGAAGCCGTCATCGACCTCGCCGTGGGCGCGAGTGCCGACGTGCTCCTCATCGCCGGCGACTTCTTTGACCACGCCCGCATCGGCCCCGAGGTCGTCGCCTTCGCCACCGACCAGATCAACCGCTTCCCCGGCGAGACCGTCCTCCTGCCCGGCAACCACGACCCCATCGGCCGGCACGGCCCCCACGAGCGGCACGACCTCGAGGCGCTCGCGCCCCGCCTCCGCATCGTCCGCGACCCCGAGGGCGAGTTCCTCGACTTCCCCGCCCTGGACCTGGCCGTCTGGGGCCGCGCCATCACCGTCGATGTCCTGGAGCGGCCCCTCGCCGCTCCTCCGCCCCGGCGCGAGGAACGCGCCTGGAACGTCGCCATCGGCCACGGACACTCGGTGGCCGAGGACCAGCAGCTGGAGCGCTCCCTGCGCATCACCCCGGACCACCTCGCCGACAGCGCTCAGTGGGAGTACGTCGCCCTCGGACACTGGGACGTCCACAGCGACGTCAGCGCCGGCGGCGCCACCGCCGTCTACTCGGGATCGCCCGCCTCCCTCGGCGACATTGGCTACGGCGTGGCGGTCGTCGTCGACATCGACACCGCCGGCGTGCGCTGGCACGCGCACCGCCTCGATCCCGCGGAGACCTCTCCGTGATCCCCCGCCGCCTCCGCCTGCGAAACTTCCTCTCCTACCGCGATTGCGAGCTCGACTTCTCCCCACTCCACCTCGCCACCCTCGCCGGGAAGAACGGAGACGGCAAGTCCGCGCTGCTCGACGCCATTACCTGGGCCCTCTGGGGCGAAGCCCGCGGGCGGGTCGAGGACGATCGCATCCGTCACGGCGCCGACGACATGCGTGTCGAGCTCGACTTCGACGTCGACAGCGACCGCTACCGCGTCATCCGCAAGCGCACCCGAGGCCGTTCCGGGGCACTCGACTTCTTCCAGCTCGATAGCCAGGGCGGCCTCCGCCCCATCACCGGCGGCACCTCGCGCGAGACGCAGGCCGAGCTGAACCGGCGCGTCCACATGGACCACCAGACCTTCATCAACAGCGTCTTTCTCGTGCAGGGCCGCTCCAACGAGTTCACCGTTCAGACCCCCCTGAAGCGGAAGGAGGTCCTCCGCAAGGTGCTCGGCCTCGAACGCTACGAGGAGCTCTTCCGCCATGCCAACGACCGCCGCAAGACTGCCGAGACGGACGCCGCTATCGAGGAGCGCTTCATCGGCGATGACGAGGAGCGCCTCGCCGAGGCGCCCGCCGTCGAGGAGGCGCTGAAGCAGGCCGCCTCCGAGCGCAAGGCCCTCCACGAGCGCCTTGAGGGCGAGGAGAAGGAGCTCGCCGAGCTGCGCCTCGCCGCTACCGAGCGCGAACGCCGAGAGCGAGCCGTCGTCGAGGCGCGCGGTCGCCTCGACGATCGCGACACGGCCGTCGCCCGCCGGACCGAGTCCATCGCCGCCCTCGAAAGCGACCTCGCCGCCGTGCGCGAGACCCTCGAACACGCTCCCGGGATCGAGGAGCGCTACGAGCGCCTCGGCGTCGCCCGCGACGAAGAGCGTGCTCTCGCCGCCCTCGCCGTCCGGGCCGGGGAGATCGAGGGCGCCATCACGGGCGCCGACAGCGAGATCGCCCAGGAGCGCCGGGCCATCGAGACGACCGTCGCCGGCCTCGACCGGCAGCGCGAGGACGCCGTCGCGCTCGTCGCGACCCTCCCCTCCCTCCGCGAGGAGGAAGCGGCGCTCGGCGGCGAGCGCTCCCGCCTCGCTAGGCTCGACGAAGGCGTCCGGGAAGCGCAGGACGCTGCCTCCGAGGCGCTCCAAACCCAGGCCGCCCGCGCCGATGAGGCAGGCGGCTACCGCGCCCGCGCCCAGGAGCTGAAGGATCGCGAAGTGACCCTCGCCGCTGCGGAAGGGGAGCCGCTCTGCCCCGTCTGCCGCAAGCCCCTCACGCCGGACGAGTTGCAGGCGACGGTCGACCAGTACCAGAAGGAACGGCGCCAGCTCGGCAAGCAGTACGCCGCCGCGCAGGGAGCGGTCGAAGAGGCGAAGGCGGAGGCCGCGACGCACCAGGAACGCGCCGCCACGCTCCATGAGGAGCGCCGGTCCCTCGACTCTCGCGTCCGGGAGTGCGAGCAGGCCCTCGCTGCTCGCCTCTCGAAGGCAGAGGGCGCCGAGAGCGACCTCCCGGCCCTGGAGGAACGCCTCGCCGCCCTGAGCCAGTCCCTCGACTCCGAAGCCTTCGCGAAGGAGGCGCGCGAACGCCGCTCCGCCGCCTGCAAGCAGCTCGTCGCCCTCGGCTACGACCGCGAGCGCCACGCCGGCGCCCGCGAGCGCGTCGCCGAGCTTGAACCCACCGAGGCCGACTACAACCGGCTCACCGGCGCAAGGGTGCAGGCCGAGGGACTCGGCGACCGTATCGCTGGGGCGCGCGCGGAGCTGCGCCGCGAGTGCGAGGAGCGCGACGATGCCCGCGAAACCCTGACCGAAGCGCAAACGGCTCTCGACGCCTCCGACGATGTCTCCACCCGTCTCAAGGCCGCGGAAGACGCCTTCGCCGAGTCCCGCGACCGCCTCACCGCCCTCGACAAGGAGCACGGGCGCCTCGAGGAGCGCCGCGCCACGCTCGATGCCATCGCCGCCCGCGTGGAAGAGGCGAAGGATCGCCTCGCCGCCGCTCGCGACTCCGCCGCGCTCCACGAGGAGCTGGCGCGCGCCTTCGGCCGCGACGGCGTCCAGGCCATGCTCATCGAGCAGTCCCTGCCCGAGCTCGAACGCATCGCCAACACCCTTCTCGACCAGTTGACCGAGGGCCGCGGGCGCACCCAGGTCTCCCTCCGCACGCAGCGCGAGAGCGCCTCCGGCAAGACCGTCGAGACGCTCGACATCCACATCAGCGACGACCTCGGCACCCGCGACTACGAGATGTACAGCGGCGGCGAGAAGTTCCGCGTCGACTTCGCCCTCCGCATCGCCCTCTCCCGCCTGCTCGCCATGCGCTCCGGCGCCACCCTCCCCACCCTCATCATCGACGAGGGCTTCGGCACCCAGGACGAGGACGGCCGCGACCGCCTTGTCGCCGCCATCAACGCCATCAGCTCCGAGTTCCGCCTCATCCTCCTCGTCACCCACATCGAGGAGCTGCGCGAGAGCTTCGGCCGCCGCATCGAGGTCACGAAGGACCCCGAGCACGGCTCTTTGGCGGTCGTGCGGTAGGTGGCTGGGCTACGCGCTCTTCGCGGCGGCCCGGCGCGCGAGGGCGAGCTGATAGCGGCCCTCAAGCCCGATCCAGAGGTGCGCCGGTATCCCCAGCGCGCCCTCAAGCTGAAGGGCCGTTTCCGCGGTGATGGCCTTCTTCCCGTGGATGATCGCGCTGATCACCTGTCGGGGCCGTCCCATCTGCTCGGCGAGTTCACTCTGGGTCAGGCCACGAACCTCCAACTCCTCCGCGAGAAGCTCACCGGGCGGGATGGCGAGGTCGGAGTGGAGAGCAGTCATCGTGCTAGTCATGGTAGTCAACGACCTCCTCTATCGTGACGCTAGTCTCGCTCTCGAACGAAACGATGAGTCGAACCTGTCCGGTCAGCCGCAGGGCGTGTTGTCCCGAACGACTGCCGGCCAGTGGGTGGAGGTCGTAGGCTCGCACCGCCTGGATGTCTGAACGACCCCGAGCCTCCAACAGGGCATCGATTCGCTGGACGAAGCGTCGCCCGACTTGCGGTCCCCACTGCCGAATCGCCCGGTTCGAGTCTCGGTAGCAACGCTCCAGCCTCCGTGTGCGGAAGGAAACCTCCACGATGCTAGCTTATCACTGACACCATGACACCGTTCGCCACAAGTCCGGTCATGTCGCTCCGTGCGGAGCCAGCCGCCGCGCCAGCTTCTGGCCCTTCGAGGTGATCGCCAGCCGAGGGCGGCTCGCGTAGGTCTGCACCTCGATCGTTTCCTGGATGCTCCCCTGCCGCGTGAAGACTGTGTCGCCCTGGGATGGCTGGAAGACCTCCACGAGCCCCGCTTCCAGCAGCTCGTCGACGGCCGCCCTGCCCTCCAGCGTCTCGGGGAAGTCCCGCTCCCCGCTCCTCGCCGTTTCAAGGAGGATGCCGATCGCTTCCTCCGACAACCCCCGCCTCCCGAACAGCCCCGCGAACCGCTGAAGAGCGCCCCTGACCCCGCTCCACCCGACCATGCCCCAACGCCTCTCATTGCCCGACGCGCGGGCGCTCCGTACCCTTGAGCCTTCGTGGCAGGGTAGCTCAGCTGGTAAGAGCGCACGACTCATAATCGTGAGGTCGAGAGTTCGAGTCTCTCCCCTGCTACCACATCGCCCCGTCGGGTGATGTCAGGAGGAGTCTCATGTTTCTCGGTCTGGGAACCGTCCCGCTGACCTCTGTCGCACACGCGCGCCGCGAGGCCAGGCGCAAGCTGCCGCGCTCGATCTACTGGTACACCGAGGCCGGCACCGAGCTTCGCCGCACCGTCCGCGCCAACCGCGACGGCTTCAAGGAGATCGGCCTCCAGGCCCGCGTGCTCGACTCCCACGAGCCGCGCAAGCTCTCCACCACCGTCCTCGGGCGCGAGATCTCGATGCCCCTGATCACCACGCCCGCGGGCTTCATCCGCATCGCCCACCCCGACGGCGAGCTGGGCGTGGCCCGCGCCGCCGAGGCCGCCGGCACGGCCGTGGGCCTCGGTATCCTCGCCAGCTACCCCATCGAGACCATCACCGCCAACGCCAGCGACGTCTGGTTCCAGCTCTACATGCTCGGTGGGCGCGAGGGCTCGGCCGTCGCCATCGAGCGGGCCAAGGCCGCGGGCTGCCGCGTCCTCATCATCACCGTCGACTTCGCCGCCCTCTCCGGCGGCCAGGACTACCAGCGCGGCCATCCCGGCGTGCCCGACAAGGTCGATCTGCCGACCGCCCTGAAGTACGCCCCGGAGATGATCATGAGGCCCCTCTGGGCCCTCCAATTCCTCCAGGGCGGCGTCGATCTCGTGTTCCCCAACGCTCCTGGCAACGCCAACCTCACCGCCAGCCAGGTGGGGGCGGGCATCATGGCCCATCCCCCCACCTGGGACGACATCGCCTGGGCCCGCAAGCAGTGGGACGGCCCCTTCGTCGTGAAGGGCATCACCTCCGTCGACGACGCCCGCCGCGCCGTGGACGAGGGCGCCGACGCCATCTCCGTCTCGAACCACGGCGGCAACTCCCTCGACGGCTCCCCCGCCACCATCCGCGTCCTCCCCGAGATCGTCGACGCCGTCGGCGACAACCTCGAAGTGCTCCTCGATGGCGGCGTTCGCCGCGGCAGCGACGTCGTGAAGGCGGTGGCGCTCGGCGCGAAGGCGGTCATGGTCGGGCGGCCCTACATCTGGGCGCTGGCCGCCGGCGGTGAGCAGGGCGTCCGCCAGATCCTCGAGGTCTACCGACAGGGCATCGCGGGAACGCTCACCCTCCTCAACTGCCCCTCCGTCGAGGACCTCAACCCCTCGCACCTCCGCCTCCCGCCCGGCTTCGCTCCCTAGCCGAGTCCTACCCCAGGCGCACGTTATCCATGAGCTGGGCTCCGACCGGCGCCCTGCGGGTCCGGGCGATCTGCAGCACCAGCAGCAGCGGCAGGAAGCGCCCCACCAGGATCGTGATCATTACCACGATCGTCGCCGTCGTTCCCAGGTCCGGCGTGATGCCTGTCGACCACCCCACCGTCCCCACCGCCGACGACGTCTCGTAGAGCACGTCGATGAAGGGCTGGGTCGTCGTCCGCAGCAGGATCATCGACACGACGAAGTGGACCGCCGCGAAGGCGAAGACGATCCCGACCGCCTGCCGGATGACCGCCTGCGGCAGCATCCGCCCGAAGGCGATCACATTCTCGCGGCCCCGCAGGGCGGCCACGGAGCCCGCCACGAGCACCGCCAGCGTCCCCAGCTTGAGGCCGCCCGCGGGCGACCCCGCCGCCCCTCCGATGAGCATGAGCACCGACTCGAACAGCTTCGTGTGCTCGTGCAGGAGCCCCGTCTCGACCGCGCTGAAGCCCGACACCCACATCGAGGCCTGGAACAGCGCCAGCACCGGCCGGTCGCTCTCCGCCACGGTCGCGAGCGTGCCCGTGTTCGCCCACTCCGTGACGCCGATGAACAGCGCACTCCCCCCGACCACGCACACCGCCGCCGCCAGCACCATCTTCGCGTCCAGGGGCATGCGGCGCGGGTCCAGACGCAACACCCCGAGGATGACCGGCACCGCTCCCAGCGAACCCGCGAGGCACAGGATGATCATGGGAATCAGCACGGCCGGGTCGTCGGCGAAGGGCCGCATGTCCTCCCCCGTCACGTTGAAGCCCGCCACGTTGAAGGCGGAGATGGCGTGGAACACCGCCCACCACACGCTCCTCGCCACCGGCACGCCGGCGGAGATGAACCCCCCGAAGAGCGCCAGTGTGCCCAGCACCTCGAACGTGAGCGTGTACAGCACGATCGTGCGCACGAACGAGGCGGACTCGCGCATCGTGGGGGCGCCGTAGTAGAGGCGCATCAGGTTGCGGTCACGCAGCCCGAGGTTGCGGCCGAGCACCCACAGCACGATGCCCATGCCCGCCATATAGCCGAGACCGCCCACCTGGATCAGCCCCAGGATCACCGCCTCGCCGAAGTGGCTCCAGTGCGTCTGCGTGTCGACCACCACCAGGCCCGTCACGCAGATCGCCGAGATCGCCGTGAAGAGCGCCTCCAGCACCGTCGGCGCCTGACCGCTATGCGAGACCGGCAGGAGCAGCAGCGGCGTGGCGATCGCCAGGATCAGTCCGAAGCCGATGAGGATGCGGATCGCGCCCGAGCCGAAGGGTCGCGAACGGCTCGCGGGCTCGATGCTGATGGTGCGGGAGCCCATCAGCCGCCGTCGCACCGTGCGGCGCGCGGTCACTCGCATGTGCGCTCAGCGTGCGCGCGCAAGCGGATGCGCGCAAGGGGTCAAACCGGCGCAGAGGGCGCCGAACCCGGACCTGCCCCTACAGCGGGGCGAGCTGGGCGTTCGTCGCCCCACCCCAGCGCGGCTCGTGGGTGCCGTCGGGAAGCATGTCGAAGGCGTTCACGTCGTCCGCCATCTGCCCCAGCAGCAGGTCCACGATGCGCTTCGCAATATCGCCGTCCAGCACGGGGAAGATGAGCTCGATGCGCTCCTCGAAGTTGCGCGGCATCCAGTCGGCGCTCCCGGCCCAGACCTCCCACTCCCCGCCGGAGCGGAACGCCGCCACCCGTGCGTGTTCGAGGAACCGCCCGACGATGCTGCGCATCTCGAAGCGGTCGTCGTGCAGCGTGAGCGTGCTGCGCGCGATCACGTCGACCCGCGCCCCTGCATCCGCCGCCTCCCCCAGGGCCTCGAACACGGCAGGGTCGGTCAGGTGGTTCATCTTCAGGATGACATGTCCGCCGGGAGTAGCCTCCGCCCGGATCCTCTCCAGCATCGCGTCGCGGGCGTCGACCCCGTAGCGCATCCGCTTGAGCTGCGGCGGCTCCCCGTCTTCCAGCGCCTCGAAGAACTCGATCGCGTCGCTGGCAAGCTCCTGGTTCGAGCTGAAGAGCGAGATGTCCGTGTAGAGGCGCCCGTTCATGGGGTTGTAGTTGCCCGTGCAGAGGTGCACGTAGCCGCGTCCCGCGCGCCGTACGTAGAGCGCCTTGGCGTGGACCTTGTACCCCACCGGCAGCGGCAGGATGCGAATCCCCGACGCCCGGAACAGCAGGCTCCAGTGCAGGTTCTGCAGCTCGTCGAAGCGCGCCCGCCCCTCCAGCAGCACCGCCACGTCCTTCCCCGACTCCGCCGCCCGCATCAGCGCTTCCGCGATCGGGTTGCGCGCACCCAGCCGGTAGAGGCTGATCCGGATCTGGTCCACCTCTGGATCCTCCGCCGCCCGATCGACGAAGGCCTCGACCGACCCGTAGTCGTCGAGGGGGTGGTAGAACGCCACGTCGCGCTCGTCGAGCAACCCGAACGGGTCTTCCACGAAGTCCGGCGCCACCCGGGGCGCGACGGGCTTGTAGCGCAGCGGCGTCGAATTCGGGCGCGGCGGCACCTCGTCGATAAGGGTGTTCAGGTAGCGATGGTCGAGCGGCGGCGACAGCCGGAACGCCGCTTCCTCGGGTAGGTCGAGCGCCTCCCGTACGTCCGCCACCCAGGGAAACGCCCGCTCGACCTCCAGCCGCGTCGCCGGCCCCTCCGGCCGGTCTTCGATCGCCTGCGCGAGGTCGTCCCAGTCCACGCGCTGGACGTCGAGGTCGGCCAGGCGCGTGAGCCGCATCTCGTACATCGGCAGGTCTTCCGGCAGGAACAGGTCGCTGCGCAGCCGCACCAGCGGCCCCAGCCGCACGAAGGCGCCCGGCCTGCCCGGCACCGGCAGCAGCCGCGGCAGCGAGTCGGGCAGCCGCACGAGGTAGTCCAGCGACTCCCGCCCCGCCGCCAGGTAGAGCGCGCGGCTCGACAGCCCCGACAGCGCCCCCGGATCGAGCAAGTCCGCCCGCGGCGACGCCTCCTCCGCCAGGTAGGCGCCGAAGTAGCTTCGCTCCAGCGGCGTCAGCTCACCCGGCTCCAGCAGCAGGAAGCCCACTTCCGTGAGGGCGTTCCGCAACTGCTCGTGGATCTCGGTCGCCTGCAGGGCGCTCTCGTACGCTTCCGCGAGGACGGCCCGGTACTCGTCCGCCTCCTGCCGGCCGCCGCTCCGTTCCCGTTCGTACACGCCGTAGATGCGCGCCGCGAAGAACTCGTCCAGGTTCGAGGCGAAGATCGCGAGGAATCGCAGCTTCTCCAGCAGCGGCACGTCGTCCCGCGTCGCCTGCAGCAGGACGCGGTGGTTGAAACGAAGCCAGGATCGCTCTCGCGAGAGGACAGTGGACACCACGTGATTCTCTCCGCTAACGAACCGCCGCCGGGTTGTCGCCCCGTGTAAGGTCGAAGAATCTGTACCCCGTTACGATACTGGCTCCATGACAAACTCCGCCAGAGTTATGGAAATCGAGTGGCAGTTCATCCCGGACGACCTTGAGTCCGTCCGCGAGTGGCTCGAACAGGAGACGCCCGAGCCCTTCTCCACCGAATCCCTCGCTCAGCGAGAGCTTCGCGACGAGTACTGGGACACCACCGGATGGCTCGTCTGGCGCGCTGGGTTCGCCTGCCGCACTCGCCGCCGGGGAGAGTCCGCCGAGCTCACGCTCAAGGGCCTCGCGGGCGGCGAGGGGCATCTCCGCAAGCGCCTCGAGCTGGACGAGCCAATGGACGGCCTCGGGGAGCTCGCCGGCGCCGTCGCCCACCCCGAGGGGGAGGCCAGCAGCCTGCTGCGCCGACTTACCGGCCCGCACCCCCTTCGTTCCGTGGCCGCTCTCACGACCCAACGCACGACCCTGGGACTCTCCGATGGGAAGGGACCCCTCGGGGAGATCGCCCTCGACCGCACCACCGTCGGGGAAGGCAGCAAGTCCCTCGAGCTCCTGCGCGTCGAGGTTGAGGTTGGGGAAGAGGCCGTCGGGCGCGCGGAACCGTTCGTGGCCGCCCTCCGGGACGGAGCCGGCCTCCGGCCCGCGCAGTCCGGCAAGCTCGCCGCCGCCCTTGCCGCGGCCGGCGCCTCGCCCGGCTGGGAACCCAGCCCCGTCGGCCCCATGTCCATCGATCGGGACAGCTCGCTGGCCGAGGTCGCCTACGCCGCCCTCCGCCGCGGCTTCCTTCGTCTGGTTGAGCACGAGCCCCTGGCCCGGCTCGGCGAGGACATCGAGGGCGTCCACCAGATGCGCGTCGCGACCCGCAGGTTGAGAGCCGCCCTCAAGACCTTCCGGGACATCCTGCCGCCCGCGCTCGCGGAACAGCGTCGCGAGCTTCGCTGGCTCGGCCGCTCCCTCGGCGAGGCCCGCGACCTCGACGTCCAGCGCGAGCGATTCGCCCTTGCCGCCCCCCTCATCGGCCGCAAGGCGGCCGCCGCGATCGGGGTCATCTTCGAGGAGCGACGCGCCAGCACGCAGGAAGTCGTGCTGGCGGCTCTCGACTCAGAGCGGTATGTCGCCATGGTCGAGACGATGTCGGACCTTCTGCGGGCCGGCCCCACCCCCGGCCTCGGCGACGAGCCCGCCCTCGCGTCCGCCCTCGAGACCATTGAGGAGCAGCGCCGTCGCGCCCGCCGCCTCGGCTCCGCCATCGATAGCAAGTCCCCCGACGCCGACTACCACGCCCTCCGCCTCAAGGTGCGCGATCTACGCTACGTGCTCGAGTTCTTCGCTCCCCTCGGCGGCGAGGCCGCCGACGCCTACGGCCGCCAGGCGACGCGCCTCCAGACCCTCCTCGGCGACCACCAGGACGCCGTTGTCGCCGCCGACTTCCACGCCGGTCTCGCCCGTGATGAGGGCGAGCGCCTGGGGAAGGCGGGCGTACGTGCCGCCCGAGAGTTGGCCGCCAATGCCACCGCCGAAGCCGAGGGCTACCGCTGGAAGTTCCCCAAGCGCTACGGCCGCCTCCGCGGAGCGCGCTGGCACGCGCTCCGGCGCGCGCTCTCGAATTCGTGAACGTCCGTTAACAATTCACGAGCCTCGCGCCTGTATGTTGAGTCCGATGGGAGTCTTCCCAGCCGGTTCCTCTCCCCTGGCCGTCGCAGACGGCGTTTCTCTTGCTCCCCGTTCCACCTCCCCCGTCGCCGTTCTCGATCTCGGTTCGAACTCCGCCCGGGTCGTCGTATTCGACCACCCCATCCCCGGCGTTCTCGAAACCATCGCCGAGGAACGCCTCGATCTGCGCCTCGCCACCGAGCTCGACCACGACTCACGCCTGAGCGAGCGCGGCGTCGCAACCACCATCGACGCCGTCGCCGAATTCGCCGCCTTCGCCCGCGAGGCGGGCGCTTCCTCGATCAAGGTAGTCGCGACAGCTGCCATCCGCTCGGCCCGCAACCGCGCCGAGCTTCTCGCCCGAGCCCATGCCGAACTCGGCCTCGCCATCGAAGTCCTCGACGGAGCGGAGGAAGCGGAGCTGGCAGCCGTGGGCGCCCTCCACGGGTTGCCCATCCGCTCCGGCGTCATCGTCGATGTCGGGGGTGGCAGCACCGAGGTGGCCCGCGTCATCGCTGGCACGATCGTCGGCGCCTGGAGCTTCCCGCTTGGCGCCCTCGGCGCCAGCGCCGAGTGGCTGACCGACGACCCTCCGACCGGCAAGCAGGTCAAGGCCATGCGCCGCATGATCGCCGACACCCTGGCGACCAACGCACCCTCCCGCCTGGATAGCGGCGAGGAGCTCGTCGCCACGGGCGGCAGCGCCCGCACCCTTGCCCGGCTCGCCCAGCGGCAGACCGACTATCCCCTCCCCCTGCCCCACGGCTACTCACTCGACCGGGGCGCCCTTCGCGACGTGAACGCCTTCCTGATGGCGCACACCGCCGCCGAGCGCAGCGACATCGACGGCGTCCGCAGCGGTCGTGCCGACTCCATCGTTGGCGGCGCCGTCATCCTCGACGAGCTGATGGGGCACCTCGGCGCCGACCGCCTGACGATCGCCGCCGGGGGCCTGCGCGAAGGCGTCGCGATGCGCGCCTTCGGCGAGCCCGTGCCTCAGCCGCGGCTCGTGCGAGTGGCCTCCGTGGAGGCGCTCCTTCGCCGCCACGACGCCTGGGACGAGAGCGAGATGGAAGCCCGCGCGAGTCTCGTCGACTCGCTCGCCCCCGAACTCATCGATGACCCCTTCAGCGATGCGCTCGAGGCAGCGCGCCTCGCGGCCATGCTCCGAGTCATCGGCGAGCGGGGCGGCGTCACGCGCGCAGGTGAGGCCACGGTCGAGGCGGTGCTGGCCCAGGACCTGGCCGGGTTCGACCACGCGATGCTCGCGCGCATCATCGCCATCCTCCACTCCAGCGATGGCGAGAAGAGCGCCGCCGCCCCCTTCGGCGAACTTCTGCCGGCATCCGAGAAACGCCTCCTGCGCCGCTGCGGAGCGCTCCTCGCCGGCTCAGGCCGGAAGGGCTAGCCCAGGGTCCGTTCCAGGAAGGCCACCATGGCCTCTAGCCCCTCGCCTGCAGCCTCTACCTCCTCTATCTGCAGGAACGCGTGCGTCGCGTCCTCGCAGACCAGCACCTCGGTCTCGACGCCCGCCGCCCGCAGCGACTCCCCGAAGTCGAGCGATTGCTGGAGCAGGGGGTCGCGCGTGCCCGCCGTCAGGAAGACGGGCGGGAACTTTGCGAGGCAGGGGCTGAAGCGCGGGCTCACCGCCGGCGAAGCGAGCAGGGGGTCGTCGGGAGCCGTCCCTAGGTAGTCCTCCACCTGCCACACGAAGATGCGTCCGTTCACGAAGGGCGAGTCTTCCGGCAGCTCCAGCATCGCCGGGAAGTCGTACACGCCGTACGGCAGCACGGCGCTGCGGAACGCCGTCGAGCCGTCCCGTTCGAGCAGCCGGTGTAGCGTCGCCGCCGCAAGATTCCCGCCGGCGGAGTCGCCCATGATTGCCAGCCGCCCGGGGTCGATGCCGAGGCTCGCGGCCTCCCCTGCCAGCCAGTCCGCCGCCAGCACGCAGTCGTCGAGGCCCTCGGGGTGCTTGTGCTCGGGCGCGAGGGAGTAGTCCACGCTCACCACGGAGTAGCCGCGCTCGGCAAGGCGGCGGGCCAGCTTGTCGTGCGTCAGGGGCGAACCGGCCACCCACGATCCCCCGTGGATGAACAGGATGCCCGGATGGGGGCCGTCCCCGTCGGGAGGGTACAGGTCCACGGTCAGTCGCTCCCCCCGTCGCGTCGCAACCGTGCGCCCGCGCTCCACGGTCCGGTCCGGGCCGCCCTGGTTCAGGAAGTTGGCCGTGACCGCCCAGCGCTCGCGGATCTCGAGGCCGGTGACTCGCGGGAGGTCGGCCGGAGGTGGCGCGGCATAGAACTCGATGATCCGGGCTGTTATGTCGTCCAAGCGACGCGCCTCAGTTGCCTTCGACGGCGTCGAGCACGCCCACGGCGGCCATCGTTCGCTGCGCCGCCGCCACGTCGTGGCTGAGGATGACGAGGTCGTGCTTCTCGCCCGCGCGGTCCTTCACGTGGTCCCGCAGCAGCGCTTCCGGCTGGAAGCCGAGCGAGCGGAAGACGGCGATCGCCTCGTGCTGATCGACCGTCATCTGCCCAATGATCTTGTCGACGCCCATGCCCAGCGCGATGCGGAACGCTTCCTCCGTCAGGAGCCGCCCGATGCCCCGCCCCCGCAGGGCCGGGCCCACGAGGACGCGCAGCTCAGCCACGTGCTGTGACCAGGGCAGGTCGTTGCGGTCCACGGTTGCGTAGCCAGCGATGCTGTCGTCGCTGTCGAGCACCAGGAGCGAGGTCGCAACACCTGTCTCGATGCGCTGCACCCACGTCTCGACCTGCTCGGGCTGCGTGATGTCGCGCCGCAGGAACAGGAGATCGTGCTCGGGGAGCCCCCGCGCGAAGGCGAGCACGGCGTCGCCGTCGCCCGCGTCCATGAGCCGCAGGGTCACGCGCTTGCCCCCCACCGTGCCCGATGCGGGGTAGCGCTCGTGGCTGTTGACCGACGTCAGATCGAACGTACCGAAAGCCATTGGTCCAACTTTGGCCAGAGACGATACATGGCGTTCCCCCCGGCGACGAGACTGGCGTGGCCGCCCCGCAGGACGACCTCTTCCGTATCTTCCGACCCCACCCGCTCGAGGGCGGGCTTGGCCGCCTCGTAGGGCACGATGTGGTCGTGTTCCGCCATCGCGTGGATCATCGGCACGTCGATTCCCGAGAGGTCCACGGGACGGCCGTCCAGCTCCAGCGTTCCCTCCAGCATGGCGTTCTTCCAGTACAGCTCCTTCACCATCTGGCGGAAGGCCTCACCCGGGAAGGGGATCTGATCCGCCGCCCAGCGGTCGACCATCATGAACGACTTCACGTACTTGTCGTCACGAATGCGGTCGAGCACCTGGATTGGGCTGGTCAGCCGCCCGGTGGGACGCAGCATGTCGAACGCCGACAGCAGGATCTCGCCGGGCACGTTCCCGAGCGTGTCCACGATGCGGTCGACGTCGAAGTAGCGCTCGTCCGTCCACTGGCTGAAGAGCCCCATCCCCTTGAAGTTCACGGGAGTGGTCAGGCAGGCCATGTTGCGCACCGGCGCCTCCGGGTGGGTTCCCATGTACATCAGCGCCAGCGAGCCGCCCACGCAGTAGCCCAGCAGGTTGATCTCCGTCTCACCCGAGTCCTCGAGCACCCGCTCGACGCACTCCGGGATGCGGGAGAGCGCGTAGTCCTCCAGCCGCAGACTGCTGTCCTCGTTGCGGGGCACGCCCCAGTCGATCAGGTACACGTCGTACCCCTGCTGCACCAGGAACTCCATCATGCTCTGGCCCGGGGTCAGATCGAGGATGTACGGCTTGCTCACCAGCGAGGTCACGACCAGCAGGGGAATGCGGTAGACCTCGTCCGTCTGGGCGCGGTAGTGGTACAGCTTCATCGAGCCGTCGGTATGGATCGTGTCCTTCGGCGTCGAACCCACCTGCGGGTCTTCCAGCGAGATGTACTCGAGCCCGACCAGCCCGCGCCGCACGATCGCGTCGACGGTCGCCTGGACCTGGCGGGCAACATCAGGGGAAGGGGAAGCGGATGCGGTTGTCATCGGTTCGTCCAAGGTGCGGGGTGGCCCCGCAATACGCAAAACAATTCTCAGCGGTGAAGGAATAGGCGGGTTACCGCCGCGTTAATTCGAAGAGCCGCCCTCGCTGCCCCCGGCGGGACGCTTCGTGCGCTTCGGCCGGGCCGCCTTGCTGGCGGCGCCACCGGCGGGAGCGTTCGCCAGCGCCGCCGAGAGCTGCGCCTCGAGCGCCGCCAGCCGGTTCTCGATCGCCAGCATGCGGTCGCCCAGGGCCAGCACGTCGGTCCGCGTGGGAACGTTCATGGCCGTGAAGAACGAGCCCATCGCCTCGTTCATCGTCTTCTGGAAATGCAGGAACACGTCGAGGTTGCGGCCCAGGCTCTGGCTGAACTCCTCAGTGCCCATCATCTGGTTGAAGAACTCGTTCCACTGCCGTTCCGACTGCGTCGCCCACTGCCGCCACGCCTCCGAGAAGTCGGGGGCCGAGGTTTCGTTCGTGCTCATGGGGTTTCCTCTTCCGTGCCCTCGTCCTCGCTCGCGAGCGTCGTGTCGAACCCCGCGAGCGCGCCCGTGAGCACCTCCTGGTAGCGGTTGAGCGCCTCGATCCACGTGCGCAGGAACAGCTCCCCCGCCGCCGTCAGCGAGTACATGCGCCGCGCCGGACCCTGGTCCGAGGTGTCCCAGAACGAGGAGACGAAGCCGCTGCCCTCGAGTTGCCGCAGCGCGCGGTACACCGTGCCGCTGTCGGATTGCGGCAGCCCGGAGTCGCTCAGCTGCTGGGTGAGCTGGTAGCCGTAGGCATTGCAGCCCTTCAGGAAGGCGAGCAGGCTCGTGGCCAGCATCTCCCCATGGAGACGCGGCTCCGAGGTCGTGCGCTTCCGTCCGCTGCCTTCCGCCATGAGGACATTCTGTCGCTAGGTGCCAATACACGCAATCTGCAAGTTGCATGTAGCTGCCGCGGCCCGTACCGTTCCCAGCATCAAGCACTCCAACGGAGCAGCCAGCATGAGCAACAACTCCCAGACCGAGCAGTACTTCGAGGCCCTCCTTGCCAGCTACGACGCGCTTGCCCGCGCGATCGAGCAGGCCAACGAGCGCGGCCTCGGCCTCTCCCGCCAGCTCCTCGCCGAGGTGACCGCCGCCCAGCGCCAGACCCTCGACCTCGCGAAGCGGGTCGCCGCCGACCCCGCCGACATGGGCGCCGCCTACTCCGCCATCATGGAGTCCGCCGTCGCCGCCCAGAGCCAGGCGCTCGACTTCACCCAGACCGCCTACAAGGAAGCCGTGGCCGCCAGCGGCGAGGCCCGCGAGGCCCTCGACAGCCTGCTCAGCGCCAGCCGCACCGCCGCCGAGGCCGCCCTCGATCTCTCGCGCGAGTGGCAGGCCTCCAACCCCTGGGCCGACCTGTTCCAGAAGGGCATGGAGAGCTTCACCGCAGCCGCGACCGGCGCCCCCGCCGCGAAGAACACGAAGAGGGCGAAGGCGAAGGTCTAGCCGTTCGCTTCCGCCAGCAACCTCGCGACCGTCCGGTACGCCTCGCTGTTGTAGATGATCCCGTAGTGGCTCGTCGCGATCCCGACGTTGTACTCGGGCTCGTCCTCGATGCAGCTCTCCGGGCTCACCAGGCCATCCCGTTCCGCATAGAGCGCCCGCCGTCGGAAGGTCGGCTGGCCCGGCCGCATGATGTGCGCCGTGAACGGGCAGGCGCAGTGCCCGCTGTAGCAGGCCGGCGCCACGTTCCAGGTCAGGTGCGTGCCCGCCTGCCGGCGCACCGCCGCCATCGCCTCGATAAGCGCCGGATGCACGTACGCCACTTCGTTGAAGGGCGCCGCCAGCGAGATGAGCAGGTCCACCGACTCGGGCTGGTCGAACGCGACGCTGCGCGCGATCAGCGCCCCCAGGCTGTGCCCGATCAGGTGAACCCGTTGCCCGGTCTCCTCGGCCGCCCGCCGCACGATGCCCCGCACCAGGTCGGTTGAGGCATCGGGACAGTCGACGTTCAGGCCCAGGCCCGAGTAGTAGGGCTCGTAGCCGATCCGCCCGAGCCACCAGAACAGCTCCATGAGCGACAGGTCGGTGCCCAGGAAGCCCGGTACTACCACCACCGGCTCTCGGTTCCCGTGGGGAACGTCCAGCCCGTAGTACACCGGCGAGAGACGCAGCTTCAGCCAGTCCCGGTAGAACCCCAACTCGTTCCCGATGGGGGTCAGGACAGGCTGTATCGAATGATCGTCCTGGTAGAGACTCGTGAACGGCGCCGTGGCGCCCGCGGGCGGCATGCCGACGGAGTGCTCCTCGCCTTGATCTCCAGCTAGGTGCAGTTTACAGCATGTACCGGCATGCCGCCCGCCTTCCGGGCGTCACTCCCGGTGCAGATCCTCCGGACTGAGGATGCGGAAGCCGACGCCAAGCGTGACCTGTGTGGCCGCCGCTTGCCCGTCGCTGATTGCGCCCCGGATCTGCCGAACCTCGAACCAGTCGAGGTTGCGCAGCGTCCGGCTCGCGCGCTCCAGCGCGTTCGCGATGGCCGCATCCACGCCGTCAGGCGAGGAGCCGACGAGTTCGACGATCTTGTAGGTGTGCGGCTCGTCCATGGAATCGCTCCTTCCCGCGTTCCCGCGTTCTTCGCTTGTAAGGCTCAGCCCTCTCCGCCCATGTCGCGTTCGAAAGCTTCGTAGGTCAGCTCAATGCCCCTCGCGATGTGATCGCGAAAGTCGCTCTCCAGCCGCCCCGCGATCCCCCGAAGGTGGTTGACCTCCACCCTGCCCCCCTCGACTTGTCGGGCCACTGTCTCCCGCAGGGTTTCCGTGCGGTCGATGAGCGGCTGGTGCTCGGCCCGCGAGCGCTCGATGCGAGCGCTCAGCCGCGGCTCCATTTTCTCCATCTCATCGAGGCTGCCGCCGGGGCGCTCCGACGCCTCGCGGTGCCGGCGGAGGACGTCGGCAAGCTCATCGAGGGCGTCGTGCAGGTTTCCCGCCCAGCCCAGCGCGTCCTCCGCGGAGGCCACGATTGCCGCATCCATCCGCTCCCGTGCGTGGTGGAGCGCTGCGTGACCCCGCAGGCGCTCCCCGCCCTCGGCGTCTGCTGGGTGTTCTCGACTCTCCGTCACCATCACACCCCCCTTTCGTACGATGTCGTACTCAGTTGCTTCGGATCGAGTGTTCCGCAATCGTACTGGGCTCGTCAAGGCATTACAGCGCACGAATTCGAGGATGCAATTCACACAACTGCTCCCGCAATATGTGAAAAGAATCACCCGTCCAGTTCGTGAAAAGAAGTACACCAGATGGCTTATGAGGACGTGTACTTCGACCAGCGCCGGAGACCAGGAACGCCCGAACTGCCTCCCCGGCCTACCCCGCCGCTGCCGTCGGGTCCGCTTCCGCGCCCGCGAAGCTCCGGCCGGCCCGATGGCGGACGCGGATGTCGAACTCCCGCAGTCCCCGGAGCACGATGTTCGGCTTGTAGACCGGCTCGCGGGCGCCAAACCGGATATCGTCGAACCGCTCCAGCAGCACCTCGAACGCGATCCGCCCCTCGAGCCGCGCCAGGGGCGCCCCCAGGCAGTGGTGGATGCCCCGCCCGAAGGAGATGTTGACGCCCTCGTCCCGCGTCACGTCCAGTGTCTCCGGATCGCTGAACTGATCGGGGTCGCGATTGGCCCCCCCGATCAGCAGCGCCAGGCGCGAGCCTCGCTCCACCGCCTTGCCACCGATCTCCACGTCCTCCGCCACGTAGCGCCCATCGAGCTGCACCGGCGGGTCGTAGCGAAGGAGCTCCTCGATCGCCGTCGGGATCAGCTCCGGTTGTTCCCGCAGGAGCTGCAGCTGCTCGGGATGCTGGAGCAGCGCGCGCAGCCCGTTCCCGATCAGGTTCGTCGTCGTCTCGTTGCCCGCCACGAGCAGCAGCCGCAGGGTCACCTGCGTCTCCTCCGTCGTCAGCTTCTGCCCCTCTTCCTCCGCCAGCGCGAGCCGCGATACCAGGTCCTCGGTCGGTTCCCGGCGCCGCTCCTCGATGATCGGGGCGAAGTACCGCTCGAACTCGTCGGCGGTCTCGAGCACTAACCGCCCCTCCTCATCTGTGAGGTTCGGCTCGAGCACCCGCGCGAATCGATCCGACCACGTCTTGAAGCGTTCGCGGTCGTCGGTGGGCACCCCGATCATCTCGGCGATCACGACCATCGGCAGCAGCGTCGCCAGGTTCGACATCAGGTCGAACTCGTTGTCATCCCCGACTTCGTCGAGCAAGGCGTGCGCCGTCTCCCGGACCTGGTCCTCCATCTTGGCCATTTCGCGGGGGGTGAAGGCTCGATTCACCAGCCCCCGCAGCCGCGTGTGGTCGGGGGGATCGAGCGACAGGATCGACGGCGTCAGCTCCCGCCTGATGCTCGAGTTCACGAGGTTCTCGCTATTCCAGTCGCGCTCGCCGTTCAGGAACTGGCGGTGGTCACGCAGGATCGCGTCCACATCCTCGTACCGCGAGACCACCAGCATCCCCGTGAGCCGGCTCCGGTGGTACGGGTCCCGCTCGCGCAGCCGCCGGTACTTCGGGTACGGGTTGGCGATGAAGGCGGGGTCGAGCGGGTACCACGAGACCCCTGCCTCAAGGCGCTCCTGGAGCAGCCGGCCACGGATGTACGCCGGCGCAATGGCGGAGCGGATGCTGTCGCGGAGGGGCATGCCAACCTGCCTTCGATACAATCGCGTCCAGCTTAGTACATCGAGCCCTGCCCCCCTTGCCGCGGCCTTCACGGTCTCGACGGGCATGGGTGCGGTACGTCTGTCTTCGACGTGCTAGCGTGCGCAGCAGTAGTTGGCCTGGAGAGGGTGACGCCCTGGTCCTGAAGCGCTTCCCCTACCTGCTAACCGTCCCGTTCCTGGCGGTCCTTCTCTGGGCCGCGATCGCGGCTCCAGCCCCTGCCGAGGCTCAGGAGCCCGAGACCGAGACCATCACGACGCTCCTGTACCCCGGCTGGAACATGGTCGGCTGGGTGGGCCGTCCCACGCCCGTTCGCGGTATCTTCGAGGAGATCCCGGAGCTCACGCATATCTACGGCTGGGACACGGAGGCCCAGCGCTACCGGAGGTCCACGCCCACGAGCACCGGCTACCGGATGAGTCGCGCCGTCCTCGGACAGGGACTGTGGTTCTTCATCGCCGGCGACGCGGTCGTCGAGTGGGTCCGCCCCGTCTGGGACCGGTACGCCCTGCTTTCAGTCGAGAGCGGCCTCAATCTCACTGGCTGGGCCGGCCAGGACGCCGAGCCGATCGAGACGGCCCTCGGACGCTTTGGCGACCGCGTGACAGTCGCGTGGCGCTGGGATGCCGAAGCGCAACGCTTCGACGTGTACGTCCCCGGAGCCGGCGCCTCCAGCACGCTCGCCGAGCTGAATCGCGGCGACGCCCTGCTGCTGGAGCTGTCGGAGGAGGCAAGCTGGTGGCAGTCGGGGTTCGGGAACACCACGATTGCCTTCAGCGAAGAGGTCACGCCCGAGCGCCAGGAGGATGTCCGCTCCGGTCTTGCGGAGGTGGTCGCGTTCTTCGCCGAACAGTACGGACTCCATCTTCCCGACTTTGCCCTCCGCTCCGAAGAGGATTTCCCCAACCAGGCCAGGACGGTGTTCCTGGGCCGTCCCCCCGGCAGCCGCGTTCAATCCTCCACCGTCAGCATCGCAAGCAACCTCACGGGGTTCTCTCTCAACCGTGTGCTCGCCCACGAATATTTCCACGTGCTCCAGCACAGTCTCGCGAGGTATCCGTACCCACCCGTGTGGCTCACCGAGGGAGCCGCAACGTACGCAGCCGCCCTTTACGAGGTGACCGTGGGGGCACAGACCGGCGAGGAGATCCGCCAGGACTGGTGGCAGGTGGCCGGGCGGGTTGGAGAGTCACTCAGTGAACTCGAGAGTGACTTCTACGGAGCCGCCGAGAGGTACTACCTGGCTGCAGCGGCAGTCGATTGGCTGGTCGCAAATGCCCTGGCAGAAGACGCAGGTGACAGCGCCGCCACATCGCAGGAGCCCTTGCCACTCCTGGAACAGGCCCAGTACGACTCGTTCATCGAACACTACCGGCTCCTGCGCTCCTTACGGAGCTGGCAAGAGGCCTTCGAAGCGGCCTTTGGCATCGATCCCGAGGCGTTCTATTCCGCCTTTGCGTCAACCCGCGAAGAGGCTGCCTTCGAGAGCGCGCTGCGCGCCCTCTTCGACATCGGCGCGGAGGAGTTTACTGACGATCGGGAAGTCTACCGCGAGGCGGCGATGCGTCCCCTGCCGCACACACAGGACGACGTGATCGAGCCGGTCGCCATCTTCCTCGGGGAGGTCGCGCCCGAACGGCAGGAAGCCGTCCGAACACGCGTGAAGGACGTGGGTACCTTCCTCACCGGGCAGCTGGGAGCAGACCCCTACGAGTACTCCGTGTACGTGGCAGCGGACGAGGAGTCGGCCCGCCCAGCCCTCTACGGCCTCTACCGTCAGGGTTACCTGGGCAGCACCTTCTACTGTTCATTTCGCCGTACCCCGAGTTACGTATTCCACACCATCTCGTGTGGTGGTGGTGACCTGTCGGACCGCACCCTCGTCCGCATGGCCTTTGCACAGCTCCAACCTCGGACAGACAGTGCCGGCCAGCCCTGGTGGCTCCGGAGCGCCGGGCACTACTACGCAACAGTTGCGTTTGAGGCGTGGATCGGGGAGAGCGCCTACGCAGAAGAGATCGAACGGCTGACCGGGCCGGCGCGCGAGATGGAGGCGCCCCTGCGGCAGCTCGAGACCAACCAGGGGTGGGTGGAGGCAGGCGACGACCACAGCCTGGCGCTGAGCCTTCTCGCCATCGACTGGCTCGTGAACCACGCCGGCGAGCGCTCCCTAATCGAGTACTACCGCCTGCTGCCCCGCGGCAAACCGGACACAGAGGACTACGAGCCGGGGGCCGGGAGCTGGCAGGCCGCCTTCGAGCAGGCCTTCGGCCTTACCCCCGACGACTTCTACGAGCAGTTCGAGGCCTACCGCGCCGAACTCACGACGCCCTGAGGCGCGCGTCGATTCGCTAGCCGTAACGCTCCGAGGCCGGCGGCGGGTCCAGCTGCGGGTACCAGGGGCTCCGCAGCGGGTCCCCCGGCTTCAGGTGCAGGCCCAGCCCCGGCGTCATCGGCACCGTCGGGCGCGATGCCGGCCGGCTCGCGAACACGACGTCGTCGCCGAACATGCGCACCGCGAGGGCACGGCGCTGACTGTCCAGGTTCGTCGGCCCACCCCCGTGGATGATGTGCGGGTTGGACACGATCACGTCGCCGGGGTTCACCGGCCAGCCGACGATCGGGAAGCTCTCCCGGTCCGCCTCGATGTCCGGCAGGATCGGCAGCTCCTCGCCGTAGAACCCGCTCGAGGGGTCGTCCGGCTTCGACGGGTTGAAGCCGTCGTACATCGTCCCAAGGTGGCTTCCCGCGACGAACTCCAGGCACTCCTCGCGCTTCAGCTCGTCGAGCGAGATCCACATCGAGGCGAACTGAGATCCGCCGATCGGGTAGTAGGGCGTGTCCTGGTGCCAGGGCGTCCGCTCCGCCCCGCCGCTGCTCTTCAGGAAGAACTCGTCCGAGTAGTACCAGACGTTCTCCGAGCGGATGAAGCGCCCCAGTATCTTCTTGATTGGCGAGTCGTAGAGCAGCCGCCTGATCTCGAAGGAGTAGTCGAAGTTGCGCACCGTCTCGTGGAACTCGCCCTCGGTGCCCTCGAAGAACGTCGCCTTGTACATCCCCGAGTCGGCGAGCACCTTCCCCAGCCCCATCCCCAGCAGCATCATCCACTCGGGACCGAGCGCGTTCCGCAGCATCACCACGCCGTCTTTCTCCCACCGCGCGATCACCTCATCGGTAATCCCCGCGACCGGATCGGCCGGGTCAAGGTCGTAGCTCGCCGCGACGGTTTCCGTAGTCATCTCGCTGCTCCTGGCGCCCACTGGCCCGGCCATTATAGGCACGCCATCTCTCGCCAGCCCGAAGGCGGGGGCTGGGGTTATTCGGGCCCTCGCCACGTAGCATGCCGACACCATGCACGAGATGGAGTGGCTGGGGATTCGGCTCGCCCTCGTCGTTGGCGTGATCCTGCTTGTGCTCGTCGGGGCCGTGTTCATCTTCCTCGTGTGGGCGACACCCGGGGAACGCGATGAGTCGGCCGAACCCGACTACGGAGACGGCTACGTCTCCGTCAGCGCCGGCCGAGAACACGCTTGCGGACTGAGGCGCGATGGGTCGGTCTTCTGCTGGGGCGAGAACACCTTCGGCCAGGCCATCTCGCAAGATGGAGCGTTCACCTCGGTCACCGCCGGGACGATCCACACCTGTGGGCTGCGGGCCGACGGCAGGGTGGCCTGCTGGGGCAACGACGGCCATGGCCGGGCAACGCCCCCCGACGGGAGTTTCCGCTCCGTTAGCGCCGGTGGTTCCCACACCTGCGGGGTGAGGAGCGATCGCACCCTTGCCTGCTGGGGCGACAACGGATTTGGGCAGGTCTCGCCGCCGGACGGGACGTTCGACTCGGTGAGCGCCGGCGGGCTTCACGCCTGTGCTGTGAGGGCCAACGGCTCCGTCACCTGCTGGGGCGCCGACGACTCGGGTCAGGCTGACCCCCCGTACGGACCGTTCCTCTCTGTCAGTGCCGGGTGGAAGCACACCTGTGGGATAACGACCGTCGGCGCGGTTGTGTGCTGGGGCGCCAACGACCGGGGGCAGGCCAGGCCTCCCACCGAAGCCTTCTCGTCGGTGAGCGCCGCGGCTAGACACACCTGCGGGATCTCGGCCGATCGGTCCATTGTCTGCTGGGGCGCCTACTCCCCGGGCGGACTGACGGCGCCGCCGGGGAAGTTCATCGCCGTCGGTGCTGCTGGTGAGTACGCCTGCGCCGTCGAGGAGAGCAGCGAAATCACGTGCTGGGGCGCGCCACCCGAGCCTCCCCGCCGCTAGAGCCACGCTGGCCCTGCCGAACAGGGGTTGTAGGCCCGGGGAGACTCGAACTCCCGATGCGGGGACGGCCCTACTGAAGCTCCGCCGGCACCCACTCCGGCGCTCCCCAGTAGTCGATCTTCCCTGTTTCAAGCACTCCGAACGTGACCCAGCCCGAGCTCACCGAGCGGTATCCCTCCGTTAGCGGGTAGGCTTCCCAGCCGGTGAGCACCTCCTCATACAACCACGGTGCCGGCCAGCACACCAGCTTGCCGGACTCGTGCACCGCACACGGCTCATCCACGCTCAGCGAGCGATACTTCCCCGGCGGTCCGTCAGTCAGATCGGGATAGCCGGGATACCAGCAGACGACCTCACCCGACTCCCGCAACGCGCACGTCAGGTATTCGTAGGCGGTCACGGACCGATACGTTCCCGGTGGCGCCTGAAGCTCGGGATGGCCGTCCCATGAGCGGTAGTTCTGCCCCCAGCAGACAAGCTCGCCCGATTCCCGCACCGCGCACGTATGCGCCTCGCCCGCGGCCACCGAGCGGAACTCTCCCTCCCTTGCCTCACCCTGACCGTAGTCCAAGGGAGGGCGGTAGTAGTCGCCAATACCGTCGACGTACCCGGAAGCGATCCGTCCCCCCCAGCAAGCGATCTCGCCCGACTCACGCAGTGCGCACGTATGGTAACCGCCGGCGCTCACCGCTTGGTATTGCCCCGGAGGGACCTCCGTCTGGCCGCTTCCATCGTATCCCCAGCAGGCGATCTCCCCCGACTCCCGCAGCGCGCAGTTGTGGTAACCACCCATGCTCAGCGACCGGTACTTCCCCGGCGGCACATGCGTCTGCCCCTTGCCCCCCCGGAGCCAACAAACGACCTCCCCTGACTCCCGTAGCGCACACGCCTCGGAAGCGCGCACACCAAGCCAGCGGTACGTTCCAGACGGCGCATCGTAAGGACCAGCTTCGGTGAGACCCCAGCAGACCACCTCGCCAGACTCTCGTAGCGCGCACGCCCACCAATGAGAGGCGCTCACCGAGCGGAACTCGCCAGCGGGTACGTCCAGAAGTTCGGAGATGTCATGCAGTCCCCAGCAGACCACCCCACCCGACTGGCGAATCGCGCAGGTATCCGTACCACCGGCGCTGACCGAATGGTACTGCTCCGGCTTCACATCGATCTGGCCCACATCGTTGCTCCCCCAGCACACCAGCTCGCCCGATTCCCGAAGCGCGCAGGCGTGTGATCCCCCGGCGCTGACGGAGCGGTACTTCCCCACGGGCGGACGCAGCTGGTCGCCCCTTCCCCAGCACACGATCTCTCCCAAGTCCTTCAGCGCGCATGTGAAGGAGCCTCCCGCGCTCACGGCCATGAACCGCCCCGGGGGCGCATCGGTCTCGCCATTGTCGTTGTCCCCCCAGCAGACCACCTCCCCCGACTCTCGTATCGCACACGCATGCCTGCGGCCCGCACTGACCGAGTCGTACTGCCCAGCAAGCGCACCGGTCTGTCCATCTCCGCCCTCTCCCCAGCACACGATCTCTCCCGAGTCCCTCAGCCCGCACGTGAAGTAGTTGCCCGCACTCACCGCCCTGAAGCGACCGGAAGGCCCGTCGGCCTCGCCATCGTTGTTCCTCCCCCAGCAGGTCACTTCGTGGGATTCCCGCACCGCGCATCTGTGTCTGAAGCCGACACTCACTGAGAGGTACTTCCCGGGAGGAACATCAATCTGGCGTCCAGCTGACCAACAGAGGAGCTCGCCCGACTCCCGCACCACGCAAGCACCGTCGCTCGCGACGCTCAACTGGACGGCCGGGTCTGCCGGGGAAGGCGGGATTGGAGTAGGCGTGGCTGTGGCGACTGGCGCCTCGGCGTCGGGGCTGGAGACCGCGGGGGCAGCTGGAGGTGGGTCGCCATTGGCTATCAGCGCCGCGATGAGGATGGCTATTCCGACTATGACCGCGGCTCCCGCCAGTCCCGCACCTGCCCAGACCAGGGGACGAGCGGAGGAGGACAGTACAGCGGGAACTGCCAGCACTCCCCTGAGGCGTCTCCAACCAGCTTCGGGGCGCCACGCAGCGAGTTGGCGACGATCCGCGAGGTCCAGCTTGGAGAGCATACGGGCGATGTGAGTCTTGACCGTCTCCGGGCTGATGCCGAGGCGCACGGCGATCTCAGCGTTCGTGCCGCCCTTGCGCAACTCCCTGAGCACCCGCTCCTCGGCCGGGGTGAGGGGTCCGGGATACGGCGGCCTGCCGCCGCGATCGCGCTCCATGCGCCGATACTCGCATACCGAGGGGGGAGGTTTCGTCACCCGACCCACTAGGAGCCGACGGTCACGACAGTGGTAGGCCCGGGGAGACTCGAACTCCCGACCAATGGATTAAAAGTCCACTGCTCTTCCAGCTGAGCTACGGGCCCGCACCTATCGTAGCCCCGACCGCCCCCACAGGCCCCGCCGCCGCCGGGGATGCCCGCTTGCGCGACCCTCCGGTAAAATCGCGTCCAAAGTGAGGCACATCCATGGTTGAAACCCTGACTGGCACCAACCGCTCCGCCGGACTCTCCGTCCAGGAGCTGATCAAGTACGACACGCACGAGGTTCCTGAGTACCTCAGCCGCGAGTCGGCCATGCCTCCGGGCCCCACCCGCGTCCCCGCCGAGTTCTACTTCTCGCGCGAGCACCACGAGAAGGAGATGGAGCAGCTCTGGAAGCACGTCTGGCAAATGGCCTGCCACGAGGACGACATTCCCAACGTCGGCGACTACATGCCCTACGAGATCGGCGAGCTGAGCTTCCTCATCGTTCACACCGCCGAGGACGAGTTCAAGGCCTTCCGCAACGCCTGCCTCCACCGCGGCCGCCGCCTCAAGGAGCGCGCCGGCAAGAAGACCCACGAGCTGCGCTGTCCCTTCCATGCCTGGGCCTGGCACCTCGACGGCTCAATCAAGGAGATCCCCTGCCAGTGGGACTTCCCCTACGTCGTCAAGGAAGAGCAGAACCTCCCCGAGGTGCCCGTCGGGCGCTGGGGACGCTTCATCTTCATCAACCCCGATCCCGACTGCGAGCCCTTCGAGGAATTCCTCGACGACTTCCCCGACAACTTCGCACTCCTCCCCTACGAGAAGCGCCACAAGGTCGCCGAAGTCCGCAAGGTCATCCGCGCCAACTGGAAGGTCGCCCAGGACGCCTTCGCCGAGTCGTGGCACGTCTTCTCGACCCACCCCCAGGTCGTCTGGGGTTTCGGCGACTGCAATGCCCAGTTCGACGCCTTCAAGAACTACTCGCGCCAGCACAACCCCGCCGGCGCCCCCAGCCCTCACCTCGAGGGCATCGAGTGGACCCCGCTCCCGCCCTCCGCCGACGGCGTGCCCCGCGAGCGCCACGCCTTTACCGGCGCCATCTATGAGCGCCGCCCCGACGGCAACGTCGACGTCACCATGCCCGACGGCCGCAGCGGCGTCTTCACGCGCCAGGCTGTCTGGGTCGAGGGCGACCTCGGCCATGCCGACCTGCACCTCTGCCAGTGGGTCGGCGGCGAACAGGTCGCCGACGAGCTCAAGATGGCGGTTCCCGAGGACCTCGATCCCAACAGCACCGGCGGACGCCTCGACAACACCGGCGCGGCGCCCGGCGAAAACGGATCCACTCCCGACGGCTCCGAGCTCTACGCCCAGATCGAGGACGACGAGCCCGCCGCCCCCGCCGAGCCCCAGACGCGCGAAGACCGCATCAAGGCCACAGCCGCAGTCCGGGCCAAGGCCGCCAACGACATGCGGGAAGCCATGCGACCCCTGCTCGGCGACCTGATGGACAAGGTCTCCGACACCGAGCTGACGGGGAACATCTACTACAACCTGTTCCCCAACCTCATGCCCAGTAGCGGCTGGGGTCCGGTCGCCATCTGGTTCCGCTTCCGCCCCAACGGCAACAACCCGGAGGAATGCGTCATGGAGGCGATCTGCATCGCCCCCACGCCCGAGGGCACCGAGCCCCCGCCCGCTCCCCCGGTCCACGAGCTCGACGTCGACGACAGCTGGACCCTCGCTCCCGAGATCGGTGGCCTCGCCATGGTGATGGACCAGGACACGGGCAACATGCCCTGGGTCCAGAAGGGCGTGCACTCCCTCGAGGGCGGCTCGCTCCAGCTCGCCGACTACAACGAGATGAAGCTGCGCCACTTCTACGCGGTGCTCGAGACCTACCTCGAGCGGGAGTGGTAGCGCCCGATCGCCGCTAGTCCCCGGTCAGGTAGGGCGCCAGCAGCGTCAGCGTGTCCGGCGTCGAGGGCGCCATCTGCACCCGGTCGATGCCGAGTTCGCCGAGCCGCCGAAGGTTCGTCGCGACCCGCTCCGGCTCGCCCAGGAAGCCGCCGAAGATGCGGTCGCCCATGGCCTTGCCCCGCTCCCGGAGCTCGGGGTCGTCCCCGGCGCCCACGAGCGCCAGGAACCCGAGCGGCTTCCCCGGCGCGACCTCGTTCGCCATCTCGACCCGCCTGCGCAGGGCGTCCTCGTCGAACGCCGCCACCTTCCCCGCGAACTCCACCGGATCGCCCACATCGCTCACGGGGAACCCCATCAGCTCGATGCGGTCCACGTGGGGCGCCGACTCGCGCAGCGTGCGCGGGCCCGCCGACGATGACATCAGGAGCGGCGGCGGCTTCGGCAGCGGTCCGATCAGCGGGATGTCGATGTTGTAGTACTCGCCCTGGAAGGTGCACGAGCCAGTGTGCAGCAGCTCCCGCGCGATCTGCAGCGCTTCGACGTACATCCCCACGCGGTCGCGGGCGGAGGGGAACTCCCAGCCCATGCCCGTGATCTCGTTCTCCGCCCAGCCCGCGCCCAGGCCCGCCTCGCACCGCCCCCCGCTCACGCGGTGCAGCGCCAGCGCCGCCGCCGCGAACTCGACCGGCGAGCGGAAGAGGTTGTTCCCGAAGGCGACCATCACGCGCGTTTCCTCCGTCGCCAGCGCGAACGTCGTCGCCGTCACCCACACGTGCGGGTGGGGCTGCGGCGAGGAGATGTGGTCGGCCACCGAGATGATCGGGTAGCCCTCCGCCTCCCGATCCCGCGCCCACTGCGCGGGATCGTCGTCGACGCTGATGAAATTGGGGCAGAACTCCATGATGCGGTTCCCCTCCGAGCGGGGAAGCCTACCGGGTGCCCCTTCCTAGCGGGAGGCCGAGACGGTCGCCGGCTGCTCGTCGCCTTCCGCGGTGCGCGCCGGCTCCCTCCCTCGCAACGGGATCTCCGTGAGCGCGAGTGAGATCAGGACGAGGACCAGGCCGCCGATCGCGGAGAGCAGGAAGATCCGCTTGTTCGCGACCGCCACGGCCTCCTTCTGGGTGTCCAGCGCCCGGTCAAACAGGGCCGCGGTCCCGCCCGCCTCCAGGAACTCCGCTCGGGTGCTCTCGAACCGTTCTTCGTCGAGCACAAGAGTCGCATCGCCCTCGAGCTCCTCGTACACGGCTGCTGGCATTACTGCTCGCACCTCCTGTTCGAGGTTCCCTGCAAACGAGGTCGTGTACGCGGTTGTAAACAGCACCCCGAACAGCGCCACGCCCAGCACCTGCGCGATCTGGCGGAAGTACATCTGGCTGCTCGTCGCCACGCCGGTGTCTTCCTGTCGCACCGAAGCCTGCACGATCACGTTGATGAGCGGCGTGACGAACCCCGAACCCATGCCGAAGATGATCATGTACACGACCACCTGCCAGAGGGGATCGCCCACGCCCATCAGTTGCAACAGGAACGCCGCCAGGCCGGAGAGGGCACACCCCACCACCACCAGCTGCTTGAAGCGCCCTGTGCGCGCCACGATCTGCCCCCCCACGAAGCTCATAACCACCAGCCCCACCGCCTGTGGCATGGTTACGAGGCCAGACACACTGGCCGAGGCTCCCAGCGACGTCTGGACGAACGTCGGTAAGAAGATGACCGTCGAGAACAAGACTGCGCTCGTTCCGATGGCGACTAACCCTGTAAGCACGTACATCCGGTTACGGAACAACCCCATGGGAATGATCGCGTTCGGGTGCCGGAGCTCCTGCAGCACGAACAGCAGCAGCAGCACGCCCGCCGCCACCAGCAGCCCGACGGTAATCGCGGAGCCCCAGCCGTAGGCCTGGTATGCCCACGCCGTCGCGAGGAGTCCCGCCACTGTTGCGGTGGTGAGTACAGCTGCCCCCGTGAAGTCGATGTCCGCGATCCGTCCCCCCTGCCGGGTGTTCGGAAGGGTCGTCCAGATGGTCGCGAGCGCCACGACGCCAATGGGAATGTTGATGAAGAAGCACCAGCGCCAACCCGGACCGTCAGCGAAGAAGCCACCCACGGGAGGCCCGAGGAGCGTGCCTGCCGTGATGATGGCGAGGATGTAGCCCACGTACTTGGCGCGCTCGATGGGTGTGTACATGTCCGCCATCACCACCAGCACGCAGGCGAGGATGAAGCCGCCGCCGATTCCCTGGACGCTCCGAGCGACGATGAGGCTGATCATCGTCGGCGCGAGCCCGCATCCCAGGGAACCCACGAGGAAGATGACGACCCCGGAGATCACGAACGGCCGCCGCCCGAACATGTCCGAGAGCTTCCCAATGATCGGCACCACCACCGTCGAGGTGAGCATGTAGAGGGTGAAAACCCACGAAAGCAGCTTGAAGCCGCCTAGGTCGGACAGGATCGTCGGGAGAGCGGTCGCCAGGATCGCTCCATCGAGCGAGCTGAGGAACATGCACATCCCCAGCGCGAGGAGCAGCAGCATCTTCTCGCGTTCGCTCAGCAGGACGCCCAGGACAGGCTCGGACGAAACGGATGTGGTCAACGCCTACCTCGCCCGGGCCGCTGCGGGGCCGCGCGAATCGTAGCAGTCTCCGCCCTTCAGCCCCTAAGGCAACGCCCCGGTAGAGTCCGCGATCGTGCGCGCAGCCCGCGCGGGAGAAGGCACATGGCGAACCTGCAGGAACCCCTCTGCAGCTGGGACAGCACCATCGACGAGCGCTACAACGACTACACCACCGGGAACACCGACGAAGTCCTCCCCGGCGTCACGAGGCCCCTGCCCGCCGACCTCATCCGCGAGTGGAACTACCAGTGGCTCGTCGTCGGCACCCGCGAGCTCCAGATCGAGGACCTAGTCCCCATCCCCGACAAGCCGGGCACGACCATGCTCCCCATTGTGGGCGGCCAGTTCTGCGTGAACATCAGCGTCGTCAACGCCCTCACTTCGAGCTTCGAAACCGGCGGCAGCGCCGACTACCTGAAGCAATTCTTCGAGGGCGAGGAGGAGATCACCGCCGAGGTTGCCCAGGACACCTCCCGCGCCGAGGCGGTCCAGGAGCGCCTCATGGCCAACTTCGTACGCGCTCGCGAGCTCGTCGACGCCGACGCCGATCGCGCCAAGGCGCACTACGCCGCCACCCTCGCGCGCGACTGGACCGCTGTCGACGACGCCGGCCTTCTCGCCGCCCTCGACGAGACCACCGACCACATCGGCGACATCTTCTACACGCACTACTGGTGCAGCAGCGGCGGCGGCCTCCAGACCACCCTTCTCGACGGGCTGCTCAACGAGCACGTTCCCGACCACCCCGCGGGCTGGATGACCGGCCTCACGAGCGGCCTCACCGACGTCGAGAGCGCCCGCCCCTCGAAGGCGATCTGGGATCTGAGCCGCCTTGTCGTCGCCCGCCCCGCCCTCGCCGACGAGATCGCCGGCATCTCCGTGGACGCCTTCCAGGCCCGCCTCGCCTCGCCGCCCGGCGACGACTGGGCCGCGTTCGCCAGCAACTACGAGACCTTCATCGCCGACCTGGGCTTCCGCGGCCAGCGCGAGACCGACCCCTCCTGCCTCACATGGAACGAATCGCCCCAGTTCGTTCTCAGCAGCCTCCAGGCCGACCTTGCGCTGGAGGAGGAGCACAGCCCGTACGTGCGGGAGGAGCGCTCGGCCGCCGAGCGCGTCGCCCTCGAAGCCGAGGTCGAGGCCGCCCTTCCTGAGGACCAGCGGGCCGAGTTCCGCAGGCTCCTGGACCTCGTGCAGGTCATGAACGGCAAGCGCGAGACCACCAAGGCCAGCTGGACCAGGCTCTGCCGCACCTACCGCCAGCCCGTTCTGGAGATCGCCAGGCGCCTTGCCGAGCGAGGCGAACTCGACGACCCCGAGGACGTCTGGTTCCTGCGCCTCGCCGAGCTCCCCGAGGCCCTCGACGGCGGCCTCTCCGCAGCCGAGGTACAGGACGTCATCGTCGAGCGTCGTACCCGCTACGAGATGCTCCACGACTACGAGCTCCCCATCATCTTCCAGCGCCCCGTCGAGGCCACCCCCCGCCAGACCGCCGACGCCGGCGGCGAGACCTCCTTCGAGGGCATCGGCGTGAGCCCCGGTCAGGCGCGGGGCCGCGCGCGCGTCGTTCTCAGCGCCGACGGCGCCTCCGAGGCGACCATCCTCCCCGGCGAGATCCTCGTCGCGCCCGTCACGGACGCCCCCTGGACCCCGCTCTTCCTCCCCGCCGCCGGCGTCGTCGTCGAGACCGGCGGCCTCCTCAGCCACGCCGCCACCGTGGCGCGCGAGTACGGCATCCCCGCCGTCACCGGCATTCGCGGCGCGACGGACTTCATCGCCACCGGCACGATGCTCAGCATCGACGGCTCCACCGGAACGGTAACGATCGAGGAGGGCTAGGGACCTCCGGTACCTGCCCGGGCTGTCTTGACCCCCGCGGGGGTTAGTGCAATTCCGGATAGCCGTCGCTATCGTGCTCTCGTGCCCAGCGAGGAAGATGTCCTCAAGTTCCTCGCGCGCAGCCCCCACTTTGGGCTGTCGCAGGGAGCCCGCCGCACCCTGCGCCTCGGCGCCCTCTGGGCGCTCTTCGCCTCCCTGGCAGTGAGCGCACTGATCGGAATCGCCGCCCTCGCCAGCTCGGACTTTGGCGAAACCGAGGGCAAGCTCCTCCTGACCACGCTCAGCTTCTTCAGCGCCAGCGCCATCACCCTCGCCTGCGGGCTTGCCTGGGAGCGGGGCCGCCTTGGGATCGTGCCCGTCCTCGGCATCGTGTCCGGACTTATCGGTCTAGTCCTCGTGCTCGTAGGCATCTGGGGCGACTTTGACGGTGACCTGTGGTGGAAGTGCTTTACTAGCGAGATCATGGTCTCGTTGGCCGCCACCCACGCCAGCCTGGTTGCCGTATTCAGTGCGGGGCAGCGCTTCCGTGGCGGTGCCTATGCCGCATACGGGCTCGGTGCGCTGGCGGCGTCCCTGACGCTCATCGCGGTGTGGGGCGAGGTCGGCGACGACGGTTTCTGGCGCTTCTACGCGGCCGTGATGGTCCTGCTCCTCGCCCTGACGATCGCCCTCCCGGTGCTTCGCCGGATCGCGGGCCCAGCAACACAGTGGGACCGTCAGTCGGTCTCGGCCAGGTACTGCCCGGGCTGCGGCGCTGCACTGGAGCCGCCGGGGGCGACCTCGTGTGCCACCTGTGGCGCGCGCTTCCAGGGGCGAATCGATATGCCCGCTGGTTCCTCTACGCCTTCGCGCGGCTGAAGACGAGCCGGTCCTCGCTCGATAGCTCCGGACGGAAGCCGTAGCCCTCGTCGTCGAAGTCCTTGAGGCCCTCGACGTCCTCGACGCGGTTACGGATCACGTAGCGGGCCATCAGGCCGCGGGCACGCTTCGCCACCAGCCCGATCGTCTTCAGCTCGCCGTTCCGCTCTTCCTTGAAGTCGGCCGTCACGAGCGGGCGCGCCAGACTCTTGGGCGGCACCGCCTTCGCGTACTCCTGCGAGGCCAGGTTGAGCACGGGCGCTTTGGGATCGGCGTCCTCGTCGTCGAGCGCGTTCGCGAGCCGGTCGCCCCAGAACTCGTAGAGGTTCTTCCCGCGCTCGTTCGAGAGCTTCGTGCCCATCTCCAGGCGGTACGGCTGGATCAGGTCGAGCGGCCGCAGGAGGCCGTAGAGCCCCGAGAGGATGCGCAGGCGGTCCTGTGCCCAGCCCAGGTCCGCCGCCTCGAGGCTGGCCGCGTCGAGCCCCTTGTAGACGTCCCCCTGGAAGGCGAGCACGCACGGCTTCGCGTTCTCCGGCGTCAGCGGCAGTCTCATCTCCTGGAAGCGCGCGTGATTCAGCTGCGCCAGCGAGTCGCTGAGCGACATCAGCTTGCGCAGGTCGCCCGCCTCGAGCGTCTTGCAGGTCTGCATCAGCGAGGCGGTGTCGTCCACGAAGCGGGGCTGCGTGGCGGAGAGCCCGTTCGCGACGGGCGAGAAATCGAGGGCCTTGGCAGGGGAAATGATCGTGAGCACGGGCATGCCTCCCGGATCGGAGCGCGGAATCCGGACTCGATCGTACCAGACCCCTCCCCTTCTCCACCCCCGGGCTGTTTTACACATCTCCGAGCCCCCGGGGCGTTGGGGGATGGGGGGTGGGGGGGTGGGGGTGGTAGAAAAGTGGGG
>VXPF01000110.1 GCA_009839725.1 Dehalococcoidia bacterium | reverse complement strand
CCCCCCGACCACAGCTCCACTGCGGTCTGCAGCGCCCCCACCACTGCCTCCTCCGGGTCCGGGTCGCTCGGACCGAGCGGCGCGAACAGCTCGATGATCCCCAGCGAGGGCCAGTCGCTCCACGGCGCGAATCCGCCCAGCTCTCCCGAAACCGCCGACTCCACGAGGAACCCCTCCCGCCCCGCGTCGTAGCCCGTCACGATGGCGAACTCGTGAACCTGCAGGTCGAACCCGATGAGCGGAACGCCCGCGTCCAGCCGCTCCCGCGCCCACGCGATCGCGGCATCCTTCGCCAGCTCCAGCTGGGGCCCGCGCGCTCGCCGCCCGAACCGCTCCCAGGCCAGCCCCGTGCGCGCGTACCGCTCCACCATCGCCCCCCAGTCGAGGTCGTGCGGTCCGCTCGGCAGCGCCGTGATGCCCCCCTCGGAGGCCACGCACAGGTGCCACGCGTGCCCCGTCAGCCCCATCACCGCGTGGCGGGGCAAGTCCAGCCCCTCCGCCGCCAGCACGCCTTCCAGCGCGCCCGCGGCGGTCGTCCAGTTCGGTCGCAGTGTGAGTTCGCCCACGGATCAATCCCAGCCAGTCGCGGCCCGTCCTGCGGGCGACCGTAGAATACGCCCAACCCGCCAACCGAGAGGCTCGCCCCATGGCCGTTACCTGGCAGACGACCACGCTCCCCCACGGCCTCCGCGTCGTCACCACCCCCGTTCCCACCACCCAGGCCGCAACCGTCAGCCTCTTCGTGGGCGTCGGCTCCCGCTCCGAGCCCCAGCGCCTGAACGGCATCACCCACTTCCTCGAGCACATGATCTTCAAGGGAACCGAACGCCGCCCCCGCGCCAACATGATCGCCGAGGAGATCGAGGGCGCCGGCGGCACCCTCAACGCCTACACCAACAAGGAGTACACCTGCTACTGGAACGTCGTCCCGTACGACCGCCTGGAGACGTCAATCGACATAACGGCGGACATGCTCCTCCACTCCACTCTCGCCCAGGAGGAGATCGACCGCGAGCGCACCGTCGTCCAGCAGGAGCTCAAGCGAAACCACGACAACCCCGGCAGCTGGGTCGGTCGCCTCCTCGGCGTCTCCGTCTACGGTGAGCAGCCCTGCGGCTGGGACGTCGGCGGCAGCGTCGAGCTCGTCGGCGACATGAACCGCCCCGACTTCCTCGAGCACATGGAGGGCTGGTACCTCGGCCCGAACATGGTCCTCTCTGTCGCCGGCAACTGCACCCACGAGCAGGTGCTCGAGCTGGCTGAGCCCCGTTTCCGCGAGGTCGCGGGCGGCACCCTCCCCGCCGTCACCCCCTACGACCCCGCCACCACCGGCGCCCGCGTCAGCATCGACTCCCGCGATATCGACCAGTGCAGCGTCATGCTCGGCATGCCCCTCTTCGGCCGCGACGACCCCCGCCGCTTCGCCATCCGCATCCTCAACGATGTCCTCGGCTCGGGCATGTCCTCCCGTCTCTTCACCGAGGTGCGCGAGCGCCGCGGCCTCGCCTACTCGGTCCACTCCAGCTACGGATACCTGGCCGATGCGGGCGTGTTTACCGTCTCTGCCGGGGTCAACCGCGAGAAGCTCTCCGAGACCATCGGCGTCTGTCTCGACGAGCTCCAGAGGCTCGTCGACGAGCCCGTCCCCGAGGACGAGCTACGCCGCGCCAAGGACCACGCCATCGGCCGCTTCCGCCTCTCCCTCGAGACCGCCTTCTCCCTCGGCCAGCGCCACGGCGAGCAGATCCTCACGAAGGGCGAAGTCGAGACCATCGACGACTTCGTCGCCCGCCTCGAGGCTGTCGATGCCTCCCAGATCCGCTCCCTCGCCACCGACATCTTCGTGAACGACCTCATGCACTGCGCCGCCGTCGGCCCCGACCTCTCCGAGGACGAGATCGCCACCGCCCTGGCTCGCTAGAGCCCCAGCCCCGACTCCCACGCTTCGCGAACCTCCTCGAGGTCCGCGTCAATCGGCCCGAAGCGCAGCATCCCCTCGTCTGTCGTCACGCCGAGCTTGGTAGTCGGTACTCCAACTCCCTCGGCAAGCGCCCCCAGCCCCTCCCCCGCCTCCGGACGCGCGCTCACGATGATCCTCCCCTGCCCCTCGCCGAACAGCGCCGCGTCGATTCTTCCCTCCACCTCGACCTCCCCCGCGAAGCCGTACCCGCCGAGCAGGCAGCACTCCGCCAGCGCGATCGCGAGGCCGCCGTCGCTGCAGTCGTGGGCGCTCAGCAGCAGGCCCGCATCGTTGGCGCCCAGCACGAGGTCGTGCAGCCGCGCCTCCGCCTCCAGGTCGACCGTTGGTGTCCCGATGACTGCCCCGTGCACCGCCTCCAGGTACTCGCTCCCGGCGAGCGTTCGCGCCGGCTGCTCGACCGTTCCGCCCAGCAGCCACACCTCCGCCCCTGCCCGCTCGAACGCCGCCCCCAGGTGCGCGTGCACGTCTTCCAGCACGCCCAGCATCCCGATCACCGGCGTCGGCCAGATCGGCGCCCCGCCGCTCTCGTTGTAGAGGCTCACGTTGCCGCTCACGACCGGCGTCCCGAACGCCTCGCAGGCCGCCGAGATCCCGTCCACCGCCCCCGCCAGCGTGGCGTAGACCTCCAGGTTCTCGGGCGCGCCGAAGTTGAGGCAGTCCGTCACCGCCACCGGCCGCGCCCCCGTGCAGACCACGTTCCGCGCCGCCTCCGCCACCGCGATCGCGCCGCCGTTGTGCGCGTCGAGCTGGCAGTAGCGGCCGTTCCCGTCCGTCGCCACCGCGATGCCCCGGCTTGTGCCGGGCACGCGCAGCACGGCTGCGTCGCCCCCCGGCGGCACTACCGTGTTCGTCAGCACCTGGTGGTCGTACTGCCGGAACACCTCCCGCTTGCTCGCCAGGTTCGGCCGCGCGATCAGCGCGGTCAGGGCCTCGCTCGCCGCCTCGGGGCGCAGGTCCGGGAACGCCCCCGGGTTCGCCTGGCTGCGCGCCAGCGCCTCCAGGCTCCGCTTGCCGTCGCGCGTGTACGCCGGGGCCTCCGTCGCCACCTCCACGGGAACGCGACCCACCTCGAGCCCCTCCTCCCGCAGCACCACCTCGTCCCCATCCGTCACGTGCCCGATCTCGATGCAGTCCACCTCCCAGCGCTCGAACAGCCCTTCCACGTCCGCCACGTGCTCCCGTTTCGCGATCACGAGCATCCGCTCCTGGCTCTCCGAGAGCATGACCTCGTACGGCGTCATCCCCCCCTCGCGTCGAGGCACGCGCTCCAGGTCCAGCACCGCCCCCGCCTCGCCCCGCGCGCAGCACTCCAGCACCGAGCTCGTCAGCCCCGCCGCCCCCAGGTCCTGCAGCCCCACGATCCAGTCGCGGTACTCCGAGGCGAGCTCATGGCACGCCTCCATCAGCATCTTCTCCAGGAACGGGTTGCCCACCTGCACCGCCGGGCGCATCTCCTCGAAGCGCGCCTCCGGGTCGGTGCGGCTCGCCAGCCCGCTCGCCCCATGGATGCCGTCCCGGCCCGTGTCCGCCCCCACCAGCAGGAGCGCGTTCCCCTCGCCGCTTGCCCGCGCGCTCACGATCCCGTCCGCCCGCACCAGCCCCACGCACATCGCGTTCACGAGCGGGTTGCCGTTGTACGGCCCCCCGACCACCACCTCGCCCCCCACCGTCGGAATCCCGAGGCAGTTCCCGTATCCCCCGATGCCGCCCACGACCCCCTCGAACAGGTAGCGGTTGTTGCCCTCGTCCAGCGGCCCGAAGCGCAGCGAATCGAGCAGCGCGATCGGGTACGCCCCCATCGCGAAGATGTCCCGCACGATCCCCCCCACGCCAGTCGCCGCCCCCTCGTACGGCTCGATCGCCGAGGGGTGGTTGTGCGACTCGACCTTCATCACCACGGCCCAGCCGTCCCCGATATCGATCGCGCCCGCGTTCTCCTTCCCCACCCGCGTCAGCACCCGGTCCCCGCCGCTCGGGAAGCGTCGCAGCAGGGGGCGGCTGTTCTTGTAGCCGCAGTGCTCGCTCCAAAGCGAGCCGAACATCCCCAGCTCGACCTCGTTCGGTTCCCGCCCCAGCCGCGCGACCAGCAGGTCGTACTCCTCGCGGCTCAGCGCGACTGCGTCCAGCGCCTCCTGCTCGACCGCCACGCCCCGATGCTACCGCCCCTCTATCTCACGCGCCCGCTGCCGGTACTACAGCCGCTCGAGCTCCCTCGCCCGGCGCTCCTCGTACTCCTCGTCCGTCAGCAGTCCGCGCGAGTGCAGATCCTCCAGCGTCTCGAGGTTCTCCGCCGCCCGGTCGCCGGGAGAGGCCGCGGGAGTACCCCACGTTGTTTCCGCCGGGCGAACGACGTACGTCCCAATCACCTTGTCCCAGAGGCACTGGCGGTTCGCATCCCAGGCGCACCAGAGGGCGGCCACGGCGAACACGGCCAGCGTGATGCCGCCGCCCACGGCCGGATTGATGATGCTCAGGACAAGGTCGAGCACCACGAACGCTCCCCACTTGAGCACGATCTCCCGCAGGAGCATCCACCCCAGGCCCGCCCGGTTGCCGTCCGGGCGAACCACGTGCATGCCCAGGATCTGCTTCGCCGGGTTCTGGCCGCGCCCTCCCACGACGAGGAGCCAGATCAGCCAGCCTATCCCGAGCGTGCTTATGAAGAGGACGAAGTCCAGGACGAATGCCGCCAGCCGGCGCCCCTGGCCCGCCAACTCCAGTTCCTGACCCCCATGGTCCCCTTCGTACACCGCTTCGGTCATTCCTCGTCTCCTACTCGAACTGAACCGGATGTCCCGGCGCCTCGGCGGTCATACAGGCTCCTCATGGGCGATGACGCTCGCGCCCCCTGACGCTAGTTGAAGCTGAACGGAGGGTACTCGTCCGCGAGCAGGCCCACGTAGGCCCCGACCCGGGCGGTATAGCGCGAGTAGCCCGCGATGAAGTTGTGCAGCCAGTCGGGCAGTTGTCCCAGTAGGATCCCCGCCAGCCAGGCCACGACTGTCGCCACCGTGATCAGGATCGAGAGGATGACCACCACGATGATGTGCGGAATGGCCATGATGATGCGCACAGGGAAGAAACCCGTGAGCCTGTCACGCCCCTCGACCTGCTCCTGCACGTGAAGGCGAATGGGGTAGTCGGGAACCTCTCCCAGCGTGAACGGCGGGTACCTGCCCGTCAGGAAGCCCCCGGTCACGATGTAGAACGTGGTGCTGCCCCATGCTTGCTGGCTGGGCGATCCCGCGTAGGCGGTCACGCGCGCCGACCATCGCGCGTAGCCGATGGTGAACCGCAGCAGCAGCTCGGGGTAGCGTGCAAGGACTACGATCGAGGCGGATGCCGCCAGCCAGACCAGGAACGCCACGATTCCCAGAAGCGCGATGATGATCCAGTGAGGGATCGCCAGGATCGGCCGCAGGAAGACCAGCAACCGGTTCTGCGGTTCTGGCGGCTCGATCTCCAGTCGAACCGGATACTCCGAGTCCATCGTCGTCATGGTCGTGCTCCTTTCAGACCGCGGCGCCAACCGCGGCTTCGACCACTGATCGCCAGATGCGGTTCCCGTCCGCCCCTCCCGTCAGTTCTTCGCCAGCCCGTTCGGGGTGCGGCATCATCCCCACCACGTTCCCTGCCTCGTTTCGGATGCCCGCGATGTTGCGCGCGCTCCCGTTCGGATTCGAGTCCGGCGTGACGTCCCCCTGCTCGTCGCAGTAGCGGAACACCACCCGCCCCGCCGCCTCGAGCTCGTCGAGCGTCGCCCGGTCGGCCTGGTAGTTCCCTTCGCCGTGGCTGATGGGGACGCGCAGCACCTCGCCCTCGCCGATGCCGGCCGTCCAGGGCGACTCACCGCTCTCGCAGAGCAGGTGCGTCCACTCGCAACGGAAGCGCAGGCTGCGGTTGCGGATCAGCGCCCCCGGGAGCAGGCCGCTCTCGCACAGCACCTGGAACCCGTTGCAGATGCCGATCACCGGCATCCCCCCCTCCGCCGCCCGCACCACCTCTTCCATGATCGGCGAGAAGCGCGCGATCGCCCCGCAGCGCAGGTAGTCCCCGTAGGAGAAGCCCCCAGGCAGCACCACCGCGTCGAACCCCGTCAGCGAGGTCTCCTGGTGCCACACGATCTCCGCTTCCTGCCCCAGCACGTTCACGAGCACGTGCTCGGTGTCGCGGTCGCTCCAGGTCCCCGGGAACCGCACGATGGCGAAGCGCATCACCCCTCGCTTGCTGCCGATCTGAGAACTCTCGGCAGTATAGCAGCGCCCCGTGCATCCCCCGCTCGCTACTCGTCCGCCGCCCGCTCTCCCGCCTCCGCGGGGTCGGAAGGGCCCGTGGGTGTGGGCCCGACTGCGGGAGGAGCCCCCGCGGACGAACCCTCCAGCCCGTCCTGGAAGCCCGGCGCATCCGGGTACTCGATGCGCGGGTGGTACACCGCTCGCAGCGTGCTCCGGAAGCTCTCCGCCACCACCTGCAGCTCGTGCATGGTGATGTCGCACTCGTCCATCTGCCCTTCCGACAGCCGCTCCGCGAACACCCCGTTCACCAGCTCGTCGATCTCCTCGTGCGTTTCCGGCTGGGTGGCCCGCACGAGCGCCTCGCACGAGTCCGCCAGCATCACGATCGCCTGCTCTTTCGCCTGCGGGCGCGGTCCCGGGTAGCGGAATTCCTCCGCATCCGTTTCGCCTCGCTCGAGCGCCTTGTGATAGAAGAAGTCGACGAGCCGCGTGCCGTGGTGCTGCGGGATGAAATCCCCCACGATCGCCGGCAGCCGGCGCCTCCGCGCGAGGTCCATCCCGTCGAACACGTGCCCGTGGATGATGCGCGCGCTCGCCTCCGGGGCGAGGCTGTCGTGCGGGCTCACTCCGCGCTCGATGTTGTTCTCGACGAAGTACTCCGGACGCTCCATCTTCCCGATGTCGTGGTAGTACGCCCCCGCCCGCACCAGCAGCGAGTCCGCCCCGATGCGGCTCGCCGCCTGCTCGGCCAGCGTCCCCACCAGCATGCTGTGGTGGAACGTGCCCGGCGCCTTCTCCTGCAGCTCCTGCAGGATCGGATGGCCCGCCTGCGCCAGCTCCATCAGCTGCATCCGCGTTGTCACGCGCAGCGCCATCGAGAGCAGTACGTGCAGCCCCAGCCCGATCACCGAGGAGCCGCCGCCCGCGATTGCGGCCGCCAGCGCCAGCCACCCTAGCCCCTCCGTCTCCCGCTGCTCCGTCAGCATCCAGAAGGCGAGCAGCACCGCGCCCGTGGCCGCCCCCACCGCCACGCCCGCCGCCGCGAACCGGCCCAGGCGTTCCGTCCGCTGCATCGCCGCCGCCCCCGCCAGCCCCGCCGCCGCGTACGCGATCACCAGCTCCAGCGGCTCCAGCGCGCTCGTGAACGCCGCCCCTGCCAGCGATGGCGCCGTGGCCGCGATGAACCCCGCGTAGAGCGCCACCACCACCGCCACCATCGCTCCGAAACGCGGCGCCGAAACCGACGACACCACGAGCGCCGCCGCCCCCACCGGCATGGCGTACGCGAAGAACCGCCCTTCGGTGTCGGGCAGCAGCTCGGGCAGCGCCACCCGTACCGCGACGAGGGTTCCGAGCACCGCCAGCAGCGTCATCAATCCCCGGCGTTCCGCCGGGCGCTCGAACGGCTGCAACCGGTAGAGGTACACGCCCAGCACCGTGCCCAGGGCGGCCCCCATCAGCAGCCCCGCCCCCAGGTCGTAGTAGTCGAACCCCTCGTCGATGACGCCCGTTTCCCGCAACGCCTCAATGGCGACGGCGTCCAGCGCCTGCCCCTCCTCCACGATCACCTCGCCCGGCGCGTACGTCACCACCACCTGCCCCACGGCCTCCCGCGCATCCTCGCGAAGCCCCCGCGTCGTCTGCTCGTCCAGCGCCACCGTCGGCGTCACGAACGCGTCGAGCAGCTCCCGCAGCGCCCCCTCGCCCCGCTGAAACGAGGGCACGGTCCCGACCAGCAGGTACGCCTCGATGCGGTTGGCCTTGTCTTCCTCCCGCAGCGGCGAGCTCAGGATGGCGCTTACCCCCTCCACTGAGGCGGCCCGCAGGTCCTCTAGGTTCTGGACGCTCAGGGTCAGCAGCGTCGATCGAATCGCCTGCCCCAGCCCCATGCCCGATGGCGACTCGCCCAGCGCCTCCAGCCGCTCCTCCGAGGACAGCTCCGACCGCAGGCGCAGCCGCGCCACCTCTTCGAACAGCGACGCCAGCAATCGCAGCTGCTCGGCGGGAACCTCGGTGAGTGAGGCCATCACCGGCTCGACGGCCGCTGCGGCCTCGTCCTGGGCCGCCGCCGTCAGCTCGACGGAGACGTAATCGCTCTCGCGCACGGCCGCAAACGCCCGCGGCGCGATGTCGCCCTCGCGTGGCGCGCTCTCTCCGGGCAGGAGTGGGATCGCCAGTGCGATCGCGCCGATGGCGATGACGATGCCAAAGGCAGCCGCGCCCCCGCGGGTAACGACCGGATCAGGACGGCGGCGCAGCATGAGAAGGGTCCCGATGATAGCAGAGGCACCGGCGAGCCCCGCTCCGCCCCGCCCCCTTCGAGCGCGTATCGTTACGCCGCGGCCGGCTCCCCTGCCGGCGCAATCCCCCGCGAAAGGCGGACCCATGGCGGACATCAACGAGCGGGTCACCGCGGCCCTCGAACAGCTCATCGCGAGTGGCGTGGAATCGGGACTGCAGGTGGCCGCCTACCACCACGGCGAGCTCGTCGTCGACACCTGGGCCGGACTCGCCGATGTCGACTCCGGCCGCCCCGTCGATGCAGGCACCCTCTTCACGTCCTTCTCCTGCACCAAGGGCGTCACCGCCACCGCCATCCACATGCTCGTCGAGCGCGGCGTCCTCGCCTACGACGAGCCCATCAGCGCCCACTGGCCCGAGTTCGCCGAGCGGGGCAAGCAGTACGCCACCATCCGCCACGCCCTCACCCACCGCGCCGGCGTCCCCCAGATGCCCGACGGCGTTACGCCCGAATCCATGTCCGATTGGGACTTCATGTGCGATGCCATCGCCGCCCTCGAGCCGCTGTGGGAACCCGGAGCCCGCACCGGTTATCACGCCTACACCTTCGGTTGGATCCTCGGCGAGATCATCCGCCGCGCCGACGGCCGCCCCATCAACCAGTTCGTACAGGAGGAGATCTGCGCGCCTTTGGGCCTTGACGGCATCCACATGGGCATCGACGACGCCAACGAGTCCCGCGTCGCGACCCTCGTCGACGGCCCCCGCCCCGATGCCCCGCCCGCCCCGCCCGACGCGCTCATCATTCGCGCCATCCCGCCCGCCGTCGGCATCCTCGCCGAGCCCTACAACAACCCCGTCGTGCGCCGCGCCGCCCTTCCCGCCCATGGCGGCCTCATGAGCGCTCGCGCGCTCGCGCGCATGTACGCCGCCCTCGGCAACGGCGGCGAGCTCGACGGCGTCCGCATCCTCCCCGAGGAACGCGTCCGCACCGCCACCCGCTTCCAGACCGACGAGAACGACATGGTCATCCAGCAGCCCGTACGCAAGGCCCTCGGCTACTTCCAGACCGGTCCCATCACCGCCATGGGCCCCCGCACGTCCACCTTCGGCCACCCCGGAGCCGGGGGCGCCATCGGCTTCGCCGATCCCGAGCACGAGTTCGCCTTCGCCCTCACCAAGAGTTCGCTCGTGGCGGGCGCCGAGCCGGGCCAGAGCGCGGCCGAGGTCATCGGCTCGCTGGTACGCCGCGAGCTGGGCTTCCCCGACGAGGAGATCGGCTAGCCCAGCAGCCCCCGCACGATCTCGCTGATCACGCGTCCGTCCGCCCGACCCTGGAACCGCTTCACGAGCACCGGCATCACCTTGCCCATGTCGCGCGGTCCCGAGGCGCCCGTCTCCTCGATCGTGGCGCGCGCCGCCTCCTCGATCTCCTCGCGGCTCGCCTCCTCGGGCAGGTAGCCCGCGAACGCCTCGAGCTCCGCTTCCTCCCGCTCCACCAGGTCCTCGCGTCCGCCCTTGCGGAACTCCTCGATGCTCTCCCGCCGCTGCTTTACCTGCCGCTGGACGACCACCAGCAGGTCGCCCTCCGCCAGCTCGTCGCCCGATTCAATCTCGGCGTTCTTGATGGCGGCCGTCAGCATGCGCAGGGCCGACTTGCGCGGCTCGTCCCTCGCGAGCATCGCCGCGCGCAGGTCGCTCTGGATGCGCTCTTTCAGGTCTGGCACGGGAAGAGGGTTACCGGCCCGAGCGGGCTCGCGCTTCGGCCCGAAGCTGCTTCTTCCGCAGCTTCCGCAGGCGCGCTGCTTCCTTCTTCTTGCGCTTCACGCTCGGCTTTTCGTAGTGCTGGCGCTTACGCGTCTCCGAGAGGATGCCGTCCTGCTGCACGCGCTTGTTGAAGCGCTTCAGTGCAGACTCGAATGGCTCATCCTCGCCGATGATGATTTCAGCCACGTTGCTGGCTCACCACCCTTCGGGTGCGATTGCCGCCCGTCCCGACGGCGAGCGCTCACCGTACCACCCGCGCTCCGCTCGCGAAAGCAGGCAGACCTAGCCCGCCGCCGCCCCTCTCGCCTCCCGGACGTGCGCATCCAGGATGCGCAGCCGCTCCTCAACCCAGATAGCCGGGCGCTCGTTCCGCATGCTGGGAGCCTCGATGTTGTAGCGCTCCTGCTTCGCACGCAGCGCCAGGGCGGCGGTCGCGAACTCCCGCCGGCGTTCCGCAATCAGCGGCCCCAGCCTCCGCCACTCCCCCGTCGAGCGTGCCCGCTCAACCAGCGCCTCATGCTCCCCTTCGATCGCAGCCAGACGTCCCCGGTCCCCCTCGATTGTGCGCGCCAGCTCAAGCCACTCGGGTAGCGCGCCGGCGTTCCCCAAAACGTGGTGCGCCAGCCAGAGGTCGCCGGCCAGACGGTCGGCGTCGCGCAACGCCAGTGGCGCCCCCTCCCCCGGAAGCCCCTCGAACACGCCCTCCTCGATCGCCTCCAGGATGCGGTTCTCGACCAGCTGCTCGAATCTCACCCGTCCCTCGCCATGTGCCCGGTACCAGAACGGGGCCGCGCGGGCCCCGTCACAGTCGTCGTCATCGGATGCGGGCTGCTAGTCGGCCGAGGGCAGGACCTTCGGCTGCATCAGCTCCATGTCGCGCTCGTCGCACTTCAGGTCGCAGTCGCCCGGCTTGATCACCAGCACCTCAATGCCGGTCTCCTCGTCCTTGTAGCGCTTCCCCAGTTGTACGGCCATCGAACGTCTCCCGTTACTTCTTCAGCTCAAGCGGCGTGTCGCCGCACTTCAGCTCGCCTTCGCCGCCCTTCGTCACGATGAACTCAGCGCCGCAACTCGGACAGAAATACCGTTTTCCCGTCTGTGCCGCCATCCAGGCCCTCCTTGCTGACGTAATTCCGGTCGGGACCGGATCGTAGGCACGCCCCTGCGGAGCGTCAATAAATCCGGCCTATTCGGCCACGAATACCACGGCCAGCATGTCCGGGTGGTAGCTGCACGTAATGCGGTACTCGCCAGGCAAGTCGAAGGTGAAGGTTCGCGTTTCGCCCACGACCTCGAAGTCGGCGCCCTGCTGTTCCCCGTCGATCTCGATGTTGTGGAGTCCCACCACGTTCTCGAACGTCACCGTTGTTCCCGCCGTCACCTTCACGCCCGAGCGGTTCGGCGCCAGGGACTCGCCGTCGGCCACGATCGTCCAGTCATTGTCGTTGGCGAGGATGACCACGTCCGTCGAAACCGCGTTCGGCTCGTCGATCACGATCGGGTCGGCCCCGCTGATGGTGTTGAAGGCGCTCGACGAGACCGTGTGCTCGACGCAGGCCGTACCGGGGTTGATCTCGTCCGACGGCGCCGCGCCCCAGGAGTCCGCCGGGAAGTGCAGCACCTTGCCGATGGGCAGGACCGCGTCCGCGGCGACGCCGTTCGCGTCGCCCAGCGACGCGGCCGTCACATTGCCGAAGCCGCTCGCCACCTCAGTCAGGTCGGCGCCATTCACGAGGTAGGAGTTGATCGGCGGGAGCGCCAGCCAGACCTCCTCCGAGATCTCCTCGCCCGCGCCCAGTTCGTTGAGCGAGCGCAGTGCGCCTTCCATCAGGCCGTGGGCGCTTGCGATGGAGAGAACCGTGTCGCCGAACTGGATGATGTACCTCGTGCCGTCGCGCAGCGAGAGCTCATGCCCTTCCGCGATGGCCGCGTCCTCGGCGAGCCCGTTGTCCTCCGCCAGCGCCAGCACCGGGAGGTCGTGCGCATCCGCGATCGAGAGCAGCGTGTCGCCGGCCTGGGCGGTGTAGCTCGTCCCCGCGGGCAGCAGCAGCTTGCGCTTCCCTGTCAGTGGCGTGTCGTCGGCGATGTCGCCCACGGTGGTCAGGAAGAGCGAGTTGAGCGAGCGCAGGTCCGCCGGCGTGATGCCGTGCTGCTCGGCGATGCTCGCCAGCGTGTTGCCCGCCTGCACCTTGTAAGTCGCGCCCTCGGGCAGCCGCAGCGTCTGTCCCGGCAGCAGCCCCGTCGCGATGGTGCCCGCCTTCGGGTCCAGCATCGCGGCTTCGTCGCTGCCGGAGTAGGGCAGGTAGAAGTTGCCGGACTCATCGACAGCGTAGGCGATGCCGTTCAGCCTCGCGATCAGGATCGCCCCGGAAACGGGGTCATCCCCGATTCCGTGCGCTGTCGCGATCTGCGGGAGCGTGTCTCCCGTTACCGCCGCCGTCGACTCATGGTTCAGGTTGTGCGCGAATTCCACCGCCGCCAGCCACCCGTGGTTCGTGGGGTTCCCGTTCGCGTCGAACGTCCCTTCCTCGAGCGGCGCTGTCAGCAGCCGCACGAGGTGCTCGATCTGGTTCGCCGTCAGGCTGCCGCCGTTCGCATCGAGCCAGGCCGGCATCAGCGTGCCCGCCCGCCCGCACAGCAGCGTGCGCCGGATGAGGTCCTGGTTCTGGGAGAGCGCCAGCGGCTCCTGGTTCCGGAACGACGCCTTGTTCAGCGTCAGCCCCACGCCGCCCTCGCCCCGGATGCCGTGGCACGTGCGGCAGTTGTTCGCGTAGAGCAGCGCCCCGCGCTCGATCGACTCCGCCTCGAAGAAGTCCGCCTGCCGCTCGGCGCGGATAGGCAGGTCGATCGCCGTGTAGGCGGCGCAGCCGGCCACGCTGATGAACATCAGCACCACGATCAGGAAGATTTGGCGCTGTGTGTTCAACGGGTCCCCCGCCGTCGCCTAGCCACTGTAGGGAACCGCCCGCTGTGGGTTGGGGACGCTGCCGCCGCCGAGCGTCAGCCCGCGCGTGTTCACCGTCACCGAGCCGTCGCTGTTCGTCGTCAGCAGGAACGTGTCCAGCGGGCGAGGCGCCGGTCCGAAGACCCGCACGCCCGCGCGCGAGTAGGTCGAGCCGTGGCAGGGGCAGCGGAACCACCCCTGGATGCCCGGGAACGCCACCTCCGCCCCGTCGAAGTCCCCTCGCCAGGGAACCGTGCAGCCCAGGTGCGGGCACTTCCAGTACAGCGCCAGCAGGCCGCCCGTCCCGCCCTGATCCAGTACGTCGCCTTCGGCGCCGTCCAGGTTCACCAGCCAGAACTTGCCTTCGGTGATGCGCACCGGCTCGCCGCCCGGCTCCGGAATCTGGATCTTCGGCACCGTCACCGGCTGCCCGAAGCCCTTCGGGCTGCGCAGGTTGAAGAAACCCAGGAAGAACGCGCTGAACGCCCCCAGCGAGAGCGTCAGCCCCGCGAACGCGCTCACGCGCATGAACGAGCGCCGCGAGACTTTGCGCGCCTCCGCCTGCCGTGCCTGCTCGATCCGCTGTGCCTGCGCCATCCGCTCGCTACTCCTGCCCCGGAATGCCTTCGAGGGTGCGCAGGTCCCACGGCCAGATCAGATCCTGGCCGGGACCGCGGAAGGCGGTACCGATAATCGTCAACATCAGGAACGCGCCCACGAACCCGCTCATCAACGTGATCAGCGCGTCGCGGCGCGTCAGCACCCAGCCAGCTTTCCAGAGGGCGTAGATGAGCAGGCATGCCAGCCCGACCATGAACCCGGTCGGAATGCCGATGTCGACCAGCAATGTCGGCAGGTCGATGTGCTGGAACGTGGTCACGCCCGCGCCCGGACCCTCGTCCAGGATCTTCAGGTTGAACCACAGGTAGGGAATCGAGTCGGACCAGCCCGGCCAGGGCACCACCGAGGGGTCCTTCAGCGCCGCCGAGCGCTCCAGGAAGGCCAGCGTGTCGCCGCCCGAGAAGCCGAACCAGTCCTTCAGCCAGAGCGCCGCCTTGCCCGAGTTCCAGATGATGAGCGCCAGCGTCCCCCAGAAGCCCACCATGAGCGAAAGCACGGTGTTCTTCACCGAGTTCACGTCCGCGAACCAGCGCCCCTGCCCCTCCGTCGAGCGGTCGAAGTAGGGGAACGCCGCCAGGATGATCAGCCACACCGTCGGCACGACGATGCCCGCCAGCGCCGCGTTCATGTGCAGCAGCAGCTCCTGCAGGTTCAGCAGGTACCACGGCGCCTTCGCCGGGTCGTTCGTCACGTTCGCGTTGGCCTCGTCCAGGAGCGGCGCGTTCATCACGTACGAGAGCAGGAAGAGGAGCACCGTGAACAGCAGCGCCGAGATGAACTCGACGAAGACCAGGTCCGGCCAGACCAGCACCTCCTCGTCGCGAGCGCGAGGAGTGGGTCGGGCGGCCGGCCGGGCGACGACGACGGTAGCCATGTGTTAGCTCACCCCGCCTTTACAGCGGCCGCGCCAGGCCGCCGTCCCGGCGAATCCGCCAGAAGTGCACGGCCATGAAGATTGCCGCCAGCAGGGGCAGGCCGATCACGTGCAGCGTGTAGAAGCGAATCAGCGCGTCCGGACCAACCTCGAAGCCGCCCAGCAGCCAGAAGCGCGTCTTGGGGCCCAGCACCGGCGCCGAACCGGCGATGTTCGTGCCCACCGTGATGGCCCAGAAGGCCAGCTGGTCCCAGGGCAGCAGGTAGCCGGTGAAGCTCAGCAGGAACGTCAGCACCAGCAGCACCACGCCCACGACCCAGTTGAACTCGCGCGGTGGCTTGTACGCTCCCGTATAGAACACCCGCAGCATGTGCAGGAACACGAGGATCACCATCGCGTGCGCCATCCAGCGGTGCATGTTTCGCATCAACTGGCCGAACTGCACGTTCGTCTGGATGTTCTGGATGTCGAGGTACGCCCGGTCCACGCTCGGCACGTAATAGAACATCAGCAGGATGCCCGTCACCGTGAGGCCCAGGAACATGAAGAACGTGAGCCCGCCGAGGCAGTAGGTGTGCGTGATCTTCACGTGCGTGCGGTGGATGCGCGTCGGGTGCAGGTGCAGGAACACGTTCGTCGCGACCACCAGCATCTGGTTGCGCGGTGTGTTCGGATACCCCGTGCGGAAGATCGACTTCCACACGTAGTTGTGGAAGAGCTTGTCGTAGATCAGGTCGCCGAGGGTCGGTTGGGTGGGCTGTTCAACGGCCATCGGCGCTATCGCTCCCACCACTTGCCGAATGCGACCATGATGGCAAGGCCCAGGAACATCGTGATGAACACGAAAACCAGCTCTAGGAATTCGCCAACTTCCACGGCCCGGCGCCCTCTCCGTCTGCCGCCAGCGGCCCTTCTGGGCCCCGGCGAGTTTGTGAATCCTGTAGCAAGCGAGTTATACCCCGCACCTCCGAGGGGGTCAAACTGGAAAGTCCCCCGCCGCCCGATCCTGAACTGCCCCCTCTTCCCCTAGATCCGGAGCCCGAATCGCAGCCGTACCAGCCCCCGGATGTCCTCCGTCGCCGTGCTCACGATTTGCACCTTCGTGTCCGGGTCTTCCACCCAGTGAACGGGCAGCTCCCCCACCCGGAACCCGGCCTGGTGGGCGCGAACGAGCAGCTCCGTGTCAAAGAACCAGCCACGGTCCTCGATGCCCGGTACCACCGCCTCAACCGCCCGCCGTGTGGCCGCCTTGAAGCCGCACTGCGCGTCGCTGATCCGCAGCCGTGGGAAGAAGGCCCGGATGATCAGCACGTAGCAACGGGAGATCACCTCCCGCTTAAGGGATCGGGTCGTCTCCGATCCCCGCGCCAGCCGCGATCCGCTCGCCACGTCGTACCCCCCCTCCGCCACCATTCCCACCAGCTCGGGCAGGTGGCCCAGGTCCGTGCTCAGGTCGACGTCCATGTAAGAGACCACGTCCGCATCGCTGCCCAGCCACGCTTCCCGCAGCGCGATGCCTCGCCCCTTCACGGTCAGGATCAGCGCCCGCACGCGCTCGTGCTCGGCCTCCAGCTCTCGCGCCAGCTCGCTCGTTCCGTCGTTCGAGCCGTTGTCCGCGATCACCAGGCGCCAGTCGTAACGGGGATGCTCCTCGAACAGGCGCAGCGTGCGCTCCACGCTCGGGCGCAGGACGGACACCTCGTTGTAGCAGGGGATGACCACGTCCACGGTCGGTCGGGGGCGTTCGGTAGTCACGCGTACACCCGATCGAGCGCACGCATCGAGCGCTCTCTCAACCTGGTCACGGTGTCCTCGCGAGCAAAGCCCGGGAAGGGGCTACTCGGGGCGCAGCGCCGCCAGCCGGCGCTTCGTGCGATCAGCCCGCCCTGTCGGAATGGCGCCCTTCCTTGCCGCCCGGTCGAGCACCGAGTACGCCTCGCTCAGCGCCTCGTTGAACGCCTCGCCGTCACCGGCCGCTGCGGCCTCGCGCGCCGCCCGTACCGCCGTGCGGGATTCCGAGCGGGTCGCCCGGTGCCGGGTGCGCCGCTTGAGCGACTGGCGCCAGCGTTTCATCGCCGATTGCGTGGTTGCCATGGACGCCGATGGTAGGCGCGCTCCCCGCTCCGCGCAAAGCCCGCGCCCCCTTGCCCCGTTCACAATGCTCTCGTATTCTGACGGGGCACTGGTCAGAAGCCCGGCATCCTGCCGATGCGCTCACCAGGCACACCTCAAGAGTTCGAGGTCCCTGCAAGCCTATCCCGCCCGTTTCTGTCGAGCGCCGCTCGTGGCGGGCAACAGGATCCCTGCTATCACACGCGCACCTGAATCTCCGCCGGCCGAAGAGGCCCCCGTTCCCACCGAACGTGAGGACGCCGTCCCCACGCTCAATATCGCCGAGCTCGAGGGCACCACTCGCGGCGAGCTCATTCGCCTCGCGCGCGACCTCGGCGTCAGCAATGCCTCCACCCTGCGCAAGCGGGACCTCATCTTCCGCTTGCTCCAGACCCAGGCCGAACGCCGCGGGAACCTCTTCTCCGGCGGCTTCCTCGAGGTCTCCGACGACGGCAACTACGGGTTCCTCCGGGGCGAGTCCCTCCTCCCCGGTCCCCACGACATCTACGTCTCCCAGTCGAACCTCCGCCGCTTCGCCCTCCGCCCCGGCGACTACGTCACCGGACAGATCCGGGCGCCGCGCGACAACGAGAAGTACTACGGCCTGCTCAAGGTCGAAGCCGTCAACGGCCTCGACCCCGAAGCCGCCAAGCGGCGTCCGTTCTTCGAGAACCTCACGGCGGTCTTCCCCAAGGAGCAGCTCCGCCTGGAGACCACTCCCGATAACCTCACCCACCGCCTCATCGACCTCATCGCCCCCGTCGGCCGCGGCCAGCGCGCCCTCATCGTCTCCCCGCCCAAGGCCGGCAAGACGATGCTCCTCCAGAACATCGCCAACGGCATCACGACCAATCATCCCGACGTCCATCTGATGGTCGTCCTCATCGGGGAACGCCCTGAAGAGGTCACCGACATGCGTCGCAGCGTGCGCGGCGAGGTCGCCAGCAGCACCTTCGACGAGCCCGTCGAGGACCATACCCGCGTCGCCGAGATGGCCTTCGAGCGGGCCAAGCGGCTCGTGGAGGGTGGCCAGGACGTCGTCATCCTCATGGACTCCATCACCCGAGCCACCCGCGCCTACAACCTCGCCCTGCCCCCCAGCGGACGCACCCTCACCGGTGGCGTCGACCCCGTCGCCCTCTACCCGCCCAAGCGGCTCTTCGGCGCTGCCCGTAAGTGCGAGGAGGGCGGCTCCCTGACCGTTATCGCCACCTGCCTGATCGATACCGGCAGCCGCATGGACGAGGTCATCTTCGAGGAGTTCAAGGGCACCGGGAACATGGAGCTCCGCCTCGATCGGAAGCTCGCCGAGCGCCGCTTCTATCCCGCCATCGATATCCAGGCCAGCTCCACCCGCCGCGAAGAGCTCCTGCTCGACGAATCAACCCTCAAGGGCGTCTGGCTGGTCCGGCGAATGACCGCCATGATCTCGCAGAACTCTCCCAACTCCCTCGAGGCCACCGAACGGCTCCTCGAGCGTCTCGGCAGGTCCGAAACCAACGAAGAGTTCCTCTCCAGCCTCCGTACCGAGGTCTAGGGCATAACCCCCGCCGATCCTTGCGTTTCGCACCTGACTGCGGCAGTTTAGGTTGTGACAATCGGTGCAAGCGCCGGGTTGGGGCTCCGGTGCGCCCACGAGCGGGAGGGACCCGAAGGCCGTGTTGAGGGATAGGCTGCTGAGCCTGCTCCACGAGCGCTCATCCCCGCGGGCGCGATCGCACGCCCACGGTCGCCTCCCCGTCCGTGCCGTCCTCCACCTCCTCCTCATCGGCATCGCTGCCCTCGCCGCCCTGCTCACCGCTCATCTCGTCACCGACGCCGAGCCCTCCCCCGTCTCCCACATCCCTCCCGTGCCCCTCTCCGGCGTGCGCGCCATCGCCCCCACCGGCGAGACCTACCTCCGCCCCGGCGTGAGCCACGAGACCCTGGCCTCGCCCCTCCGGGCGTCGCTCGCCGCTCCCGCCGTGTCCCTCCGCCCCACCGATGACGTCGAGACCGACGACACTCTCTCCGGCGAGGTCGCCGATGTCTACGCCGCAAGTCGGGACGACGGCTACGAGAGCCGCACCCTCGCCGACCAGATCGACCCCAGGGAGCCCTACGTCCTCTACACCGTTCGCAGCGGGGACACCCTCAGCGAAATCGCCGAGACCTATGACACCACCGTCGACAATATCCTCCTCAACAACGCCGAGGTCTCCGACGGTGGCTGGATCGCTCCCGGCGAGCGGATCCTCGTCCCCCTTGGTGAGGTCGTGGGCATTCTCTACAAGGTCGGCCACGGCGAGACCATCGCCCGCATCGTCTCCAAGTACCTCTACGTCACGGTCCAGGACGTTCTCGATCACCGTCCCAACAACCTCGACGACGGCCGCAATCTCCTGGTTGGGGAATACATCCTCCTCCCCGGGGCCGAGCCTCCCATTCAGACCCCCGGCGGATACACCATCGGCCCCCCGCCTCCCGTCTCCGCCGGCCGCTTCGGCCTCCCCGTGGCGGGTTGGAGCTTCATCAGCGATCCCTACGGCACCGATCGGGGCGGCGGGCGCATCCACACCGGGATCGACCTTGCCTTCGGCGGCGTCACCGCCGCCTCCTCCATCTATGCCTCCTGCGATGGTTGGGTCTCACGCGTCGAGTGGTTGACCTACAGCTACGGGTACTACGTCATCGTCGATTGCGGCGAGGGCTGGGAGACCCTCTACGCGCACTTCCGCGAGATCGTCGTGCGGTGGGGGCAGAGCGTCACCAAGGGCGAGACCGTGCTCGGCATCTCCGGCTCCACCGGCTTTAGCACCGGCGAGCACCTCCACTTCGAGATTCGCCACAACGGCCAGTACCTCAATCCGGCGGATTACATCTACTTCCCGTACTCCCGCGCGCCGTAGGGAAGCCACCCGCTCCCGATCGATGGCGGCCCGCGCTCGGCCCCTCGCCTAGTTCCCGCTCCCGGCTGTGCGGACCGACTCACCCGTCCGCGTCTCGATGAGCCTCGCGATCACCACGTCCCGGTGGAGGTAGTCGCCCGGCCCGCCCTCTTCCGCGGAGATAAAGTCACCCCCGCAGGTAATGAGGATCGCCCACTCCTCGTGCGCTGGGCGACGCAGCTCCGGATCCTCTGCCTCGTGCGGCCTGATCAGGTCCCCCATCGGGACGGCGCCCGCCTCGTAGCGCTCCTGGAAGAACACCTCGTACACGTACTCCCGTCCGTCGTCCATCACCACGATCACGAGGTCCCCGTCCTCCAGGTCCGTCAGCCGGTTGAACGGCCCCAGGATGTCCGGGTACCAGTCCTTGTGCGCCGAGTAGAGCGAGTTCGTACCGAATCCCGGCTTGTCGTAGATGTAGTACCACCCCACGTTCCGTGGCGATGGCACGTCGAGCTCGTTGATCTCCTCGAGCAGTCCGATCGCTTCGATGGGCGCCTCTACGCCCAGCGCGGGAATCCGCATCATTGCCAGGTCGCCGTCGTAGGGCGTGGGTTCCGGCGTGGCGGTCGCCGCCGCACTCGCGGTGGGGGTAGCGGTCGGAGTCCGCTCAACTCGCCCGGACTCCACGCCTGGCTCAATACTCGCGCAGGCCGCGCCCGTCAGCGCCAGCGCCGCCGCGAGAACCCACCCCGCGCGCGCCCTGCGCCCGCTCGTGGCCCGCCGGGAGCCCCACACCATGACTCCAGCTTACTGCTGGCCCGCCCCCGCCGCCCGCGCCGCGTCCGGCGGGATGGTCTGGACCAGCCTGGCCAGCACCAGATCCCGGTGGAGGTACTCACCCGGCCCGCCCGGTCGGCTCGCCACGAAGTCGCCCCCACACGTGTAGAGCGCGATCCACTCCTCACCGTCCGGGCGCTGGAAGACCGGATCCTCTGCCTCGTGCGGCCGCCTCAGCGCGCCCATCGGGAACTCGCCCTCCCCGTAGCGCTCCTGGAAGAACACCTCGTACACGTACTCCCGCCCGTCCCCCATCACCACGATCACCTTGTCCCCGTTCTTCAGCTCGGTCAGCGCGTAGAAGGGCCCCCGCTTGTTCGGCCAGTAGTCCTTGTGGGCGGAGAAGAGCGAGGTCTCGCCGTACCCGGGCTTGCCGAAGCCATGCATGTCTTCGATCTCGTACCAGCCGATGTTGTGCCACTCCGGCACGTCGAGCTCGTTCAGCTCCTCGATGATCCCGATCGGCTCAATCGGCGCTTCCACCTCCAGCGACGGGAGCCGCATCGACACCACCTTGCCTTCGTACGGTTCGAGATCGACCACCGGCTCGGGCTCGGTAGTCGGTGGCGGGACGGTGGGGGTTGCCGTGGCCGGCGCCGGCGTTGGGGGTGGTGGCGTCGGCGCTGGTGTTGCCCGAGGTGTTGCTTCGGGAGTCGGCTCGGGTGCCGGCGGCGGGTCGGGTCTGGCGCTCACGCACGCCGTTCCGACAAGCAGCAGCGCCGCACCCAGGATCAGGAATCGCCTTGTCAGTTGCCAGCCGCGCACGACGCTCTCCGGATACTCCGCAGTGGCCCGCCGATTCTGAGTATACGTCTGAGCGTTTTTATTGTCGCCTGCTCTTTACCTTCGCCGCAGGGTGGACTGAAGTCGCTGCACGATGGACTCCAGCCCCTCGCGGAGCGAGGGCCGCGAACGGGAGGGCCCGCCCCCGATGACGGGCTCGCCGCCGCCACCTGGCTGAGGCGGCTTGCCCAGCCACGAGAACACCACCACCCCGATGGCCGCCAGCCCCGCCACCACCGCCAGTACGATGATGACCACCGTCGTCCCGTCGCCGCCGTCGTCCGCTGTGCCGTCCCCGGTCGCTGGTGTCGCCTTGGGCGCCTCGGTTGCTTCAGGCTCGGGCGGCCCCGCTTCCGTTGGCGCAGGGGCTTCCGTGGGAGTAGGCGCGCGCGTTGCCGCGGGGGTTGGAGGCTCTGTTGCGGCGGGCGTCGCCGTGGGCGCCTCCGTCGGGGCTTCAGTGGGAGTGGGCGCCTCCGTCGCCGCTGGCGGTTCCGTGGGCGCGGCAGTGGCGGTGGCTTCCGGAGTGTCCGTGGCTTCCGGGTCCTCCGTCGCGTCGGGTGTGGCCGTCGCCGTTCCCTCCGGCGTTCCGTTGATGTCGGGCTCTTCCGGCCCTGCCGTCGCGGTCCCCTCCGGCGTCCCGTTGATCTCGGGCTCCTCCGGCCCTGCCGTCGCAGTCCCCTCCGGCGTTCCGTTGATTTCGGGCTCCTCCGGTCCCGGGGTCGCCGTTGCGGGTCCCTGGGTAGCCGCCTCCAGCGTCAAATTGAGCGTTTGAGCCTGCTCGCCCCATGTCCCGGTTTCCACCGCCCGTCGCCCGTCGACCTCGAACCGAACCTCCGAGCCGTCTACCCCGCACCCTCCCTTCTCTTCCGCCGAGAGCACCTGCACCCGGTAGATCGTGACCGTCGCGCCGTTCGTGTCGTCCTGCGCCGTCACCTCGGGGGGGTCCTCGCTGCACACCGTGTCGCCGATGTAGGCGACGACCTCGAGTCCCCCCGCCACGTCACCCTCCGGGGCGGTCACCTCTCCCTGGAATGTCGAGGGAGGCGTCGGCTGCGCCTCAACCGCCGGGCCTCTCCCTGCCACAACCGCCAGAACCGCTACTGCACAACCGAGCCCGACCGTCAGCGCCGCGAGGGACGCGTTCACCCGCCACCCTCGTTGCTGCCCCATGCCGCGAGCCTACAGGACGCTGGGTCTATGCCCTACTGTCGTAGCCGTTCCTAACTGTTGCGCCTGACTGTTGCGCCTGGTCGAATGCCCCGCTCGTTAGTTCACCGAGAGGGTCATCGTCGGGGGCGTCAGCGTGAAGTGCATTTCGACCGAAAACTCGTCGAGCTTGTCCGACCAGCTCGCCCACATCCCCCGCGCATATGCCGCCTCCGCGCTCCCGAACGCTCCCTGCATCGAGCGTGCGTCCTCGAAGCAGTAGACGCCCAGCATCGTCCCCTCGCGCGTCTCGCCCCAGTGCACGCTCGCCATGCCCGGAATCTTGGCGACCTCGCGCAGGTGCTGGGAGCGGAACCACGCCGAAAACGTCGGGCGATCGTCCTTCACCCGCGCCCGCAACAGGATGAACGGCTGCTGGCCCCTCATGCCTCTCCTCGGCAGAGCGCCGCCGCCAGGGCCACGCTCGCTTCCAGACAGTATCGCGAATCCACCTGCACACAGGGAATCCCGAACGGCTCCTCCTGGCCCCGCATGCGGTTGTACACCCCGACGTTCGCTTCCGAGGCGCCCTCCCGCACCCCCGAGAGCCGCTCCCGCACGACGGCGTCGGGCGCCGTCAGCCGTACCGCCACCACCGGCGCACCCTGCCCCGCCGCCAGCTCCCGGAACCCCCGGCGCTCCCCTTCCCGCAGGTTCGTCGCATCGATGATCACGCTCCGCCCCTCCCCCAGCGCCGCCTCCGCCCGCTCGCGCACGACCGCGAACACCTGCCCGCTCTCCTTGCGCGTGTATCGTCGTCTCGGGAACAGCTCCCGTCGCACGCGGTCGCTCTCCAGCACCAGGGCCGCGAGCCTCGGCGCGAGCTTTGCCGCGAACGTTGTCTTGCCCGTTCCCGGCAGACCGCTGAGCAACACCAGTGCCGGCAAATTGCTGCTACCTCCCCCTCGTGCTACTTTCACCCCTGAAGACAGGTAAAGGAAGTCGAACGAGCAAGTTTGCTGGCCCAGGAAACGAAAGAGGCCCTGATCCGGGAGTACGCCCGCAACGAAGGCGACACAGGCTCCCCTGAAGTACAGGTGGCGCTCCTCACCGAGCGCATCAAGTACCTGACCGCGCACCTGCAGGAGCACAACCACGACTACCACACGCGCCGCGGGCTGCTGAAGCTCGTCGGCCAGCGTCGTCGGCTGTTGCGCTACCTCAACAAGCGGGATGTCAACAGGTACCGCACGCTCATCGGGCGCCTCGGGCTGCGTCGCTAGCCCTACCTCTTTCCTCTCCGGCCTCGCCTACGCGCCCCGCGCAGGGCGGAAGCCTGCAACCGAACCCTCCCGAACCGATCGAGTCCGCGGCCCCGCGCCGCAAGAGAAAGTGTCAAGAGAGATATGACCACAACCGAATCCAGCATCCGTACCTACGAAGTCGAGATCGGCGGCAAGCCCCTGCTCATCCAGCACGGCGCCCTCGCCGGCCTCGCCAACGGCGCCGTTACCGTCCGCCAGGGCGATACCGTCGTCCTCGTCACCGCCTGCATGGCCGACCCCCGTGAGGGCATCGATTTCTTCCCCCTCACCGTCGACTACGAAGAGCGCCTCTACGCCGTCGGCAAGATCCCCGGCGGCTTCCCCCGCCGGGAGGGCCGCCCCTCCTCCGATGGCATCCTCGCCATGCGCCTCACCGACCGCTCCATCCGCCCCCTCTTCCCCAAGGGCTTCCGCAACGAGATCCAGATCGTCGCCACCACCCTCTCATCCGACCGCGAGCACCAGCCCGACACCCTTATCACCGTCGGCGCCAGCGCCGCCCTCAGCATCAGCGACATCCCCTTCAACGGGCCCGTCAGCAGCGTCCGTGTCGGCCGCATCGATGGCGAGTACGTCGTCAACCCCACCTTCGCCGAGGCCGCCGAGGGCGACCTCGACCTCATCGTCGCCGGCACGAAGGACGCCGTCATGATGGTCGAGGCGGGCGCGTCCGAAGTCCCCGAAGACGCTGTCATTGAGGCGATGGAGATCGCCATGGAGGCGAACTCGGCCATCAACGATCTCGTCGAGGAGATCGCCGCCGATGCCGCCCCCGTCAAGAAGGACTACACCCCCGCAGTCGACAACGAAGAGGCCATCGAGGCCGTTCATGACGCCCTCGCCGACCGCCTCGACGAGATCGTCGCCAACGCCGCCAGCGAGCGCAGCGAAGAGAACAAGCGCATTCGCGCCGAGCTCACCGAGCAGTTCGAGGACCGTTTCGAGTCCCGCGACATCGGCGACGCCCTCTACGCCGTCATCAAGAAGGCCATGCGCGACCGCATCCTCAGCGATGGGCGCCGGGCGGACGACCGCGAGACCACCGAGATCCGGCCCCTCGACATTCACGTCGGCACCCTCCCCCGGACCCACGGCTCCGGGCTCTTCAAGCGCGGCGAGACGCAGGTGCTCACCATCGCCACCCTCGGCGGCATGAACATGGCGCAGAAGCTCGACACCCTCTCCCCGGACGAGTCAAAGCGCTACATGCACCACTACAACTTCCCGCCCTACTCCGTCGGCGAGGCCCGCCCCATGCGCGGCGCCGGCCGCCGCGAGATCGGGCATGGCGCCCTCGCCGAGCGCGCCCTCCTCCCCGTCATCCCCCCCGAGACGGAGTTCCCCTACGCCCTCCGCCTCGTCAGCGAGGTCCTCTCCTCCAACGGCTCAACCTCCATGGCCAGCGTTTGTGGCAGCACCCTCGCCCTCATGGATGCGGGCGTGCCCCTCTCCGCTCCCGTCGCCGGGATCGCCATGGGCCTGATCATGGGCGACGACGGCGAGTACGCCGTCCTCACCGATATCGCCGGCCAGGAAGACTTCATGGGCGACATGGACTTCAAGGTCGCCGGTACGGAAGAGGGCATCACCGCCCTCCAGATGGACATCAAGATCGGCGGCGTCTCCCGCGAGCTCCTCGAGACCGCCCTGTCCCAGGCGCGCGATGCTCGCATGTTCCTGCTCGAGCGCATGGGCGAGGTCATCGAGAAGCCGCGTGACTCCGTCTCCGAACACGCGCCCAAGGTCTACATCATCAAGATCGACCAGGAGCAGATCGGCACCGTCATCGGCCCCGGTGGCCGCGTCATCCGCAAGATCCAGGAGGACTCCGGCGGCGCCAACGTCGACATCCAGGAAGACGGCACCATCTTCGTCTCCGCTGTCGAGGGCGATGCGGCCGACACCGCCATCCGCATGATCGAGGGCCTCACCAAGGAGATCAGCGTCGGCGAGACCTACACCGGCCCCGTCACCCGCATCCTCAACTTCGGCGCCTTCGTCGAGATCCTTCCCGGCAAGGATGGCCTCGTGCACATCTCCGAGCTCAGCGAGGAGCGTGTCGAGCGCGTCGAGGACGTTGTCTCCGTTGGCGACGAGCTCACCGTCACCGTCACCGAGATCGACTCCCTCGGCCGCGTCAACCTCACCGCCCGCAGCGGCCGCGTCGGCGCCGCCCCCGAAGGCGAGTCCCGTCCGCGTGACCGGGGCGACCGCGGCGACCGGGGAGACCGTGGCCGCGGCCGGGATCGCGACCGTGGCCGCGGACGTGACCGTGACCGCGACCGGGACCGCCCCCGTGGCCGCGACCGTGACCGTGACCGGGATCGGGATCGGGATCGCGACCGACCGCGCGACCGCGGCCCCGAGGGCCGTCCCCCGCGCCCCCGGCGCCCCGAGCGCGAGCCTGAGCCCGAGATTGAGGTTGAGGAAGAGGCCCCCGTCGTCGCCGCCGAAGTGAACGGCGCCGTCGAGGAAGACTTCGACGACAACCTCGAGTACGACGGCGTGGAGTCCGTCGCCACCGAGGATCGGCCCGAGGACCGCTCCGAGGACCGTGGCGATGACCGTGGCGATGACCGCTCCGATGGCGCGCCCCGACGCCGCAGGCGGCGCCGCTCCCGCAGTGGCGGTCGCGATGGCGGAGGCCAGCGCCAGCCCGAGCAGCGCGAGATCAACCGTGGTGGCGGCGGCAGCCGTGGCGGCGCCAGCCGTGGTTGGACCCGCCGCAGCACACCCGACAGCGGTGTGCCCCCCGCTCCGCCGCCCCCGCCTCGTCGCGGACTCGGCGGTGGTGGCGACTACGAGGACTAGCCGGAGGCTCGCCCCCCGTGCGCCTCTTTGAGCACGAGGCCAAGGCGCTCTTCCGCCTGGCCGGTCTCGAGACGCCTCGCGGGCTCCTCGCCGGAACCCCCGCCGAGGCGGTGCTCGCGGCGGAGGAGCTCGGCCCTCGTGTCGCGGTCAAGGGACAGGTGCGCTCCGGCGGCCGCGCGAAGGCGGGCGCCGTCCGCCTCGCCGAAGGTCCCGCCGAGGTCGAGGAGGCAGCCCGCGCCGTCCTCGACACGCGCGTCGCTGATCAGCCAGTCACCGCCCTCCTCGTCGAGGAGGCCCTGGATGTCGAAGCCGAGCGCTACCTCGGCATCGTGTACGACGACCGCTCGCGCGGCCCCGCCGCCGTCGCCTCCCTCGCCGGTGGCGTCGACGTCGAGGACGAAGCCTCCGTGGCCAGCCGCGTCCCCCTCTCCTCCCTCGACCCCGCCCAGGACTTCCGCCTCAAGGAGGCCGTCGCGTCCCTCGGGCTCTCCGGGCGGGAGCTCGTCGAGCTAACCGGCATCCTCGGCGGGCTCTGGAACCTCTTCACCGAACGCGACCTGCTCCTCGCCGAGATCAACCCCCTCGCCCGCACGCGCGATGGACGCTGGGTCGCCCTCGACGCCCGTGTGGAGATCGACGACGACGCCCTCTTCCGCCAGGCCGAAACCGTCCGCGACCTCGGCATCGACCCCTCCACCCGCAGCGACCGCGAAGCCAGCGAACTCGAGCTCGAAGCCGCCCGCATCGACCGCTCCGACCACCGCGGCGTCGCCGGGCGCGTCGTCCAGTTCGATGGCACGCTCGCGCTTCTCATCGGCGGCGGCGGGGCCAGCCTCACCGCCTTCGATGCTGTCCGCGCGCACCGCGGCAGCCCCGCCAACTACTGCGAGATTGGCGGAAACCCCAGCGTCCGCAAGGTCGCCGCGCTCACGCGCCTGCTCCTTGGCCAGCCCGGCATCGAGCGCATCGCCGTCATCATGAACGTGGTCAACAACACCCGCGCCGACCTCATCGCCCGCGGCGTCATCCGGGGCTGCCTCGATGCGGGCCTCGAACCGGCGCGGGCCATCGCCGTGTTTCGCGTGCCCGGCGCCTGGGAAGAGGAGTGCGTCGACCTGCTACGCCACTACGGCGTCGCCGCCTGCGACCGTTCCGTCAGTATCGACGAGGCGGCCGCGCGCGCCGTCGCCGCCTCCGCCTAGAGCCGCGGCAGGTACTCTGACAGCTCGAAGTCCGAGACGTGGCGCTGGTAGCGCTCCCACTCGATGCGCTTGTTCTTCAGCAGCGTGTCGAACACGTGGTCTCCGAGCGCCTCACGCAGCAGCGGCGACTCCGCCGCCACGTCGATCGCCTCGCGCAGGTTCCCCGGCAGCGTCTCGATGCCGAGGTCGGCGCGCTCCCTGTCCGACATCTCGAAGACGTTCTCCTCCACCGGCGGCGGGAGCGCCCGCTCCTGCTCGATGCCGTCGAGCCCCGCCGCCAGCATCACCGCGAACGCCAGGTAGGGGTTGCAGGCCGGGTCCGGCGAGCGGTACTCGATGCGCGTGTGTACCTCGTCCCCGGGGGAGTACTCGGGGATGCGCACCAGGTCGCTCCGGTTCCGCCGCGCCCAGCTCAGGTACACCGGCGCCTCGAACCCCGGCTGCAGCCGCTTGTAGCTGTTCACCCACTGGTTCGTCACCAGCGTCATCGCCCGCGCGTGCGCCAGCAGCCCCGCCACGTAGCCCTTCGCCAGCGCGCTCAGGTGGTACACGTCTCCCTCGTCGAAGAACGCGTTCCGCTCCCCTTTGAACAGCGACTGGTGCACGTGCATGCCGCTGCCGTTCTCGTCCTCCAGCGGCTTCGGCATGAAGGTCGCGTAGGCCCCGTTCGCCCCCGCGATCTCCTTCACCACCGCCCGATACGTCATCGCGTTGTCGGCCATCGTCAGCGCGTCGGTGTAGCGAAGCGCGATCTCGTGCTGGCTGGGCGCGACCTCGTGGTGGCTCGACTCGACCTCGATCCCCATCGCGCTCAGCGTCAGCACCGTGTCTCGCCGCAGGTCCGAGCCCTTGTCCGCGATCTGGTCGAAATAGCCGCCCTTGTCCAGCGGAACGGTGCTCGCTTCGTCCTGGAAGTAGAAGTACTCCAGCTCCGGGCTCACATAGAACGTGTAGCCCAGCGCCTTCGCCCGCTCGAGCTGGCGGCGCAGCACCCAGCGCGGATCCCCCTCGAACGGCTCTCCGTCGGGCCGGTAGATGTCGCAGAACATCCGCGCCACGCCCTGCTCCCGGGGCCGCCAGGGCACCAGCTGGAACGTCGCCGGATCGGGCCGCGCCACCATGTCCGACTCGTCGATGCGCGCAAACCCCTCGATGCTCGAGCCGTCGAACCCCATCCCTTCGTCGAGCGCGTTCTCAAGCTCCCCCACCGTGATCTGGAAACTCTTCAGCGTCCCCACGATGTCCGTGAACCAGAGGCGCACGAACTTCACGTCGTTCTCGCGGCATGCCGAGATCACATAGCTCGCAGATTCGTTCATGGCTTTGTCCCGCGGACGCACCCGCCACCCCACCGTACCCGCCCGATGTTACAGACAGGTTGCGTCACGCTACTCCCCCGCCGCCTCCCGCTGCCGCCGCAGCCAGTCCTGCACAAACGGGTTGTGGTCCCGCTCGAACGCCACCGTCGTCTCCTGCATGTGGCCCGGCAACACGATTGTGTCCTCCGGGAGCGTCAGCAGCTCGTTCGTGATGCTCCGCATCTCCTCGTCGAAGTCGCCCCCGGGCAGGTCCGTCCGTCCGATCGACCCGCGGAAGAGCGTGTCTCCGCTGAACAGCAGCCCCTCCGCGTAGTAGCTCATGCTCCCCGGCGTGTGCCCGGGAGTCGCGATCGCCTGCAGCTTCAGCCCCGCCACCTCCACCTCGTCCCCGTTCGAGACGAAGGCATTCGGGTCCGGCGGCGCCTGCGACTCGTCGATGCCGAAGCTCGAAGCGGCGCCCTGCCACCCGTTCCGCAGCAGATCCAGGTCGCCCTGGTGCAGCAGGAAGCTCGCGCCAGTCGCCGCCTGTACCCCGCGAACCCCCAGAATGTGGTCGACATGCGCGTGCGAGTTCGCGATCGCCTTGATCGTCACCCCCATGTCCTTCGCCAGCGCGAGGACCTCGTCCGGCTGGTCCCCCGGGTCGATGCAGATCGCCTCGCCCGTGCGCCGGTTGCCCACCACCCAGCAGTTCTCGGCGAAGACCCCCACCACGATCCCGCGCACCATGATCTCGTTCGCGACGTCCATGCGCGGAGCTTCCCTGCACGCCGCCGCCCCGTCAACCGCCCGGAACGCCCCCTGTGAGCCCCTCCGACCTCGTCCTCATCTCCGTCCTCGGCGCCGTCGCCGCCCTGCCCCAGAACGTCGCCGGCTTCGGCTTCGCCCTCGTCCTCGCTCCCCTCCTCGTCCTCTTTCTGGACCCGGAGGAGACTGTCATCATCGTCAATATCCTCGCCATGCTCTCCGCCACCGCCGTCGTCTGGCGGCTGCGGCACGCGGTTGTCTGGCGAACGGTGGGCGTGCTGTTCGTCGCGTCCCTCTTCGGGATGCCCCTCGGGCTGCTCGTCCTCCTCGCCGTCAACCCGACGGTCATCCAGGTCCTGATCGCCCTCGCCGTCCTCAGCGGCACGCTTGCCCTCGCCCGCGGCCTGACCATCGGCGGCAGCGGTGCCATCGCGGCCGCCGCCGGCGTCGCCGGCGGCTTCCTTCGCACCAGCACCAGCGCCGCCGGCCCGCCCGTCATCCTCTATCTCCAGGCGCGACAACTCCCCCCCGACCCCTTCCGCGCCACCGGTTCCTTCTTCCTCATGGCGACGGGCGCCGTCGCCATCGTCCTCTACGCCGCCACCGGCAGCCTTGATGGCGATATCGGGCTCGCCGTCGGCGCCGCTATCCCCGGCGTCGCCATCGGCACGGCCATTGGCGCCGCCTTCGCCGGGCGCGTGAGCGAGCGCTGGTTCCGCCGTCTGGTCACCGTCCTCCTGGTCGCCACCGCCCTCACGGCGCTCGTGACCGCCATCATTCCCTGAGGGCGCCCGTCAGCCGTTCGCTAGAATGCCGAACATGCACGCGCGCCTCCCCCTCCGGAAGGCCCCATGAGCGTCCTGCCCTTCGTGCTCACGGCGGTCTTCGCCGCGCTTGCCGCCCTGCCCCAGAGCATCGTCGGCTTCGGCCTGCCCCTCGTGCTCGCGCCCCTGCTCGTGCACGTCCTCGGCGCCAGCGACACCGTCGTCGTGGTCAACGTGCTCACCGCCCTCTCCGCCACCATGATCGCCTGGCGCTGGCGCGCCTCCCTGCAGCGGCGAACGGCGCTCACCCTCCTCGGCGCCGCCCTCGTGGGCTTGCCCGTGGGTCTTGGCATCCACGTCCTCGTCGACGAGAACGTCCTCCAGGCCCTGATCGCGATCGCCATCCTCGGCGGCGCCCTCGCGATCATCTTCGGGGGCTTCACCATAGGCGGCGGCGTGCGCATGGCCATTGCGGCGGGCGCCCTCGGCGGCATGTTGCGCACCAGCACCGGCGCGGCCAGCCCGCCCGTCGTCATCTACCTGCGCGGTCGCGACCTCCCCGCCGCCGCCTTCCGCGCGACCAGCACGTTCTACCTGGCCGCCACTGGCGCCATCGCCGCCGCCCTGCTCGCCGCCGCCGGCGAATTCAACGTGGACGTTGGCTGGGCCGTGCTCGCCGGCATCCCCGGCATCATCGCCGGCAACATCGCCGGCGCTGCCCTCGCCGGTCACGTCAGCGAGCGCTGGTTCCGTCACGGCGTGATGACCGTCCTCGTCGCGAGCGCCCTCGTCGCCCTCGTCACCGCCTTCGTCTGATAGTCGCTCTCGCACCGCTCCCCCTCCCCCGCGTACCCTTCCGCCATGGCCCTCGACGACCTCCCCCTCCTCCCCACCCGAGTCGACGTGCTCGACGAGCGCTACCGGGAGTACCGCGAGGCCAACCTTGCCCTCGTCGCCGACCTGCGGGCCCGCCTTGAGCGTGTCGAGCAGGCAGGCGGCGAACGCTACGTCGAGCGCCACCACTCCCGCGGCAAGCTCCTCGCCCGCGAACGCATCCAGCGTCTCATCGATCCCGACGGCGCCTTCCTCGAGCTGAGCCCCCTCGCGGCCGACGGCGTCTACGACGACGACGTGCCCGCTGCCGGCATCGTCACCGGCATCGGCCGCGTGAGCGGGCGCGAGTGCGTCATCGTCGCCAACGACGCCACCGTCAAGGGCGGCTCCTACTACCCCCTCACCGTGCGCAAGCACCTCCGCGCCCAGGAGATCGCCGAGCAGAACCACCTCGCCTGCATCTACCTCGTCGACTCCGGCGGAGCCTTCCTCCCCCTCCAGCGCGACGTCTTCCCCGACCGCGACCACTTCGGCCGCATCTTCTACAACCAGGCCAACCTCAGCGCGAAGGGGATCTACCAGGTCGCCGCCGTCATGGGCTCCTGCACCGCCGGGGGCGCCTACGTCCCCGCCATGAGCGACGAGACCGTCATCGTCCGCGGAACCGGCACGATCTTCCTCGGCGGCCCGCCCCTCGTGAAGGCCGCCACCGGCGAGGAGACCACCGCCGAGGAGCTCGGCGGCGCCGACGTCCACACCCGCATCAGTGGGGTCGCCGACCACTTCGCCGAGGACGACGAGGACGCCCTCCGCATCGTCCGCAGCATCATCGCCAGCATCCCCGCCACCAAAGCCCCGCCCTGGGAGGTATCCGACCTCGAGCCCCCCCTCCACGACCCCGAGGAGCTGTACGGCCTCGTCCCGCCCGACTACGGCCGTACCTACGACGTGCGCGAGGTCATCGCCCGCCTCGTCGATGGCTCCCGCTTCCACGAGTTCAAGGCCCGCTACGGCACGACCCTCGTCTGCGGGTTCGCCCGAATCACCGGCTTCCCCGTCGGCATCATCGCCAACAACGGCATCCTCTTCGGCGAAAGCGCCCTCAAGGGAGCCCACTTCGTCGAGCTCTGCGGCCAACGCCGCGTCCCCCTCGTCTTCCTCCAGAACATCACCGGCTTCATGGTCGGCCGCCAGTACGAGAACGCCGGCATCGCCCGCGACGGCGCCAAGATGGTCACCGCCGTCGCCAGCGTCGCCGTCCCCAAGTTCACCGTCGTCATCGGCGGCAGCTTCGGCGCCGGTAACTACGCCATGGCGGGGCGCGCCTACTCCCCCCGCCAGCTCTGGATGTGGCCCAACGCCCGCATCAGCGTCATGGGCGGCGAGCAGGCCGCCAACGTCCTCCTCCAGGTCCGCCTCGACCGGGGCGAGGAGCTGAGCGAGGAGGAGCAGCGCGCCTTCATGGCCCCCACCCTCGAAACCTACGAGCGCGAGGGCTCCCCCTACTTCAGCAGCGCTCGCCTCTGGGACGACGGCGTTATCGACCCCCTCGATACCCGCCGCGTCCTCTCCATGGGCATCTCCGCCGCCCTCAACGCCCCCGTCCCCGAGACCGACTGGGGCGTCTTCCGTATGTAGCGACTCGGCAAGGCTTGGTGCATTGCGTCTCCCTGCTAGACTCGCTGGCGCTCACCCGACGTGAGCCGTCCCAGCTTCGTAATGTAGATGGTGATTGGAGGAACTGAAGGTGACCGAGGAACATGTGGGTGACGAGGCGGACGCCCTGACCAGCGGACTCCAGATGTCGCACGAGCAGATGCTCGAACTCGGGCGCCAGGCCCTCGATCTCCTCGTGGACCGCATCGAGAATCTGCCCGCCGAGCAGGCCTGGGACGGCGAGTTCCGGCAGGTTCTCGAAGCCCACCTCGCTGAGGATCCCCCCGAGGGCCCCAACCCCGCCTCCGAGGTGCTGGACAGGCTCGCGCGGGACGTGCTCCCCTTCAGCGCGCGCCTCGACCACCCTCGTTTCTTCGGCTTCATTCCCACCTCGCCAACCTGGCCCGGAATCGTCGCCGACCTCCTGGCAGCGGGCTACCTCTTCAACCAGTGCACGTGGCTCGTCGCCAGCGGCCCCAGCCAGGTCGAACTCGTCGTCATCGACTGGTTCAGGCGCTGGATCGGATACCCCGAGGAGGCTGGCGGCCTCTTCACCAGCGGCGGTTCCGCCGCCAGTGTCGATGCCTTCGTCGCCGCCCGTGAGGCCGCTGGTCACCCCGAACGAGCCACCGTCTACATGAGCGATCAGAGCCACAGCGCCCTCCCCCGCGCCGCCGTGATCGTCGGCGTTCACCGCGACCACATCCGCAAGATTCCGAGCGACAGCAGCTTCCGCCTCGACATGGAGGCCCTCTCCCGGGCCGTCGCCGCCGACCGCGCCGCCGGCCTGCACCCCATCGCCGTTTGCGCCAACGCCGGCACCTCTAGCACCGGCTCCATCGACCCGCTGGAGGAACTGGCGGACTTCTGCGAAGCCGAAGACCTCTGGCTTCACGTGGATGCCGCCTACGGCGGTTTCGCGGTGGTCACCGAGCGGGGCAGGGAACTCCTGCGCGGCCTCGAACGCGCCGACTCGATCGGGCTTGATGCCCACAAGTGGTTCTTCCAGCCCTACGAGGCCGGCTGTCTGCTGGTGAAGGACCGGGAGACCCTCAGCGCCGCCTTTCACATGCCGCACGACATCCTCCAGGACACCGTCTGGGGGGCCGATCACCCCAACTTCGCGGACATCGGCCTCCAGTTGAGCCGCTCCGCTCGCGCTCTGAAGGTCTGGATGTCGGTCCAGACCTTCGGCATGGACGCCTTCCGCCGCGCCGTCGAGAGCGGCATGGAGCTCGCCGCTCGCGCCCACGACTACGTCGACGCCAGCCCGGTCCTCGAACCCCTCAGCACCCCGACCCTCGGGATCGCGTGCTTCCGCGTCAATCCCGGCGGCGACCTCCTCGATGAGGCAGCCCTGGAGGGTGTCAACCGGACCGTGCTCGCGCAGATGTTCTGGGACGACCCCGCCTTCATGTCCTCCACGATGCTGCACGGAACGTTCGCGCTCAGGATGTGCATCATCAACCACACCACCACCTGGGACGACGTGCGCGAGACTCTCGAGGCGGTTGAGGGCTTTGGGCGCAAGGCACTCTCGGAGCGGGGCGCCCCTTCGGGATAGCTTTCCCCTGATCGGCATGCCCCGCATGGTGTGACGCTCTCACGGCCCGGACGGGCAGCCCTCTGGCTCCCCCTACAATGCCCCCGTGTTTGAAGCCGTCCTCGTGGCCAACCGCGGCGAGATCGCCGTGCGCATCATCCGCACGCTGCGGGCGCTCGGCGTGCGATCGGTGCTCGCAGCTTCCGTCCCCGACCGCCGAAGCCTCGCCGCTCGCCTCGCCGACGAGGTGGTGCTCCTCGAAGGGCACACCGCCGCCGATACCTATCTCGACGTCGAGGCCGTCGTCGCCGCCGCGAAGGCCACCGGCTGCGAGGCCGTCCACCCCGGCTACGGCCTCCTCAGCGAGCGTCCCGAATTCGCCGCCGCCTGCGCCGATGCCGGCCTCACCTTCGTCGGCCCCTCCCCCGAGACCCTCACCCTCCTCGGCGACAAGGTCGCCGCCCGCGACCTCGCCATCGCCAACGACGTGCCCGTCGCCCCTGGAGCCGAGGGCACAACCGACGCCGAGCTCGCCGAGGCCGCGCGCGATATCGGCTTCCCGCTCATGCTCAAGGCCCGTGGCGGAGGCGGCGGCCTCGGCATGCGCGTCGTCTCGAACCCGGGGGACCTTGTCCCCGCGATCGAGGCCGCCCGCCGCCAGACGGCGGCTGCCTTCGGCGACGACCGCCTCTTCGTCGAGCGCTACGTCGAGAACGCCCACCACGTCGAGGTCCAGGTCCTCGCCGACGCTCACGGGAACGCCGTCCACCTTGGTGAGCGCGACTGCTCCGTCCAGCGCCGCCACCAGAAGCTCGTCGAGGAGACGCCCAGCCCCGTCGTCGACCCGTCCCTGCGCGACCAGCTGACATCCGCCGCCCTGCGGCTCATGGGCGCGGCCGGCTACGAGAACGCCGGCACCGTCGAGTTCCTCGTCGGCGAACCGGAAGAAGGCCGCCGCCCCTTCTACTTCCTCGAGGTGAATCCCCGCCTCCAGGTCGAGCACCCCGTGACCGAGGCCGTGACCAGGCTCGACTTGGTCGCCCTTCAGCTCGCCATCGCCGCGGGACAGCCCCTCCCCTTCGCCCAGGACGATGTCCGCTTCGATGGCCACGCCATCGAGTTCCGCCTCAACGCCGAGGATCCCTGGCGGGATTTCCTCCCCGCCGCCGGCCGCCTCACCGCCCTCGCCGCTCCCGGCGCGCGTCTCGACACCGGCTACGAGGCCGGCGACGCCGTCCCAAGCGAGTACGACTCCCTCGTCGCCAAGCTCGTCGTCCACGGCCCCCGCCGTCGCGAGACCCTGCCCCGTGCCGCCGGCCTGCTGGAGGCCGCCTCTCTCGACGGCCTCCGCACGAACCTGCCGCTCCACCGCGCGGTCGTCGCCCACCCCGCCTTCGCCGTCGGCGAGGCGACCGTCCAGTGGCTCGAGCGCGACCTCCCCGCCCTCCTCGATGCCGCCCGTCCCCACCCTGCCGCCCTTGTTGCAGCCGCGACCCTGCTGGCCTGTCGCGAGGAACCCGGCTTCGCCGGAGCCGCTTGGCTTGCCCCCGGCGCCCGCACCCTCTGGCTGGACGACGGCGCCGGACCGCGCGCCGTCTCCGTCGGCGCCCGGGAGGCCAGTGTCGACGGCGTGCCCGTCGCCGCAGGGGACGTCGCGTCCGTCCCTGCGAAGGCCGAGCCCGATGGCAGCGTGACCGTCCGCGTCGCGACGGGCGAGTACCGCCTCCGTGCTGTCCGCCCGCCTGCCACAGCCGCCGCCGGCCGCGCCGGTGAAGGCCCCGCGGGGGAAATCCGCGCACCCCTCGCGGGACGCGTCGCTGCCGTGAACGTGCGCGAGGGCGATTCAGTGGGGGACGGCGACATCGTCGCCGTCCTCGACGCCATGAAGATGGAGCACGCCATTCCCGCGCCCGGGGCGGGCGCCGTCAAGGCCGTGCACGTCGCCCCCGACGAGGTCGTCGAGGCCGGCGCACTCCTCGTCGAGCTGGAGTAGCGCCCTAGTCGCTGCTGAAGGGCAGGTCCGCCTCCACGCGGCGACCCTGGCTCTGGTGCACCCGCGCGATCGCCTCCGGCTCCGACTCGTGCACCGTCGTCGTCTTCTGCCCCCGGGTCATCGCGATCGTGCCCGTCCGCGAGAGCTCGCGGATGCCGTACGGCTCGCACATCTTGATGAGCCCGTCGATCTTGTCGTCGTCGCCGACGACCTGGAGCATCAACGAGTTCGTCGCCATGTCGATCACGTCCGCCCGGAACACGTTCGCGATGTCGAGCAGCTCGTGCCGGTTCACGTTGTTGCAGCGGACCTTCAGCAACGCCAGCTCCCGTTTGATCGCGTCGTCGTGCGTCAGGTCGCTCACCTTCACCACGTCGATGAGCTTGTAGAGCTGCTTCTCCACCTGCTCCACCGGCGCGCTTGCCCCGTCGACGATGATCGTCATCCGGCTCAGGCCCTCGAACTCGGTGGGCCCTACCGCCAGCGACTCGATATTGAACCCGCGCCGGCGGAAGAGGCCTGCGACGCGCTGCAGCACGCCCGGCTTGTCCTCCACGATCGCGACGACGGTGTGGTGGCCTGGCTTCGTTCCGTTGCTGGTCGTCATCGCGCGAGCTCCTTCTCCGGGATCTCGATCGTCTCCGATAGGGCGGCCCCCGCCGGAACCATCGGCCACACGTTCTCGTCCTGGTCGACGTGGAAGTCGATCAGGATCGGCCCGTCGTAGTTGCGCGCTTCCTGGATCGCGGGAAGCACCTCCGCCTTCGTCTCCACCCGCAGCGAGCGGACGCCGTACGCCTCCGCCAGCTTGCAGAAGTCCGGCTGCGTCACCGCCACCGAGACGAAGTTCTCGTCGTAGAACAGCTCCTGCCACTGGCGAACCATGCCCAGGTAGCCGTTGTTCATGATCGCGATCTTCACCGGCAGCCGTTCGTCAACGCAGACGGCCAGCTCCTGCATCGTCATCTGGAAGCCCGCGTCTCCGCAGATCGCCCAGATTTCCGACTCGGGCATGCCCATCTGCGCCCCGATCGCCGCGGGCAGCTCGAACCCCATCGTGCCCAGCCCGCCCGACGAGACCAGCTTCCGCGGACTGTCGTAGAAGTAGTGCTGGCCCGCCCACATCTGGTGCTGGCCCACGCCCGTCACGAGCGTTGCCGTGCCCTGCGTCTCGTCGTAGAGCGTCCGCACGATCTCCTGCGGGATGAGCCGCCGCGTCTCGCGGATCTCCAGGCTTGGATGCTCCTCCTCCACCTTGTCGATCCACGCCAGCCACTTCGACCGGTCGCGGCGTTCGAGGCGCTCGATCAGCTCCGGCAGCACGAGCTTCACGTGCCCGACCACCGGGATCGCCGTCGGCAGGTTCTTGCCGATCTCCGCCGGGTCGATGTCGATGTGCACGATCGTCGCGTCCGGGTTGAAGTCGTTGAACCGCCCCATCGCGCGGTCGTCGAACCGCATCCCGATGCCGATCACCACGTCCGCCTCGTCCGCCGCCATATTGGCGTGGTACATGCCGTGCATGCCCAGGAAGCCGTAGCTGAGCGGATTCGTCTCGGGGAACCCCCCGATCCCGAGGAATGTCGTGATCACCGGGATCTGCGCTTTCTCCGCCAGCGCGACCAACTCGTCCGAGGCGTCCCCCCAGACGATCCCGTGTCCGGAGATGATGATCGGGCGCTCCGCCCCGTTAATCGCGTCCGCCGCCCGCCGGATCATCCCCGCGTGCCCCTTCGTCGTCGGGCGGTAGCCCCGCAGGTTGATCTCCTCCGGCCACTCGAACTCCGCCTCCTCCTGGAACACGTCCTTCGGAATATCGACGTGTACCGGTCCGGGACGGCCCGTTCGCGCGATGTGGAACGCCTCCCGGATCGTCATCGCGATGTTCTCCGCCCGCATCACGAGGTAGTTGTGCTTCGTGATCGGCTGCGTGATCCCCGTGATGTCGGCTTCCTGGAAGCCGTCCTTGCCCAGCAGCGTGCGCGCCACGTTGCCCGTGATCGCCACCATCGGCGTCGAGTCCAGGAACGAGGTGGCGATGCCCGTCACCAGGTTCGTCGCCCCGGGACCGCTCGTCGCCAGGCAGACCCCCACCTCGCCCGAGGCGCGCGCATAGCCGTCCGCCATGTGCGCCGCGCCTTGCTCGTGCCGGACGAGCACGTGCTGGATTGCGGGGAACTGCGGCAGCGTGTCGTAGAGCGGCAGCACCACCCCGCCGGGGTAGCCGAATATCGTCGATACGCCCTCCCGCTGGAGACACTCCAGCAGGATCTGGGATCCCGTCATCCGAACCATGGTCGAGTCCTTCCAACGGCTCTGATTTGCCGGCCTGTGCCCTGGTAGGGGCTGACCGGTGCCTGCCACGCCATTCGGTCGTGGCGGCCGGGGGTCCGACGGTGGCGTCTCGCCCCAGGCGTTTCAGCGAGCGGAGGCGCGACCGGTAAGCCGCTGTCCCTCCAGTGAGCCACCCCGAGTGTAGGCCCGATCCCTTCTTACGTGAAGCACGCCCCGCTCACACGGCTGTTAGGCGAGCGCGTCCCCCACCAGCGCCTGCCCCGCCTCAATCACCGGCCCCACCTTCGACTCGTCCCGCAACTCCGTGTAGATGCGCAGCAGGGGCTCCGTGCCCGAGAGCCGGAACAGCACCCACCCCTCCGACAGCAGGAAGCGCCACCCGTCCGTCGTGTCGACCCCGGTGACCGGCAGCCCAGCGAACTCCGCCGGCGAGGCCGCCTCGAGCGCCGCTTGCACCGCGTCGTTCGCGCCCGGCTCCAGCTCCAGGTCGACGCGCTCGTACGAGTGCGGGCCCGTGATCGCGAACACGTCCTCCAGCAGCTCCGCCGGACCCTTCCCACTCAGCGCCATCGCGTCCAGCAGGTAGAGCGCCGAGAGAATGCCGTCCCGCTCGGGCAGGTGCCCGCGGAAGCCGTACCCCCCGCTCTCCTCGCCCCCGATGAGCGCGTCCTCGCGCATCATCACCGGCCCGATGTGCTTGAACCCGACCGGCGTTTCGATGCAGTCCACCCCGTAGTGCTCGGCCAGCAACCGCGCCATCGCCGTCGTCGTCACCGACTTCACCACCGCCCCCCGCAGCCCCCGCGCCCCCAGCAGGTATTGGACCAGCAGCGCGAACGTCCGAAGCTGGTCCACGTACGCCCCCGACCCGTCCACCAGCCCCACCCGATCGGCGTCGCCGTCGTTCGCGATGCCCGCGTCGAACCCCCCGCCCGCCACCAGCGAGAGCAGCGCATCGAGGTTCGACGCGATCGGCTCCGGCGCCCGCAGCCCCGGAAAGAGCGGGTTTCGCTCCGTGTGAATCTCCTCGACGGTCGTGCTCCCCCCGTCGAGCAGCTCCGACAGCAGTCCCGCCCCCGCGCCGTACATGGGGTCGACCGCCACCCGCAGCCCCGCTCCCCGGATGCGCGCGAGGTCGACCTGCCGCCCCAGCCCCTCGAGGTACCCGGGGATTGGGTCGAAGCGCGTGATCGCATCCGAGTCGGCGGGCGCAAGCTTCGGCCCCGCCGGGTCCGCGAGGATGGCCGGCACGCGCCGCTCGATGTCCGCAACGATCTCCGGGCTGGCGCTCCCGCCGTAGTGCGGCTTCACCTTGATCCCGTTCCAGCGGAACGGGTTGTGGCTACTCGTCACGATCACGCCACCGCCCGCTCCCGCTTCGATGATGCGGTAGCTCAACGCGGGCGTCGGCGCCGGACGGTCCGCCAGCTGCACCTGGAAGCCGTTCCCCGCCAGCACGCGCGCCGCTGCCAGCGCGAACTCGTCCGACTGGAACCGTGTGTCGTACCCCACGACCAGGGGTTCGCCCCGCCCTCGTGTCTCCGTGAAGTGCTCCGCCACCGCCTGCGCGCAGCCGCGAACGTTCTCGAAGGTGAACGCCTCCCCCATGATCGCGCGCCAGCCGTCCGTTCCGAAGCGCACCGGATTCTCGGTCATCCGCTCACTCCCGCCGTTCGCCCGGCTCGACGATCTCACCGGGCCGCAGCCTGACGCCCCCCGCGACGCTCGCCCCCCGTCCCAGCACCGCTCCGCGCACGACCGCACGCGTCCCGATCGTCACGCCGTCCGCCAGAATGGAGTCGTGCACGTCGGCTCCTGCTTCCACCCGCACATCCTCCCATAGCACCGACCCTGTCACGGATGCGCCCCCCTCCACCCCACACCCCGGGCCCAGCGAGGACGATGCGACGCGCGCCTCCGCCGCCACCTCCGCGTCCTCCGCCACCAGGGACGCCCCTGCCCGGCTGGCCAGCTCCTGTGACAGCTCGAGGTAGCGACCGGGCGTTCCCAGGTCCGCCCACAGCCCCTCGAACCGGTACCCCAGCACGTTCTCCCCCCGGCCCACCAGCGACGGGAACAGCGTCTCCTCCACCCGCACCGCCCCCGCCGGAATCTCCCCCACGAGGTCCGGCTCGAACACCCACACCCCCGCGTTCACGAGGTCGCTTGGAGCCGTTCCCGGTGGAGGCTTTTCGACGAACCCCGTGATCCGGCGATCCCCGTCCACCACCGCCACCCCAAACGCCGACGGATTCGCCACCCGGCAGAGCGCCAGCGTCAGGCGCGCGCCCGCCTCGTCGTGCGCCGCCAGCGCCGGCCCCAGGTCGAAATCCACGTACACGTCCCCGTTCAGCACGAGGAAGCGCCCCTCCACCTCCGCCGATTGCACGGCGTTCCGGATCGCGCCCCCCGACTCCAGCCGCTCCCGCTCCACGACGTGGGCGATCGCCAGCGATCCCCGCTCCCCCTCCGGGTACGCCTCCACGAGGTCGTCCTGCCGCTGCCCCATCGCGAGCACCGCCCGCTCCACGCCGTGGCCCCCGAGCCAGTCCAGCAGGTGGTCGAGCGCGGGGCGGTTCGCGACCGGGATCAGGCTCTTGTGGCGCGTCAGGGTCAGCGGCCGAAGCCGCGAGCCCTGGCCTCCGACGAGGATGATCGCGTCCATGCCCGGCGAACGTTACCCCCCGCGTCTAGCCGTCGCCGCCACGTCCGCCGCGCGCCCCGTGTCCTCCCAGGGCACGTCCAGACCGCTGCGGCCGAAGTGCCCGTAGGCTGCGGTCGCCTTGAATAGCGGGCGGCGCAGGTCGAGGTCCCGGATGATCGCCCCCGGCCGCAGGTCGAAGTGCTTCCGCACCGCCGCCATGATCGCCTCGTCGGGAACCGCGCCCGTCCCGAACGTCTCCACGTTGATCGACGTCGGCTGCGCCACGCCGATGGCGTACGACAGCGTCAGCTCGCACCGCCGCGCGAGCTCCGCCGCCACGATCGTCTTCGCCACCCATCGCGCCGCGTACGCCCCCGATCGGTCGACCTTCGTCGGGTCCTTGCCGCTGAACGCCCCGCCCCCGTGACGCGCGACGCCCCCGTACGTGTCGACGATGATCTTCCGCCCCGTCAGCCCCGCGGTATCATATAAACATAGACGAGCCCCCGCGACGTAGAGGAAGAG
>VXPF01000083.1 GCA_009839725.1 Dehalococcoidia bacterium | reverse complement strand
CTGCTACCCCACCCCCTGCGCCTGCCGCGACACCTACCCCGCTGCCCACACCGAAGCCGGTGACGGTCGAGTACACCGAGCTGGCGATGGGCGAGCCCCGCTTTCAGCCGGCGGGCTACGTGCTCTTCAGCGGTCTCCGCGCGTGCTTCTGGAACTGCCAGGGCAGCATCGTCGGCGTCGTCCGGACTGTTTTCGATGAGAGATCGGGGAGCTTGCTTGTGGATGATCCTCTGGAGGCACTCGAGAACACCGGCTCCTACGTCAGCTTCGGGGTGAGCGAGAGCGGGAAGCGGATGGCTGCCGCACGATGCCTGGTCGGGGAGTGTTGGGGGCTCTATGGGGCAAGTGACGATGCCGAAGGGGAGCTCTGGGTCTCGGACGATGATGGCGAAGCCTGGACAAGTTGGGGCCCCTTGATGCCGGAGTCGTGGATCTTGCGGGTAACCGACGAGGATGTCGCTGTTCTGGAGACGGCTGACGTCAGGAGCAAAGTCCGCTGGGTTCGTTCGGGAGAGGTGTTCGTTGAACCCGAGGGCAGCGAGTTCAGTTGGCCCTCGAACTGGGATGGGGATGTCCCTATCTGGGGCGAGTGGGGAGCTCCGCCCCAAGCTCCCGTTCTTGCTGCACTCGTGGAATGGACGTGGCGCGAACTCCCGACCCGACCCGATGGGTCAACCGTCTGGTGGGCCACCAAGCGCGGCGACATCCTCCTGTTGCTGGCCATCGTGGACGCACAGGGCATGGTCGAGGAGGTGTACGGCTGGCCCAGCGCGGACTACGTCGACTGGCTTGTCCCGGTGGGCGACAGCCTGTTCGCCGGCTTCCGCATGGAGGGCGGGTACGTGGTTGGGATCGATCACCTGAATTTCCTGATCGACCTTAAGGGCCGGACCGTCCACCCGTTACTGGGACTGCCCGATGGGGAGGAAGGCCTCGCGGAGCCCTGGTACGCGATCCCTCCGGCTGGGAAGTAAAGCCCTTACGTCGGGCGCGCCCAGCGGTCCTCGGGGATGTCCTCGACCTCTTCGGGTTCTTCCGGTTCGGGCTCGGGCTCCGATTCGGAGTCGAGGACGCCGAAGTTGCGGGTGTCGGCGCCGATGAGGGAGGGGAGGGACTGGCTGGCTTCGTCCTCGCCCTCGGGCGCCTCGAAGGGGCTGCGCTCGCGCGACTGCACGCGGCCCCAGACGTCGCCCCGGTGGCCCGTCACGAGGCGGCCGTCCTCCAGCTCCTCGACGCGGCTGGCCATCTCCATCACGAGGCGGTCGTGCGTGCAGGTGATGATGGAGACGCCGCGCTCGCGGCAGATATCGCGGATGAGCGTGAAGACGGCGGTGGCGGTGGCCGAATCGAGCTCGCCCGTGGGCTCGTCGGCGAGCACCAGCGTGGGCTCGGTCACGAGCGCGCGGGCGATGGCGACGCGCTGCTGCTCGCCGCCCGAGAGCTCGTAGGGGCGGTGGTGGGCGCGGCGCTCGAGGCCGACCAGCTCCAGCACCTCGCGGGCGCGGGCGGGGCGGTCGCGGTGGACGCCGGCGATGCGCAGGGGCAGCTCCACGTTCTCCTGGGCGGAGAGGAGGGGCAGGAGCCCGAACGACTGGAAGATGAAGCCGAGCTTCTGGCGGCGCAGGGCGATGAGGTCCGCCTCGCTCATGGTGTCCACGCGCTCGCCGTCGATCTCGACCTCGCCGCCGGTGGGCCGGTCGAGCCCGGCGATGGTGTTGAGGAGGGTCGTCTTGCCCGAGCCGGAGCGCCCGATGAGGGCGAGGAACTCGCCCGGCTCGACGGAGAGGGTCACGTCGCGCACGGCCCAGACCTCCTCCGAGCCCAGCTCGAAGAGGCGGGAGACGTTCCGCAGCGCTACCGATGCCCCGGCCATCAGGCGTCCTCCCCGGAGACGCGGTGGACGCGGTCGGGCAGCACCTCGACGCGCCCCTCGCCCAGGAAGAGCTTGGCCCGCTCGCTAATGCTGAGCCGGTCGAGGAACTCGCGCGGCACCTGCAGGCGTCCGGCGGAATCGACGAGCACGTACTCGTCATGGACGACGTGGGTCACGCCCCCGGTCTTCTCCACGCGCCGGAAGATCTCCATGCTCGTTCGCCCGTCGCGGATGGCGACGACGCGGTTCACGCGGGAGGCGATCTCGGGGTCGTGGGTGACGATGATGATGGTGACCCCGTAGCGGGCGTTCAGCTCGCCGAGGACCTCGTACACGCTGTCGGCGCCGATGGCGTCGAGCTCGCCGGTGGGCTCGTCGGCGAGGAGGAGGGGCGGGCGGTTGGCGAGCGCCACGGCGATGGAGACGCGCTGCTGCTCCCCGCCCGAGAGCTGCTCCGGGTGGTGGTCGTGGCGGTGCTCGAGGTTCACGGCGGCGAGCAACTCGTTGGCGCGCTCACGGGCCGCTCCCGCCTCGACGCCATCAAGCATGAGGGGCAACTCGACGTTCTGGGTGGCGGTCAGGTAAGGAATGAGGTTGCGGCCGGTCTGCTGCCAGATGAAGCCGACGGCGCTGCGGCGGTAGCGCACCATCTCGCCTTCGGTCATGGTCAGGAGGTCGCGCCCGCCGACGAAGGCGCGCCCGGCGCTGGGCTGGTCGAGCCCGGCGAGGATGTTGAGCAGGGTGCTCTTGCCCGAGCCGGAAGCGCCCACGATGGCCATCAGCTCGCCGCCGCGCACCTTCAGGTCGAGCCCGCGCAGGGCGACCACCTCGAGCTCGTCGCTCTTGTGAATCTTGAAGAGGTCCTCGCAGACGATGTACGGGGCCGTGTCGGTTTCGGTGTCGGGGAAGGTCGTCATGTGGGCGTCCTAGAGCTCGCCGATGCGCAGGGCGCGATGCAGGGCCAGGCGCGAGTAGAGCCGCGCGAGGGCGGCGACGGTGCCGATGAAGACGAGGGCGAGCAGGCCGTAAACGGAGAGCACGGTCTCCCAGCTTACCTGCGAGAGCAGGGGCGGGACCACGTCGCTGCCGTCCTCGGTGAGGGCGAGGGCGCCGATCATGAGGCGTCCGAGGGGGAAGCCGAGGGCGGTGCCGGCGGCGACCCCGGCCACGATCACGAAGAGCTGCTCGAAGCCGACGACCCCCACGATCTGCCGTCCGGAGAAGCCCATCGTGCGGAGGATGGCGAACTCCAGGGAGCGCGTCTGCGCGGCCAGGTAGGAGAAGACGATGAAGCCGAGGGCCGTGAGCAGCAGGACGGCGCCGAAGGAGAGGAAGAGGATACCCTCCCAGCTCGCGGCCACGAGCGGGTCCGAGGACTCGAGCTCGAGGATGGAGGCTTCGTCGTACACCTCGGCGGCGCGGATGCCGCGCTCCTCGAGGAACTCGCCGGTCAGCTCGGCGCCCTCCACGCTGCCGATCCAGACCTCGTTCGCGTTGATGCCTCCCGCCACCCGGGGGATGCCCGCCCCCGCCCCGCGGAGGGTGGCGAGGTCGGCCACGAGCAGGTGGCTGCGCCGGCCGGGGTAGAAGCCGGGGAACAGATCGAAGGCGCCCACGATCTGGACGCTGAGCACCTGGCGGTTGATGCGGAGAGGGATGGTGTCCCCGGGATGCGCGTCGATGGTGTCGAGGAACGATTCGCTGGCGAGGACGCGCAGGGGCTCGGGCGAGCGTCGCAGGCGCAGGCCAACCGCGCTCGTCGCGAAGCTGTTGTAGTTGAAGCTGATCTGGGCAGCGTAGCGCCCGCGGTCGTTGTCCACGTCGGCGCGCGTGATCGTGGTCTGCGTGTCCCCGGAGGCGCCGGTGATGGACTGGTAGCGGTCGAGCGATTCGAAGGGCTCGATCAGGACGGCGTCGTCCGCCCCCCCGCCCTCGGGGTAGGCGACGATGTCGTCGATGACGGCCGTGACGCGTCCGGGGGCGGCGGCGAAGCGGCGAATGTTGAGGAAGACCGCCTCGACCTCAAGGGGCGCGTCGAGCTCGGGGGGGCTGCCGCGGGGGTTGTAGGGGCGGGTGAGGTCGACCACGTAGAGGAGCCAGCCGTCGTCCTCCTCGACCGGGTCGGAGAAGGCGAGGTACTCGTAGTAGAGGCCGTTCTCGTCGCGCACGCGGATGCCCGGACGGACGGCGAGGGCGGGCAGGGAGATACGCGTCCAGACCCCGAGGGCGCGTGAGTCCGCGGGCACGACGGGCCCGTCCGGGGCGACGGTCTCCTCGGTCTTCAGGCGGTCAAGCATCGAATCGAGGTCGCCCCCGAAGTCGTCGCGCCAGTAGGCGACTTCGGCGAAGTCCTCGCCGACCCCCAGGAGCTGGGCGGGGGCGGAGCGGCCGGTGGCGGGCGCGTAGGAGACATCGAGGCGGGCGGCGGCGCTGGCGTTATCCAGCCCCTCCATCGCCTCGATGGCCTCCTCCAGCCGCTCGGGGGAGATGCGCGCGGGCGTGCGGATATCGACGACGCGGCCGGCGGCCCCGGCCTCGTAGGCGGCGCGGTCCTCGAAGCTGCGGTCGAGCGTGGCGCGGAATCCCGCGGCGAACATGCCCACGGAGGTGGCGAGCAGGAGCAGGAGGATGAGCCGGCTGTAGTGGAGCGGGCTTCGCACCATGCGCCAGAGACCAAGCAGGATCGTGGCTCCGCTCAGCCCCCGCAGCGCCCACGAGGCGACCCCCAGGACGACCGGGAAGAGGCGCAGGAAGACGAGGGCGATCATCAGCATGAAGAGCGCGGGGGAGACCAGCAGGAGGGGGTCGGCGGAGAGGTCGCCGAAGAGGTTCTCCGTCACGAGGGAGCCGCGCTGGCGCAGCTGGTAGAAGAGGAAGGCGCCCACGCCCACGAGCACGAGGTCGAGGTAGTAGCGCAGGAAGAGGGGCTGTTTGGCCGGGCGCGCGAGGCTCTGCTTGTAGTGCACCATGCTCGCGCCCGAGGCGCGGTAGGCGGGCCAGAGCAGCGCGACGAGGGCGAGCACGGCCCCGAGGGCGGCCATGCCGAAGGCCTCGGGCGTGAGGGCCACGCGCAGGAGCTGCCCCTGGCTCAGGTCGGAGAAGGGCGGCGTCGGGCCGAGCAGGCGGATGACGCCCGAGGCGAGGAGGGGCCCGAGGACGACGGCGAAGACGGTGAGCGCCGACCCCTCGATCAGGTAGACGGTCATGATCTGGCCGAGGCCGGCGCCGCGGCTCTTGAGGAGGGCGATCTCGCCTGCCTGGCGCTCCACCAGCATCGTCGCCACCAGCACGAGGTAGTACAGCGCGATGCCGACGATGAGCAGCATGAGCGCGAAGAGGGGCAACCGGGTGAAGAACAGCTTCTCCTGGTACTCGGCCACGACGTCGGCCAGTTCCGTGTCGAGCACGGACAGCTCGAGCTGCGCGCGAATGGCGCGGTCGAGCGCGCGCAGGTTCAGCTTGACGCGCTCGGCGTTGCGGCTGTTCACGCGCTCGCTGTCGATGAAGCCGAAGGTCTCGAAGGTGCCGTCGATCGAGGGCAGGTAGGGCGCGAGCACCTCCACGAACGTCCGCTCGTCGATGATGAAGGGGTACGTGGGCCAGCGCGTGGTGTCGACCACCAGACGGGTGGAGTTTCCGAACCAGTAGTCCTCAGTGGGGTCGTTCGGTGCCACGAGCCCGGCGATCGTGATCTCGACCGGGTCGACGTCCTCGCGCCAGAAGGGCTGGAGGTCGAACGTGTCGCCGGGCCCGACGCCGAGCTGGCGGGCGGCGGTGGCGCTCATCCAGACCTCGATGGTGGGGCGCCGGGAGGGGTCGGTGGTGGCCGGGGAGGGCGCCCGGGCGGGCGCCGCGAGGAGGGGCACGGGGGGCGCGGC
>VXPF01000124.1 GCA_009839725.1 Dehalococcoidia bacterium | reverse complement strand
CCACCAGCACGTACCGAACTCATAACTCGACCCGAGAGGGCGACCTCGGCCTCGTCTCCGCCCCCGAGGGGGCCGTCGGGCGGGGTCGGCATCGTGTAGTGGATCGTGGCCCGCCCGGGCCGCACCAGGACCGCCTGCACGAACGAGCGCACGAACGACCGCGTCTCCGTGATCTCGCTGGTCCTCAGGAACTCGCTCATCTCCTCCGCGAAGGCCGCCACCGTCTCCGCCGAGTCCAGCAGCACGCGCCGCTCCGCCAGCATCGCGCGCGCCTCGTCCGCCGCCACCTCCAGCTGCCGCTGCCGCTCGCGGTGCTCGCGAATGCGCTCCGAGGCGTCGGCCAGCTCTAGGTCGGTGTTCTCCACCACCTGCCAGACGCGCCCCAGCCTGCGCCGCACCTCCTCCAGCTCCGCCTCGATCGTCTCCAGCTTCTCGCGCTGCTCGCGCGCCACGCCGTCCATCTCCTCGTCGAGCAGGCGCACGAGGTCGCGGATGTTCGACTCGGTGAGGATGTGGTCGCGGAGCTGGGAGATGATCGTCTCCTCGAAGCGCCGCGCGTTCAGCCTGGGCGTGACGCAGGCCTCCTTGCCGCGCTTGAGCAGCGACTGGCAGACGTAGTAGGCGTACTTGCCGCTCTTCGCCTCGGCGGCGGTGAGGTTGCGCCCGCAACTCTCGCAGCGCACGAGCCCGCTCAGCAGGTAGGGGCTGGAGACGCGCCTCGGGTGCTCCACCTTCGGCGCGCGCGAGCGCAGCAGCTCCTGCACGCGCTCGAACTCATCACCGCTCACGATCGCGGGCACGGCGCCCTCGACGCGCACGGGCGGGTTCTTGCCCTTGCTGCGCTTCCCCCAGACCAGGGTGCCCATGTAGGCCTCGTTCCCGAGCATGCCGTGCACGGTGTTTTTCAACCACCGGCCGCCGTTGCGGGTGGGGATGCCCTCGTCGTTGAGGGTGCGCACGATGTCGAGCACGGAGTGTCCCTTGAGCGCCATCGTGAAGATGCGCCGCACGACCGCGTCGGCGGGCGGGTCGAGCTCAAGCTTCGGGCGCTCCTTCGCGCCGTCCTGCACCTTCACCTTCCTGTAGCCGTAGGGGGCGAAGGTGGAGACCCAGAAGCCGCGCGAGGCGGCCTCGCGCATCCCGCGCGTGACCTCTTCGGCCAGATTAGCCGAGTAGAACTCGTCGACGCTCTCGATGATCGCCTCCATCAGCTTGCCCGTGGGGGAGTCGTCGGCGTGCTCGGTGATGGAGACGACGCGCACGCCGCGGCGGCGCAGCATCGACTTGAAGGCGACGGCGTGCTCGCGCTTGCGGGTGAAGCGGGAGAACTTCCAGACAAGGATCTCTGCGAAGGGCGCGTCGTCCGCAGTTGCGGCGTCCAGCATCAGCCGGAACTGCGGCCTGTCGGCCACGCGCCCGCTCTCCGCCTCGTCGACGTACTCGCGGGTGACGACGTAGCCGTTCTTCTCGGCGTAGTCGCGCAGCGCGCGCAGCTGGGCGGCGACTGAGAGGTCGACGTCCTGGCGGTCGCTGGAGACGCGCGCGTAGAGCGCGACTGGGGTGGGGTCTTGCTGCTGGTCAGACATCGGTTGCCGTTCCTTGGCGGGCGGGGAGCGCGCGGTAATCCCTATGGTAGCGCGCACAGGGTGGACAGTGTTCGCCCATGGCTGGTGCGCGCATCGGTCCATGGATTCTGGCCGAGGTCCGGCCCGGATCCATCGGCTAAGGCGACTGCCGCATCCGATGCAGGGACCGCGCGGTCTGGGTCTGCGTTTAGTCTGCTGCTGCGGACGTAGGCCACAGCCCGACCAGCGCGTCCCCGCCAACTATGATGGCCCAAGAGAATCGAGTTACCGTCTGCGGCCACACGCGGGATACCGTGCCATGACACTGCTTGCTACCTACTTCGAACGCGTGCAGAGAAGGCTTCACGCTGAGGGGGCGGCCGCGGCGTCCTTCCACCACGGATTGAACAGGGGCCAGATCAGGGAAGCCTTCGTGCGCGAGTTCCTTTCACAGAACATATCGAGCCTGTGGGAAATCGGAACCGGCGAGATCATCCACAAGGACGCAGCGCCCGGAGAGGCGCGGCCGCAGATCGATGTCGTGATCCACAACCGGAAGTACCCCAAGCTCTCGCTAGCGACAGGCATTGATCTCTTCTTCATTGAATCGGTGTCTTCGTTCATCGAGATCAAGTCGCGTCTGACGAAGGAACACGTCCGCCAAGCGGCCCAAGCGACCAAGACGACGAAGATTACTGCGACGTTTCCGCCGCAGGGCCTGAATCCTGCGGGATTGGTCGATACGCCAAGGCCATTTTCCTTTGTCTTCGCGTACGACGGCCCCCGAACGATCGACACGCTCGTTCGTTGGCTCTGGGAAGTCGCGAACGAGGACGATTTCAGGCTGCACGAGCTGACCGAGACAGAACCCGACAAGCGATCCTTCTTCCCGCACCTCTTCATCGACGGGGTGTTCGTCCTCGGCGTTGGCTTCGTCTTCCTCGACGCCCTTCCGTGGAGGAGCCACGTCGACATTGCAATCGAGGAAGGCGTCAATGTTCGACAGAGTGCGATTTGGATTTCCGGCGAAGAACATGAGCTGCTTGTGCTATGGGCGGCAATCAACGCCGTGAATGAACGGCTGCTATGGAACGTGGGGCGGCTCGATGATTACTTGGGAGATATTGAAGTTGCCATCCGATGAGCTGGAAGCCTCGCTCGCGCCCACGCGCAGCGGCCAGCCGCGCTGCTTCATGCTCGCCCACTGGACGCAATCCGCGACCACGTTCGTCAGGGCGCTGAACTGCCTGAGGAGCAGGCGGTTGGCGCACTCGACGTGCCTGTTCCCGAACCGCTTGCCGAACTGGAGTATGGAGACAGCCAGCACCACAGCGTCCGACACCTGATATACGGTCTAAGACAAGATATGGGGCAAGACAACGGGCCGATGGGTACCCCGCAGATCGCCGCGCAACCCACCGCTCGCCGGGCTGTCCCGGCTACTCTGGGACGTAGACTGAACGCAGCGAATCCATAGTACGGCGGGAGGCTCGGAGTCAGCGTGTTCGACGGGTACGAGTGGCCTTCCTTCGTCGCGTGGGGCCTGTTTTTCGCCGGCGTGGTCGCCACGACCTGGGCGGGACCCCGCTTGGGAGCCAAGCGCATTTCGCTCCAGACCGTGGCAGCCCCGTTCATCGCGGCGGCGCTGGTTCCTCTTCTCGCTCAACCTCATCTGACATGGCTCGGAGCCTTCACGGGCGGAACCCTGATTGCGGCCGGCCTGGTGACTGCGTGGGGGTCGGAAATCAACGAACGGGTGCTGCTGCCTCGTCAGATGCACTGCCTCTACACGCAGCCCATCGCGATCACCGCGCTGAGTCGCTCTCGGCATAGGAGGCACATCGGGCGTGTCCTCGTAGCTCTCGGGATCGCGCTGGCCGGAGGCTCTGCAAGTTACGTGGCGATCTTCATCCTATTCTTCCTCGCGGACGGATTCAGCGCGGTCCGGGAAGAACTGCGGCTCCGGGCGTCCGGCGAGCACACCAGAATGGTCCAGCTGTTCTGGGACTCGTCTACCACTCTCTACTTCCTCATGATCGTTCTCATCGCCGGGTCCACTGGCGGCGTTCTGGACGGCTCTCTCACGTGGGTGGAGCCAGGCTCGACCATCCAGGACTCGGCGCCTCTCCTCCAGGCACTCCTCGCGACGACTATCGCCGTCGCCGCGATCGGGGCCACGGCGACCGGAATCGCTTTGCAGATACGGTCCGCGGGATTCGGTGGCGAGATTGCACTGGCCGTCGTGCCACGGCGGCGGTTGCTGGCAGCCCTCCCTCTCGTATCACTCGCCGCGCTGCTGACCGTGGTGCTCCTTGGAAGGTGGAGCACCCTTCACAACGAGTTCTGGGGGCTGTTGCCGTCGATCTCGGTCCAGCTATCGATCCTGGCGACAGTGTATGTCCTCTGGGTGACGTTCAAGTCAGTGTCCTCGCTGACGCGGAACGAGCCGCTGGTTGCCTTCGTGGGCACCAGCGTCTTGGTTGCCGACTGGCCCGAGCAGGTCCGGATGTACGGATGGAACGCCGGGCGAGGGAGGCAATTGCCCAACTCGCTGCGCGTGATGGAGCGCTCGCTCCTTGGGGCCATGCGCCAGTCGGACGTATCGCTCTTCGACGCGCTCGTCTACGGGTGGACCTTCAACGCACGCACGCAGCCGGTGATCGCAGAGCTCGATCGTCCTGCGGGGAATCCGCAGCAGCGACGGACAGCCCTCCTCGACACTCCGTTGGCTTGGGACAAGGCGGCCTTCTTCGAAGGCCTGGATACCGGCCTGAGTCACCTCTCATCAGCCCTGGCGGCGCGGCCAGACTTCAAGGAATACCTCGCTCGGCTCGCTCCGATGCTGGACATTGTGTACCCCGCAATTGATCCGAAGCAGCCGTTCCATCCTGGCTTGTTCGGATCGGACCCACCGGGGTTCCGGTTCCTCCGCTCGCTCACTGTGTACGCGGCGAACGCCGAAGACCGACGGCTGGTGCGCTGGTTGATTTCCGCGCATTGGTCAAACCGTATCGAACTCGCAATCGCGTGGGCGGAACGGGCTTGGCCTACCGACGATGACGACCTCTTTGACACGCTTGACTATGCCGAGGCGGCGTTCAAGTCAGTGGCCACCTTCGCGGAGCCTGGCCCCACGGGAAGCGACGAAGACCGCGAGGCGGTCGTCTGGGCCGTTCTTACTGGCCTGGAGGTTGCTAATCGCCGCGGCACGATCAGCGCTGGGCTCTCCGTGATCGACACCATGAAGCCGTACCACGATGCGGGCTGGCCATGGCACTTCGAACGACTGGCGACGCTTACGCGGAAGCCTTCGACACCGATTGGCTGGATGATGACGATGGTCGAACGGAGCGTCGAAGGGATGATCGAGGCCGACCCTGATCGCTCTTGGAGCCTGCGGTACGGCTTTCGTTGGCTCGGCGAGTGGTGGGCCGCGGTCGTTGCTGCGATCCCGGACCGCACTCACACACACAATGAGTACGACGAGGATCGCTTCAAGGAGGAACTTCACGAGCGAGGAGTGGAGGTGCTCACGAAGCTCTTGGAGCACCTGCTGGAATCGGAGCCGGAGTTCGCGAGCGATACTGGCCTTGGTCAACGCGGTGTCATTGGCGACCTGCTGCGCTTCCTGAGCGATGCGCCACCGGCCACTCAGGACTCGATCATCGCGTTCGTGCGTCGGTGGGCTCAGAATGCCGCAGAACGCTCGTGGGCTGCGGAGGCGTGCGACCGCTACATCGCCGAGCGCGATTCAGCAGACGCCTGAGGGGCGTTCAAGAACCACGTCTCACCCTCCACGCTGCTGACGTGGTCACCTCCGCCAGCGTCCGAGCGTGAGCGCGAGCCGCACCCAGCGCCAGAGCAACGCCTGCGCCAGCTCCCAGCGAGCGCTCACGAGGGAGAACTTCACCTTGGTCAGCTCGTCGCGGCGGCGGGACTCGTCCCAAGGGTACGCCGAGGGTGGCAGCGTCAGCTCGTGATCCCTGATCAGGACGATCTCCAGCTCAAACATGCGCACCAGGGCGCGCGCCCGTTCGACACGCCTTGCACCCTCGTCGAGGTGAGTCATGCGCTGGTCCCGCCACTCCAAGACGACGGGGGCGGCCTCGCCGTAGACGATCTCGTCGCCCTGCACGGGTTCCAGGGTCACGACCTCGGGGTGGCTCACCTGCGGTTCGGTGCCGCCGTCGCGGCCCGCTCCGGGCGGCTCGGCTGCGGTCCCGGCGAGTCGCGCCTCCACCGCCGAGAGCCTGCGCTCCCACGCGCCCAGCGCCTCGGCCTGTAGGTCCGCCAGCCTCCCGAACTCCTCGCGCAGCGCCTCGACGGCCTCAGCCAGCGCCTCCACGTCCTTGTCGAGCATCTCCGTCCGGCGCTCCAGCACGTCCAGGCGTCCGCGCCGCCGCGCCGCCTCGGGGTTCGCGCCGCGCCGCTCCAGCGCCTGCCTGACACGCGGGGTGAGCCGACCCTGGTCCAGCACGCGCCAGAGCGTCTTGCGGTCGACGCCCAGCTGCCTCGCCGCCTCGCCGTGCCCCGCCTCGTCGATCAGCTCGCGCAGGCTCGCCAGCAGCACCTGCTCGGGCTCCCGCTCCGCGGTCTCGTTGCCGTTCATCGTCACCCCGCTGCCCCCGTTGGCCTCGCCTTCGGGGCTGCCCCAACTGCCCCATTTTGCGCCCCATCGCGGCGGAACGGGGGCTCCCCCGGCAATGAAAGACGCCTCGTGCATAGGGAGGGCACCCCCTGGAAGGGGTTGCACGCGCGCAATACCCCTACAGGGGATGGTCAAGCCCGTTCCCACCTCCGACGCTGGAGTCAGAAAGCCACGGGTTCCTGCGCGGGCAGGACGGCCACTGCGCCCCGCTGGGAGATGGACTGACCGTGAAGACGCAGCAAGCGCTGAGCGACGAACAGGAGCGGCTCCGCATCGAGGGCCTGCGCGCACTCGCGCGCATCATCGCGCGCCGCGCGCTCGCTGACTCCCGCGCTCTCGCCATCTCGAGAAACGGGACGCAGACGGACGCGACGCAGCCCCAGCGTAAGCGCGACCAAAGTGCGTGAGTCACTCGGGTACCAGCCAGCTGGGCCGCCTCAACCCGGTTCCGGCATGCGACTACCTCATGCGACGCTGAGTCGCCAGACTCTCAGGGCGCCCATGAATCGACACGGACGACGCTATATCGACCTCCGGGCCTTCAAGGACCATGCCAACTCGCTCAACGTGAAGTTCCTGAACGACCGCGAGTTGGAGTTCTACGAGGAGAACTGCCTGCTGTTGCCAGCGCTGCGGCTCCACCAGCCAGCCGCCTATCTGCTCGCCGTGACCCAGAGGAACAACCTCTGGCCGGTCACGAATCCCGACGATCTCGACCCGCCCGATGCCTTGCGACGGCTACAGCAACGCCACGCAGGAGGCCTACACCCGTTCGACGCGGAGCGTGAGCGGAACTCTCTTCTGGTCACTCCCGGTTGCGAAGCGTTCGAACCGTGGGATGCTGACGAAACCATCTCGCTAACCACGCCGGACGGGCACACCGTGCGACGGAGCACGGTCGAGCTCTACTACGCTCCGTGGCAGGTCCACGTCGTCTCGTGGCTCCGGCAGCGGGAGTACTACTACGTGCACTCGCGGTTCCTGAGGCACATCGACCCGCCACACCATCTCTGGGACTGGTACCGCCTTCCCGAGGACACCGAGGAGATGCGGTCGCTTCGAGGCATGGCCAACGGGTTCGAGGCGCTGGAGCGCTATCTCTACGCGGACCAGATGGCCCTCGCCGAAGCATTCGACGGGGTGAGCGGCGGAACCCTCACGAAGCCAGCGACCGAAGAGCTGCACTCCACCATGGCGGCCTGGGCACGGCGATCCCTGGAAGTCTCAAACCTTGACGAGCCCGCGTTCTTCCGGTTCCTCAGCGAACTCACCCTGCTGATCGGGGACTACCGCCGGGACGAGCGCATCGCATTGGCCGACGACGCGGAGGAATACCTGCGAGACGCCCAGAGGCTCTGCCAGTACGCGTTCGAGTACGACTGGGATGGCCTCCTTGCGGCTGCGGAGGAACACGTCGGGCCGGGCCTCTCCGTCCAGCTGCGCAGGTTCGATCCGGTTGAGGCTGCTGCGGACGCCGCCCGGAGGAACCTGAAAGCGATCCTTGGCCGGGAGCCGGTGGCGGCGATCGCCAACGAGTACGGCAGCATCGACACCGTGCCAGACGAAATCGTGAGGTTCTGTCTCGATCATGACCTCTGGGAGGTTCTGTTCGGCCTCCAGCGATACTCATACACCGACGCTGACCTGCGCAGAGATCGGTACCCGGGCTTCTTCCACCGCGGCCTGAGGCAACTGGCCTTGGCGGGCGAGCAACTCGCCCGCGGCATCCTCGATGCACAGGCAGACCTCGGGCACGAGGCATCGGTGAGTCATCACGGGGAACCGTACCGCAAGCTGGTCATGATCCTCGGCAAGGCGGAGGCACCGTGGCTGATTCGGTTCAAGTCGTTGATCGGCAGCGGCCGAACGTCCGACAAGCAGGGTGACCTCGACCAGCGCGCCGCTGCCCTCACCGAGGCGGCGCTTGCAGTCGGAGCCAGCCACGCCGAAGTCATCGCGAACACCCTTGCCGCCGCGGTCGCGACCCGCAATCTCGTCAGCCACAGGCACCGGTTCTTGTCCGTACGTACGGCGAGAACGCTCGGAGGACCGAGCGCTGACGCTATCGTCCTGATCTGGCTGCTTGCGCGTGCACGAGGTCTGGTCTCGTAGGGTCGTGGCGCGTGGCCATCCCGAGCCAGGCTTGCCGGATCGTGGGTGCACACTCTCGCACAGGGTGCGGATCCTGCTCGATCACGCCCAGGGCGAACCGCCCGATGTGCTTCTCAGCCTCCTACAGGACGCCGTGACCCAGCGCACCGGGTTTTGCACCATGTGCCCCAATCCGGGCTGTTTGTGGCTGACAGAGGGAGTAGGAAGAACAACGTAGGTAGAAATGCCCCATCGGGACCGCGCGTGTGCATGCGGGACAAGGCGTTTCCATGGGGCAGTGCTGCCCCAACGTCGTGGCGGGCGAGTCCCCCTACTGGAAGTCCTGCGAACGGCCATCGGACAGAGTGTCACCCCCGTGCGAGGAAGTGCAGGCGACGGCGTTCGGGTGCAGCGGGAGCCGGCAACCGCCAGGCCGGCCCCAGCGGACCATCGAAGCCAATCGACTCCGTGGTCGCGCTCGCCAGTGGGACTCCGGACAGTCGTGAGGCGGCCCGCAGGAACATCTCCTCGGCGTGCTCGGTCTCGAAGACGAACAGCGCCATCGGCGAGCGTCCCTCGTGGTCGAGCCGGGCACGGCCGCTCCCGAAGTAGCGGGCGTACGATACGAGCCGCTCGGGCAGCCGCTTCGGGGTGACGGCGCGCCGTTCGTACTCGAGCAGGTACCAAGTCCACTCGTCCCTGTAGCCGAGCTGGAACGAGGCGTCGGGGTGGATTGCGTAGTTCGTCTCGCGATGGCGGTACGTGATCTGCGAGCGGTGCGTGGGCAACAGGTCGAGCAGCGTGTGATCGCGCGAGTAGCGGGCGTCGAGGGCGAGCATCGAGACGCACTCCGCCAGCCCCCGCTGGTGCTCTACCTGCGCGGCGAGCGCGCGCAGCGCCGTGCCGGCGTAGAGGCCATCAGCCGTGCGCTCGGCGCTCCAGCGGCCCAGCGCCGTACCGACCGCCGCCCGGTCTCGCCGCGCGAGATAAGCCAGCCCCTCGTCCGTGAGCACGTGCGCCTCCCCGTCGCGGCGCGCGAGGCCAAGCCGCCGCAGGGCGCGCAGCAACTGGTTCGCGCGCCGGTCGGTCAGGCCGCCCATCAGGTTGGCGAGCTGCTCCGTCGTGCACAGCGGCCACGCCGCCAGCAGGTCCAGCATCCGCTTCTCTGCGCTCCCGAGCTTTGTTGCCACCGCGTCCGCGAGGTCTCCCGGCTCAGGCGGCGCCGCCCGCGTGCCGCCCGACGCTCGCCATGCCCAGAGTCGCTTCGGCATCACCCGGTGCACGGGGTGCTCCGCCTCGCGTCCCGCCACGTCGACCAGCCAAGCCAGGCTGGAACTCGGCTTCACGACCGGCGTGTTCCCGCGACCGTAGCGAGCGGGCTGCCAGACGCGCGCCCGCGCCCCGCCGCCGATCACCGCGCCCAGCGTCGCCACGGCGCTGTGGTGGAAGCCCGAGGGCTCCCGCAGCGCGCGCACCGCGCGCCGCGTGTCCTGGTCGGAGTCGGTCGCGACCAGCGTCACATGCGGCAGCTGCTGCACGTCCTGCCGCTCGAGCGTCCGCAGGCGGTAGCGCAGGCTGGCCGAGCTCAGCATCGCCCCCTGCCGCACGACGCCCAGCGTGCGGTCCCCCGAGAGCGTAACGAGCGCGTCGTAGGGACCGCTGCGGCAGTGCTCGACGCGCACGGGGTCCTCCTCGGGGTCGGCGTCGGCAATCATCGCCGCGAGCTCGTAGAGAAGCGCCACGCCGTCGAGGCGCTCGGCGAGCAGGCGCAGCCACTGGCGGGATACGGGGTGGCGGTACAGCACGTCGTCGTCGCCCAGGGCGTCGACGCCCGCCGCGGTGGGGACATGGCGCCGCAGCGGCCGGTCGCTCAGCATCGCCAGGCGGTGGGGATGCGCTTCGGCGAGGCCCATCCGCCGCAGCTTCGCCAATCGCTCGCGCAGGCTGGAGGCGGGCAGGCGCTTGAGGCGCGAGAGGTTCTCGACGCTCGCGAAGGGGGTCTCGCAGACGAGCAGCAGCGTCTCGTGGAGGGCCTGCGTCAGGCGCGGGGCACGGGGGCGCTCAAGGGGTGCCGGGCGCGTCTCGCCCCTGAGGGCGCGCGTCGCCGCACGGAGCTTCGCGGGCGTGTCGCCGGCCCGGGCCATCACGGCGCGGGGCAGGGCGCGTCCCGGCTGGCCGCGTTCGAGGAAGCGCCACAGCGTGTGGCGCGAGACGCCGAACGCCTCGGCCGTGCGTGCGTGACCGTTGCGCTCGATGTGCGCGAGCAGGTAGTCGCCGATGGCGTCGGTCAGTTCCGGTTCCACGGTGGTACTCCGGCATCCGCCATTCAGAGTACATATGTTCTTTACGACCCGCATCCCCCTCGCGCAGAAAGGCCCCAAATCCGGAGTCAGTAGACAAGAACAAGCGCGTAAACATATAGTCGCTCAGGAGAGGGGCGGCCGAGGCCGGAAGTCGGATGGCTCGCAGCGACCTACCGTTCGGTAGTGAGTTCTCACCGGCCCAGATCGAGCTGGCGGTGCTGCTGGAGCTGGCTCACGAACACGCTAGTGATTGGCGTGCCTTCGAGGATGCCGTCCGCATCCGTTACTTCGCCGACCGTCCGACATCTGACGCCAACAAGCGGAAGTTGGCGAACAACACCAAGCTCTCGCTGCGAGCGTACGGCATCATCGGGACCGATGATGCGACGCTGACGCCGTTTGGGCGTTCGCTCTACGCCGTCAGGAGCAGCGAGGCCGAACTGTACGAAGCTCTCGCGCGGCACATCCTCAGAGAATGCCAAGGTGCGGCCTTCGTTCAGTGCATCATGGACATGCAGTCGGCCGGAGACCGCATCACGCTGATAAGCCTACGCCAACGCCTGGAGGCGACCGGCATCGTCGTGCCGCGCGGCGGCAAGCACATGAGCACGATGCGGTTGTGGCTTGAGCGGGCGGGTGTCTTCGTAACGAACTACCGGGTCGATCTGGGGCGCTTCGAGGAGATTCTGGGCGTCACCCCCGTGGAGATCGAAGTCCTCGCGACCTTCAGCTTGGAGCAGCGAGCGTACCTCAAGGCGCTAGCCAATATCGGTGGCGGGGGGCCCCATCTCTCGAACGAAGTGGAGCAGCTCGCCGCAGCGGTCTACGGCGGTGACTTCAACGAGAAGAACCTGCCTAAGCAGGTGCTCTATCCGCTCCGTGACGCTGGGTACATCGCCCTTGAGCGCGGCACTGGCCAGGGCGGGCGAGGCGCGAAGCCGTTCTTGGTCACGGCAACTGACCGGCTAGACCTCGATATCATCGCGCCCCTGCTCGAGCAGATCGACCAACAGGTCATCCCCGATATTCGACCGCTGTTACGCAGGTCGCTGGCGGACATCCGGGCCGAGATCGATACGCCGGACGACCACCATCGGCGTGGGCTCGCGCTTGAGGCCTTGGCGTTCAAACTGATGCAGTCCATCGATCTCAAGTACGTCGGCACGCGTGTTCGCGGCAAAGACACGGGCGGAGCCGAGGTAGACCTGATCTTCGACAGCGACCGACTCGTCTTCTCGCGCTGGCAGATCCAATGCAAGAACACCAGGCGGGTGCGGCTCGACGACGTAGCGAAGGAGGTCGGCCTCACGCACTTTCTGAAGAGCAACGCGGTGCTCATCGTGACGACAGGCTCGATCAGCGACGATGCGAGGGCGTATGCGAACAGCATCATGCGCGACATGAACCTGTGCGTGGTGATGATAGATGGCTCCGATCTCGACGTGATCGAGCGCCGCCCCGCGGCCATCGTCGACGTGCTGAACCGGGAGGCGAGGCACGCCATGCGCCTGAAGCGGTTGGAACTGTGAGGGACAAGGTGGGCGGCCCGGGAACCGGTTTCGAGACGTTCCACGAGACGCGACTCGGGTCTATCGTGCGCGGCGACAGCGTGGACGTGCTCGCGACGTACGACGACGAATCCGTTGATCTGATCATGACGAGTCCGCCCTTCGGACTGGTCCGCAAGAAGGACTACGGGAACGTCGATGCTGGCGACTACACCGAATGGTTCCGGCCGTTCGCCGAGCAGTTTCATCGTGTGCTCAAGCCGAGCGGCAGCTTGGTGATCGACATCGGGGGCGCTTGGAATAAGGGCTTTCCGACGCGGAGCCTATATCACTTCAAACTTCTGATTATGCTTTGCGAGGAGTACGGGTTTCATCTCGCCCAAGACTTCTACTGGTGGAATCCGGCCAAGCTGCCCACGCCAGCCGAATGGGTGACTGTGCGCCGGCTGCGGGTGAAGGACGCTATCAACACAGTATGGTGGCTCGCGAAAACGCCTTGGCCGAAGGCGAGCAACCGCCGCGTGCTACAGCCGTACAGCTCGAGCATGCGCAGTCTGCTCAATAGCGGCTTCACCCCTAGAAGACGACCGTCCGGCCATGACCTCGGCGATAGTTTTCGCGACAACGGAGCTGCGATCCCACCTAACCTGATCGCGATTCCAAACACCGAGAGCAACAGCTTCTACCTCCGCTACTGCGCGGAGCGGGGCCTGAAGCCACATCCGGCGCGGTTCCCGGCAGACCTACCCGAGTACTTCATCCGCATGCTGACCGAGCCAGGAGACCTCGTGCTGGATCCGTTCGCGGGCAGCTGCGTCACTGGGGAAGTCTGCGAGCGCACTGAGCGGCAGTGGCTCTGCATCGAGATATTGCCCGAGTATTGCGAAGCGGCCCTCGGGCGCTTCCTTCGGCCAGCGCACGAAACGGCGCGGCATTCCGCCGATCCAGAGCACCCGTCGAATTACTACCGGGTACCACGCCCCGGCATCTATTGGAACGGCCGCGACGGTAGCCCGCTCCCCGCTGACGGGGGCCGCAAGCGCGTCACCGCCAACAAGGATTCCGACCGCACCCGCTAGAGCCCATTCGCCGCAAGGAGGATATCGAGTGGCGGACAGGGCTACGATGCTGTCCTGCTACCGGCAGCCACTTGTTGTCGGTCGACACGTCGCTCCGCAGAATAGGGACGAACCCGCATCCAAGTAGCGGGCTGCTCCATACAGTCACTGCCAATGACGGGAGCCAACCCCATGAGCGACCTAGACCAACTCGAAGTGGCTGGCTACTACGATAGCCTTTCAGCCGTGTCCCGCTACATCAGGATGTACTACGGGCAGACGCTGCTTGGTAACGGAACCTGCTTTTTCGTGATGTCCGAAGATGGACCGGTGCTCGTCACGAACCGCCACAACTTCACCGGGCGCCACAATATCACCGGGCAGCCGCTGCACAAGCAAGGCGGCATCCCGGACCATGCGATCGTGACGATGCACGGTCCCCACGAAGTCCACTACCACATTGACCTAGTGGACCACGCGAACCCGGAAGCGCCTGCTTGGACCGAGCACCCGACGCTGGGGGCCAGGGCGGACATTGTCGCCCTGCCGGTCAAGGAGATGATGAACATCGTAGGGGAGATTAATAGCGTCTCATTGAAGGACGACTGGCATCGATGGGACGTCGGCAGCGAATTGCATGTCGTCGGCTACCCGTACGGTCAGATCGGCGGACCGTTCCCGATCTGGTCGAAGGGGTCTATCGCATCGGAACCCGACATAGACATCTCGGGCTTGCCCGTGTTCCTTATCGACTGTAGGTCGCGCCCCGGTCAGTCCGGTTCTCCTGTGTTCGCGCAGTTTCGTGCAGGAGCCGTGGTCGAGCACAAGGGACAGAACTGGCAAGCGAGAAGGCCTATGAATTACTTCGTCGGTGTCTACTCCGGCAGATTGCGCCCGGACTCAGACCTCGGGCTGGTGTGGAAGCGAAGTTGTATTGAGGAACTCGTGAACCACGCAGTAGCTCATGGGACGCAACACCAGATGGAACTGCGCCGCCACCGGTTCTCCGCTACTGGCCATAATGAGTTCAGCCTCGAGAATTACGTCCGCAATGACGTCGAGGAGTTCGAGTAGGAGTAGGCGGAGACGCCTGACTCATGGCAAGCCTGTCCGGGAGGGTCGGTCAAGAATGCGCGTGCTGAGCGCATACCAGACCGGCCAGGTGGACGGGCGCCACGAAGTCGTAGTGCTCAGTCGATCTGGATGAGGGCACACCCAGCGACGCGCTGCACGACGACCAGGCTGAGAGTGTTGGGGTCCGCAGCGGGGCGTCGTCCCCTGAGCGTGCAGTATGTCGAGGCCGGGATCTCGGGCCGATGCTTCCAGCGGTACAAGATCCAATTGATAGTGCCATCACGCGGAGGCGAAGACTCGAGGGATGGATTTGCGGTTCTACATTGACCCCCAGCCGGCGACCTTCACATCTACCGGCATGGGGTGCGCGAGGACGAGGGTTGAGGACGTGATGTCTTCACCTGCTGAGGACCTTGCCCGGGCAGCGCGACTCCCGGCTCGCTATCGGCCAAACGCTCGGAGGGCGCAACCTTCTAGTAGTGTATGTGCGTGACTCGGAGTCTGACGGCGCATTTGTGATCACCGCCTACGAGTTGTCCGAAAATGCTCTGAGGGCTTTCCGGCGGCGAAGGCGAAGGAGAAGCCGATGAGCGAGACGAAGCTCCGGTTCCCGCCCGGTTGGGACGAAGCGCGCGTCCAGGACGTAATTCGGCACTACGAATCGCAGACCGAGGACGAGTTGGCCCAGGAGATTGAAGCTGCATTCGACGAGATGTCGCCGGCGGTGGTAGCTGGAGCGCCCACATACACGTTTCTCGGCACAGTCTTGAGAGCAAATCAAGAGCCTGTGACCATCGCCCTCGTGCGAGAGGGCAATCTAGAACCGATTGTCGTTTCTTCCATGACGCTCGATGGGTCACTCTCGTTCGATGCTTCTATCCGGATAGTGGCTTCGCGTATAGAGGTCTCGGTTAGTACCGTGAGCGGCGGGAACCACTCGAGCGTAGGAAACTACGTTGACCGCTTGATCCGAGTCTTGCTAGATGTATACGGTTATGTTCAAGGTGGCTCGTATGATGTCTACATTAGCCATTACATTGATCACCGTACACTTGACTCAGAGAACTGGGTTAGGCCGTTCACGGTAGGGTCTCTTGACCTTCCGCAAGACGTGGGTGTCACTTTCGACAGCCTTCTGAGAATTGTGATGCTGGAGCCGTCCGATCGCCATGACGAGAGGCGGGTTCGATCCGTAGGTCAGCTCACCCAAGCCTTGGGAGACATTCGGGAGTCCATCCGAAATCCACACGACACGGCCCTTCATTGCTTCCGGGCCATCGAGAACATCCGACAATGCTACGTCGAACCGGGCGACGCGAGTGGCGATGCGAAGCCCTCGTGGAAGCGCATGAGAACCCAGCTTCGCATCGAGAGGTCGTGGATCGATGACATCGCGACGGCAAGGCATCTCCAGGCGCATGGCGATAGTCGCATGCTGTCTGGGGCGCAGCGCGAGGACTTCGTCAAGCGGGTCCGCGTGGTGGTAGACAGGTTCATCGCCTCCATGCAGAACGGCTTCGATCCGTTGTCCGATGAGTTCGAGGTGCTGACGTGAGTGATTGCCCATCGCCGTGTTGCGCCAAGCGGGTGGACACTACCGCAGTCTCACTGGGCAGACACGAGTCTCTCGACGTACTGCCGGAATCACCAGGCTAGCGAGTGTGACCTTTGACGCCGCGATACGTGGCGACCGCCCTGGTCGGCGCATGCCGTTCTTCCCCTACAGGGACACCGCCCACCGGAAAGTTCGCAGTACAGTACGTGTAGGTCCACCACCCGCGCCAACCGAGGCGGCCGGTAGCGGCGCGGTCCCGTGCCAGAACCAGTTTTCCCCCGGTTCCCGGTGGACGGTCAAGGCCCCTGTTGCGCTACTGGTCCACGCGGCAGCTGACGATGTCCAGCCCGTAGTACTTGCGGTGGTGTACCGACGAGGCGTAGTGGCGCAGGATCCGGACCGACAATTCCTGCTCGTCCTCCAGGGCCTGATCCTGGCCCAGATAGGCCATGCGATTCTCGATATTCCCCTGTATGGCTTCGCCTGAGGCGACAACGATCTCGAGCTCGGCCGATCCGCCGTCGGGGCGAATGGTGGCGACCAACCTGCGGTTGTCCGTGGCGGCACCGTCCTGCTCTTCTTCGAGCAGGCTCAGGATGGCCTCTTCTCCTACCAGGCGCAGCCGGTTTCCCCCCTCCTCGGTCCAGGAATGGCTCTCGGCGTACTGGGAGAGAAACTCGTCGATGGCAGCGAGGGAAGACTGGGATAGCTCGGTCTGCAGTTTCTTGGCGCGAAGACTCGAGACTTCCGTGAAGAGCGTCATGGCGATGGCCGCCATCCCGCCGACGACGATCGTGTTCCCCACCAGGTGACTGGTGACTCCCTCGAAAAAGCCGCTGAAGGCCGCTGCCGACAAACCCAGAACCATGGACACGCCGGTGATGGTGGCCTTTCTCTGGTCAACCTGGCCCGTAAAGACGGTCTTCGCCCCTTCGATGAAGAGCATGGCGAAGATGATGATGTAAGCCGCGCTCACCACCGGGCTGGGAATGGCGATCAGCAACGCAAGGAACTTGGAGAAGAACGCAACAACGATGGTCAATGCGCCCAGGTAGAGGCCGACGGTCCTGGCCGCGACGCCGGTGAAGCTGATGTAGACGGCGGTAGCCGCCCAGGGCGCGGCTACAGGCAGGGTTCCCAGGAGGCCGGAAACAAGGGTACCCACGCCGTAGACATTCAAGCCCCCCTGCACCGTCCGGAAGTCGACTGCGGATTGAGTCCGGTAGGAAGCGCGGTAGATGACCGATAGATCTCCCACCGCTTTCATGAAGGCGGTGAGATTCACGACCACGAAGACCGGAAGCAGGGCCCAGAAGTCCGCGTCGAACACCAGATCCAGCGCCGGTCACCGGTAGTCGGGCAGGCTGACCCATGCGGTGTCGGCAATGATGGCGGTGTCGTAGAAGCCCAGGGGCACAGCCACGAGCAAACCGACGGCCACGGTCACCGTCAGGATCCACATGCGCCAGACCGGCTTGTCTTGCAGCGATATCAGGACCCCGGCCGCCAGCGCCGCCATCCCCGGCGCCAGGAAGAGCAGCGTCGATTCGCCTTCCGGCGGCGTGACCGCTCTGCTGATGATGAAGGGCATGGCCGAAACCGCTACCAGCATCACCACCACGCCGCTCACCGTCTGCGTGAATACTCGGCGGAGGGAGGCAAGGCGGAGGGTGAGGACCGACTGGACGACGGTGGAAACCACCACCAGGCTGGCCAGCAGACCAGGTCCGCCGACAGAGAGCGCCAGGGCGCAAACCGCCAGGAACGGAACGTTGAAGTTCGCGACGATGAGGCGGCCCGAGCCGACCTGACGGAGCCGCAGGGTCTGCAGGATCATGCCGGCTCCGGTGACGGCCAGCACGGTGAAGGTCACCCACGACAGATAGGCGTCCGACTCGTCGGATGCCCGCACCACAAGCGCCGCCAATATGATGAGGCTAATGGTGTTGGGAATGAATATTTGTAGCGCAGAGATTACCGCCAGCAATGGCGGGCACTTCTCGTCGGGCTCGTAGTGAATTACGGGTCGGCCTTGGGATGTTCGGGACATCTTGCTCATAGACGGCAGCGCACAACGTATGATACGCAGTCGCAAACAGTACGACTCTAGAGGGGTAAACCTTTGAATCGAGCGAGAATGCAACCGTGGGCGAGTTGGTCAGCAGCGAGGTGCCGGCGAGCACCCGCTGGCGTGAACGCACTGTTCGTGCTTCTGGTAGTGGCCTCCATCGCCGTCCTGGCAGTTGCCTGCGGCGGGGACGATCCTGCCCCGGCGCCGGCGCCCACCGCCACCGAGGCCCCCGACCCCACAGCCACGCCAACCCCTGAACCCACTGCCACTGCGGCCCCCGAACCCACGGCCACCCCAACGCCGGAGCCGCCGCCCGCGGCTACTGAGGCCCCGGAGCCCACGGCGACCCCGACGCCGGAGCCGACGCCGGAACCCGCTCCCCTGACCGAAGACGACCTGACCCGAGCCTTTGTAACAGCCGCCATTGAGTACTACCGGGAGAACGGCCTGGACGCGACCGTCGAGTTCTACAGGTCCGAGGCGGGACTCGGGGACGGGCGAGCGCTCACCATCGTGAACACAGCCGATCACATATTGCTGGTTCACCACGCTCTCCCTGCGCTGCAGGGGCAATACGTTGGCCCGGATTCATCATTCCCCGGCTTCGCAGAGCTGACAGCAATTGCGACCGAGGAGGGTTTCTGGGCGACGGCTCGGGGCGTAAACCCTGACACCAAGCAGGAAGAGCCACGGCGAATTCTCGCCGTCCTTCACGACGGCCTCGTGTTCGCGGCCAGCCATTCGGCCCTGGTGCAAGACGTTGCCGAATCCGTCAAGGAGTACGTGAGCCGGGCCGTAGCGAAATACGACGCGGACGGCCTCGACGCCGCCATCACCCACTACAACAGCCGGGACAGCTTGGAGGGGCAGTTCTACCTGTTCCTCATCGGCGATGACGACATCTACCTGGCTCATCCCATCTTCCCGCACCTCATCGGCACGGATATCAAGGACGTGGTCGGCTCCGACGGGCAGGAACTGGGCAGGGAGATTGCCCAGGCCACCGGGGAAGGCGTGTGGGTGGAGTACCTGTGGCCCCATCCTGTCTCCCGAAAGGAACAGCAAAAGGTTACCTGGGCCATCCGCCACGACGGGCTGATCTTCGCCTCCGGCTACTACGCCGGCGAGCCCGAGACGGGACCCCCGGCCTGGCGCGACGCCGACCCGAGGGAATACACCGTTCAGTACGTGAACGCCGCCATCGCGCGATACGAGCGTGACGGCCTGCAGTCCATGCTCAACTACTACAACAGCGTCGCCAGCTTCGAGGGCGAGTGGTATCTCTTCGCCACCGACGCGAGCGACATCTATCACGTCCACCCGCTCATCCCGGCACTCATCGGCACGGACATCAAGGACGTGGTCGGTTCCGATGGCTACGAACTGGGCAAGGCGTTGGCCGAGGCCACCGAGGAGGGGGTCTGGGTGGAGTACCTGTGGCCCCACCCGGTCACGTTGAAGGAAGTCCCCAAGGTTGGGTACGCCGTGCGTCGCGATGGCATGCTCTTCGCCTCCGGCTACTACGTGCGGATCGAAGACCCTGTGGGCCACACGATGGCCTATGTGCAGCAGGCTATCGACTACTACGAGAGCAATGGCCTGGACGCCACCATCGCCCTCTATAGCAGCGAGGAAAGCCTTGACGGTCAGTGGGGCCTCACCCTCGCGGACGAGAACGACCTTCTGCTGGTCGCCCACATCGCCCCGCAGTTCATTGGCACGGACTTGAAGGCTCTCCCCTCATCGGGAGACCGGCATCTCGGCCAGGAGCTTGCGTCAGCCACCGAGGATGGGGTCTGGGTAAGCAACATCTTCCCCAACATCAGGTCCTCGGAGACCCTGTACGCGCATACGTGGGCCATCCGCTATGACGGGCTGCTCTTCATGTCGCGCTACTACGACGACCAGCCCGACATTCCAGAGGCGCCGTGATCGGTTCTGGGCAGTTCCCTTGAGTCCCTGACCACACAGGCGCCTGCGGCCACGCCGCAGGTGCCTGTGTGGTGCTGCCTGCAGTCGAGTCAGGTCCACCGGTGGAGTCGTACGGAGGCTCAGTGTGGCTCCGGGGTTGTGTCGGAGGTTGGGGTGAGCGTCGGGTCCGTTGTGGAGGTAGCGTCCCCTTCCGCCCCGCAGCGAGGGAGCCTCGTCTCCGAGACCCAGAGATCCGGGAGCTCAGGCGCGATGCATCCGCTGAAGTCGTTGCCGTAGATCGACAGTGAGGTGAGGCTCGCGAGCCTGCCAAGCTCGGGAGGGATCGTTCCGCCAAGCTGGTTCCCGCCGACCCACAGGGTCCGGAGATTCGTGAGGCGCCCAAGCTCGGGAGGCAGCCGCCCACTGAGCTGGCTCCCAAACAACATCAACTGCTCCAGCTTCGCGAGGTTGCCAAGCTCGGCTGGTATCTCCCCCTCCAGTTGATTGGCCTGGAGTCGCAACTGGACCAGGTTCGTGAGCCGCCCGAGCTGGGGCGGGAGCGGCCCGGTCAGCTCGTTTTCGCTGAGGTCCAGGTACACAAGGTTCGGAAGGCGTCCCAGTGCTGAGGGGAGCTCGCCAACAAGGCCGTGGCGCACGAGTATGAGCCGGGTGACCTGACCGGTCGAATTGGTCGAGACGCCGTGCCACGCCCCCAGGGGCGCGTCGCTGAGCCAGTTGCGGTTGATGGTCCAGTCATCGCCGTTCGTGGCGTTGTAGAGGGCCACCAGGGCGGAGCGCTCGGGTGTATCCGTGACCGTCCGGTCGACAAACGGCCCGCCGTGGTAGCGGCGGAAGGCTGCCTTGAACGCCTCCTCCCGCCCAGGCGGCGCGTTCGACAGAAACGCATAGTAGATGCTGTCGTGATTCGGGCTCTCGAAGAACCGCGCCGCCAGGTGCAGGTCCCCCAGGGCCGCGGCGACGGCGTCCCCTCCCAGGGCCTGATACATCCCGAGAAGGAACTGCTCTCCAAGGCAGTAGTCGCAGATGCCGCCCCGATAGGGATTGACGTGCTCCCAGATGGTGCTGGCCGAACAGGTGCTGGCGGCCTCCGCATGTGGCAGCCTCTCTTCGATTTGAGCTCCGCCTGTACGGGAGTGGAGGTAGGCCTCGAGGAATTCGGCGGTACCTTCATGCAACCACCTGGGTCCCGCCGCATCGTAGTAGTGGCCCAGTTCGTGATAGATGGTCCCCACGGGAGGACCCCCCTCCGGGTTTTCTGCAACCACGATGGACCTGGTGTACGAGGGCTCAGGACCACTGCCCTGGGTGAACCTCGAGAGCTGCCCCCTTGAGCTCGGAGTCCAGAATTCCGGTTCAACCAGCAGGAGCGTGACGTCGCCAACGGGAAACGGAACGCCCATGAACTCCTCGAGGAGTGTCACCGCCTCGACAAGCGTTGCCAGCATGTCGTCGTCCGCCGGGAACGGGGTGTGCCGCACGACGGCAAGGCCTACCGCACCAGCAAGGGGAAGCGTGATTGACGTGGCCTGCACGTGGTGCTCTTCCAGCAGGGCGTCGCGATACGCATCGCTGTTGTTGCCCAGGGCGTGCAGGAGGGCCGCGTCGTCATCATCCACACCGTCCGCAAACCACGGAGCGCTGGTAATCCGCGCCAGCAGCGCGGGTCCCTGGGCATAGCCAGGGATGGACATGCGTTGGAGCGAGTTCAGGGCGTACTCGTCCCGCTGCAGGAAGGGCAACTCAAGGAACGGTTGCCCGACTACCTCCCGGGCTAGGGGCAAGTTGTCCCTGACGAGTTCGCGGACACTCAGGATGGCAAGATCCTCCGCCCTCGTAATGCCGTCGTGAACCCACGGGTAGCCAAGCAGCTCCCTCGCCACGGGCACGTCGAAACCTGCAGTGACCTGCATATTGATGAGGGTGTTTGCATCGCGCCAAGTAATGCCGTCCTCCACCCAGGCGAAGCCCAGGACGGAAGTGGCCAGCTCGACATCGGAACCACTCAGCCTCCTCAGCGAGTCGAGAGCACGCGCTTCGGAGTCCGTGGTTCCATCCACAACCCAGGCCAGCTCGTCCAATCGATCGTGGAAGGCAAAGTACTCGTCTTCCTCGGACGTGCCGGTTGGCGCCGGTGACGGTGTGGCGGCGGGTTCTGGCGTGGTTGCGGGTGTGGGCGTGGCGGTCGGCTCCGATAACGGTGTGGCGGTCGGTTCTGGCGTGGGCGCCGGCGCCGTCTCCGGTGTAGCGGTCACCTCGGGCGTGGGGGCTGTCTGAGGCGTGGCCGCCGCCACGGGCGTACGAGTGGCTGTTGATTCAGGTTCGGACGTCGAGACAGGCGCCGCTGGGGCGGGTTCGACCGTACGCGTCGCCGCCAATGTGGGTGCAGGTGTGGTCTGGGGCGTCGCGGCAGGGGTTGGAGAGGCCGTCGGCGGAGGCGCTGGTGGGGTCGTGGCCCGGGAGACGGATTCGGTGTTGCTCGTCGCCTCCCGTCCCGGCCCAGGCTGCAGGTCCTCGTCGGTGTCCAGCACGACGATGAGCACGGCAACGACGATCGCCACGGCGATCGCCCCCGCCAGGCCTCCCCCCAGCCAGGGGGCCGCACGCCCAAGGCTCGCCAGGCCGGCGGGGACGGCCAGCACCGCGCGGAGGCGGCTTGGCGTTCGCTCGGCCTCCGGACTCCAGGCGGCCAGCTGACGGCGATCGGCCAGGTACAGCTTCGAGAGCATCGAGGCGATATGGCTCTTGACCGTCTCGGGGCTGAGACCGAGGCGAACCGCGATCTCGGCGTTGGTCCCGCCCTTGCGGAGCTCCTCCAGCACCCGTTGCTCCGCCGGCGTGAGGATGCCGGGGTGGCGTGGTCGCCCGCCGCGATTGCGCTCCATGAGGCGGATGCTTGCACAGGCGCTCGGGGGGTTACATCACCCGAGCGTGTCTCCCCGGGTCCGTCGGAGCGCTACTCGAACAGGAACTCCCGCACGGCGCTGCTGTGGCGCTGGTAGAGGAAGCCGCCCGCCACCAGCAGGGCGCCCAGCGCCAGGAACGCAATCACCCGGTACTCCTGCTCCAGGGCGCCCGAGTCGTAGGCGAAGAGCTTGATCACCGAGACGATCAGGAGCCCTAGCCCGGTCACCCGCACCAGTCGCATCCGGCGTAACACGCCCAGCACCATCAGCGTCGCCCCATAGATGGCCCAGAGCAGGGTCAGCCCAAGCACCGCAACGTTGTCGCTCGCCTGGTCCGACAGGTTCAGGCGGGCGCTGTCCGCCGAGGCCAGGATCTCGGCCGAAAGGATCCACAGGCTCGCCAGCGTCGCCAGTCCGAACAGGGCCACCGGAGCCGCCGTCGCCTCCACTTCCCTGAAGCGGGCGCCGAAGCTCGGGCCGTTCCGGCGCGCCAGCCACAGCGCTGCGTACAGGCTCGCGATGCCCGACCCGAAGGCGAGGAACCGCCAGTTGATGATCGGCCGGAGGGTGTCGAGGTCGATGTCCGCCGTCTCGATCGCCGCCAGGCGGATCACCAGCGCCGCCAGCAGCACGTAGGTCGCCCAGCGCAGGGCGTCCATGCGAAGCCGCACCGACACCAGCAGCAGGAACACGGCGTAGGCCGCCCAGGAGACGCTCACGAGGGCGCCATCCAGCTGAACGGGAAGCGCGACCGCCCCGACCACCGCGCCCCAGACCGCCAGCGCCGGGATGGACCACTCCTGCTCCGGCACGTCGGCCCGGCCCCGGTACACGACGTAGCTGGCAAGTACGGGCAGGACGATGGCCGCGAGGTAGCCGATCATAGGCTCGTTCAGGAAGGGTGTGAGGTCGCGCTCGACCGCATCGGGCGTGTCCGCTGACAGCAGCCAGATGGCGGAGATGAGGAACTCGAGGTATCCCGACCACCGCAGCTCCGGAAGACGCAGGCGGAGTGCGAGCCACACCAGCAGCGCCGCCTCCACGTTCCAGGCCACCGTGATCCAGATGCCCTCGAGCTGCACGGGGACCGCTACGACGGCGAAGAAGGCCGCCCACACGGCGAATACCGGGACCGCCAGCCCCTCCCAGTTCCTAGCGAGGGTCTGGCTGTTCACCTGTGCCCGGTCGGGAAGCGCCTCCCGGCGCAGGTACAGGAGGCAGGCGGCCAGCGCGGGCGCGACGACGGCGGCCGCGTAAGCGATCATCGGCAGGTTCAGGAACGGCGTGAGATCCCGCTCGATCGCGTCGGTCGTGTCGACCGCCAGCAACCACAGGCCGGAGAACGCGAACACCACGTAGCCGGACCACCGCAGCTCCGGGATGCGCAGGCGGAACGCGAGCCACACCAGCAGCAGCGCCTCGACATTCCAGGCCACGGTGATCCAGATGCCCTCGAGCTGCACGGGGACCGCAACGACGGCGAAGAAGGCCGCCCACACGGCGAACACCGTGACCGCCGGCCCCTCCCGAACCCCCAGCGCGTCTCGGCGCACGCCAAGGAAGCTGGCGACCGGCGCCGACATTCGCAGCTGCTCCCGGTCGGGAAGCGCCTCCCGGCGCAGGTACAGGAGGTAGGCGGCCAGCGCCGGCGCGATGACGGCGGCCGCATAGGCGATCATCGGCAGGTTCAGGAACGGCGTGAGATCGCGCTCGACCGCAGCGGGCGTGTCGACGGCCAGCACCCAGACGGCCGAGACGAGCAGCACGAGGTACCCCGACCAGCGCAGCTCGCGCATTGCCAGCGGGAACGACAGCCACAGCAGCACGAGCGCCTCGATGCCCCACGCCAGGCTGACCCAGGGGCCGTCGAGCTGTATCGGAACGGCCAGGGCGGCGAACCCCACGGCCGGCGCCGCTGTGTACAGCGTGAGGTTGAGCGGCGCCCCTCCCCGGATCCGGCAGGCGGCCACCAGGAGGATGTAGAAGGCCGCCAGCAGCGCCGTGAATCCCCCCATCCAGGGGCGGTAGGCGTCGAACATAATCCCGTAGCTGATCAGGCAGTAGGCGATCGCGTTCGCCGTCAGCAGCGCGATGTCGAGGATGCCCGCCGGCTTTCGCCGGACGATGTGAAAGGCGGCCGTGGACCCCGCGAAGATGAGGAAGATCGTGGAGATGCCGATCTGCGCCAGTCCCGTTGACGGTTCCAGCTCCCAGTACCAGAAGGCGAACAGCACCAGCGACCATGCCCATGCGAGCAGAGTGAACCAGCGCCAGTTCCGCATGCTGGCCAGCGCCAGCACGCCCATGTCCAGCACGAGCACGTAGGCCAGCAGCAGCCGCTCGTCGGGTAGGTCTTCTTGCAGGAGCAGCGGCGTGGCGAAGCCGCCGAAGATCGCCAGCACGGCGAGCCCGACCGACTCCTGGCGCAGAGCCTGCGCCACCCCGGCAACGGTGATGAGGGCGAACAGGCCGAATGCCGGCACCGGGTCGATCAGGCCGAACAGGGCGAACCCGCCGTAGACGGACAGGTACAGGATCGCCAGTCCGCCGCCCGCGACCGTCTGCGCCCAGATCGGGTAGCGGGTGCGGTAGAACTCGCCCGCTCCCATGAACGCGAGTCCCGCGATCAAGCCGAGGATGACTCGCTCGGCTTCGCCCAGCCAGCCGCGGTCGATGGCGAGGCTGATGAAGAAGGCGGCGCCCACGATCAGCGCGACCACGCCGATGCGGGCCAGCCAGTTGCCGCCGACGAGCCACTCCCAGTTCCAGTTCGGAATGGCCATCGTGGGGAGACCCTGTCCGCCCCGTCGCCTCCCGCCTCGCGACCGCCTCCCCCCTTCCTCCCAGGGCAGGGGAGCCCGCGCGCGGGGAGCCGCTACGGCCGGTGGGACTTCGGCACGCTCACTGGCCCATCTGACCGTCGATGAGGGTTCCGCGCGTTCACCGGCCTGCAGGAACGGGACTGCTGCCGGCGGTTCCGGCGTGGGCGTGGGCGGGGCGGCGGCCGGCGCCTCCGGCGCGGCTGGGGTTGGCGCTGCTTCCTCGGTGGGGGCAGGGGCAGGTGGCGGTTCCGCCGGCGAGGGAGGCCCGCCCCATTCAAGTGCCTCCAGCCTTCGGGAGAGCCGTTCCAGCTCCTCGTTTTGCGCGATCACCCTCGCCTGGAGCTCGCGCAGCACCTCCTCCGGTGACGCGTCGTCCAGCCCCGCCACTTCCGCGATCGGTTCAGAAACCCCGCACCAGGGACAGTCCGCGTTGCTGGTGACTTCGAGCCCGCAGCTGCGACACGTGAAGGCCACGACTCAATGATAGGGACCCGATCGGCGAATTACCCTAACCCGCCGGACTGTTGCGGGCGGCATCAGGCGGGCGAGTCTGCGCCCTCTTCCTGCCAGCGCAGCACGGGGCGGCGTGCCGCGGTCGCTTCGTCCAGCCTGCCGATGGGCGCCGTCCAGGGCGCGCCGTGAAGCTCCTCGGGGTCTTCCTCCGCCTCTTCCGCGATCGCGATCATCGCCGCTGCGAACGCCTCGATCGCCTCGGGAGGCTCCGTCTCAGTCGGCTCCATCATGAGCGCCTCCTCCACGATCAGCGGGAAGTAGACGGTGGGTGGGTGGAAACCGTGGTCGATCAGCCGCTTCGCGATGTCGTACGTGCGTACGCCGTGCTCCCGGCGCTGACGCGACCCCGAAAACACGACCTCGTGCAGCACCGGCCGGTCGTAGGGAAGGTCGTAGTGGCCGTGCAGCAGGACTCGCAGGTAGTTCGCGTTGAGCACCGCCTGGCCCGAGACCGCGCGCAGCCCCTTGAGGCCGAGCGCGCGCATGTAGGCGTACGCCCGGATGAGCACGCCCACGTTGCCGTGGAACTGCTGCAACTGGCCAATGCTGCGCTCGGGCGCCGTCAGGCGGACGAGCCCGTCCTCACACTCCTCCACCACCGGTGTCGGCAGGTACGGGGCCAGCTCCTCGCTGCAGCACACCGGCCCCGCCCCGGGCCCGCCACCGCCGTGGGGCGTGCTGAAGCTTTTGTGCAGGTTCAGGTGGACGACGTCGAATCCGAGGTCGCCGTAGCGGACCCGCCCCATGATCGCGTTGAAGTTGGCCCCGTCCCCGTACAGGTAGGCGCCCGCCCCGTGGATCAGATCCGCCACGTCCTCGATCCCCTGCTCCCACAGCCCCAGCGTGTTGGGCGCCGTCACCATGACGGCCGCCACCGACTCGTCGAGCTCTTGCTCGATCGTGGCGCGGTCGAGCGAACCGTCGGCGGCGGTTGGGATCTGCGTGACCGCGAAGCCCGCCATTGCGGCGGTTGCCGGGTTGGTGCCGTGCGCCGAGTCGGGCACGAGGATGCGGCGGCGGGTCTCCAGCTCGCCCCGGTCCTCAAGCGCCCGCGTGATCATCAGGACCCCGGCCAGCTCCCCCTGCGCCCCGGCGGCCGGCGCAAGGCTTACCGCCGGCAGGCCCGTCGCCTCGCCCAGGCCCCGGCGAAGCTCCAGCAGCGTGCGCAGCGTCCCCTGTGCCTCTTCCGCCGGCGATTGCGGGTGGGCGGTCGCGAAGCCCGCCGAGGAGGCGACAAGGTCGTCGACCTTCGGGTTGTACTTCATCGTGCACGAGCCCAGCGGATACGTGCCCGAGTCGATGCCGAAGTTCCGCGCCGAAAGCGCGGTGTAGTAGCGCACCAGCTCGCCCTGGCTCAGCTCCGGCAGGCGAAGGGAATCGCGCAGGAGGTGGGTGTCGGGAAGCGGCCTCTCGTCCCCGGCCCATGCGGGCACGTCGACCGCCCGCCGGCCGGGGCTGCCGCGGTCGAAGCTGAGGCGCGCGCCAAAGTCCTCGGTCTTGGGTCGCGGAAGAGTCACGCGCCGCCCCCGATCTCGGCGAGGGCGGCGACCAGCGCGTCGACGTGGGCGTTGGGCGTCGCCTCGGTCACGGCGAAGAGCAGCGCCTCGCGGGCCTCCGGCTCGGGACGCGCCGACACGTCGAGGCCCGGCCCGATGCCCCGCGCCCGCAGCTCGGCCGCGAGGTCCTCGGCGGGGACGGGCCCACGCACGAGGAACTCCTGGAACCAGGGTCCGCGTTCTGGCGTCTCGTAGCCGGGCAGCGCGGCGATGCGGGCCGAGGCGTCGTGCGCCCGTTGGTAGCACAGCTCCGCCGCCTCCCGCAGGCCTCGCGGTCCGAGCGCCTGGGTGGTGATCGTGAACGCCAGCGCGATGAGCGCCTGCGCCGTCGAGATGTTCGAGGTCGCCCGCTCTCGCCGGATGAACTGCTCGCGCGCCTGCAGCGTGAGCACGTAGCCGGTGCGTGGCTCCCCCGCCCCGTCCGGCGGCGGGTACAGCTCCTGCGTGCGGCCCACGATGCGCCCGGGCATCTGCCGCATGAAGGGCGAGCGCGCCGCGAACAGCCCGAGCGATGGCCCGCCGAAGCCCGGCCCGCCCGCGAGGTCCCGGCCTTCCCCCGTGACGATGTCCGCTCCCGCCTCGCCGGGCGACCGCAGCAGACCCAGCGCGAACGGGTCCGCAACCGTGACCAGCAGCACGCCCGAGGCGTGTGCCGCCTCGGCCAGCGGTTCGAGGTCCACGATCGCGCCGAGGAAGTCCGGCTGCTGAACCACGAGGCAGGCGTGTTCCTCGGTCAGGTCGCTGACCGATGGCACGAGGTCGACCCGCAGACCGGCGCCCCGGGAGTAGGTGCGCACCACCTCCGCCGTTCCCGGGTGGATCGGTTCCAGCAGGGCCACGGCCTCCCGCTTCGTGGCGCGCACCGCAAGGAGGCAGGCCTCGGCGGTTGCGCTGGCCACGTCGTAGAGCCCCGTGTTCGAGACGTCCATGCCCGTCAGCTCGCAGACCACCGACTGGTACTCGAAGGCTGATTGCAGGGTCCCCTGGCTGATCTCGGGCTGGTACGGCGTGTAGGCCGTCACGAACTCCGAACGGGCGGTCAGGTGGGCCGCGATCGCCGGGATGGAACGCCGGTACGCCCCCGCGCCGAGGAAGTTCGGCCGCGCCGGGTCGGCGTTCTCGTCTGCCCGCTCCTCGAGCAGCGCGATCAGCTCCGGCTCGGTCAGCGCCGTGGGCAGGTCGATCGCCGGGTCACGGAAGGCCGCGGGCAGGTCGGAGAAGAGCGCGTCGAGGTCGGGCACGCCGACCCGCTCCAGCATCCGCGCGCGGTCGGCCTCCGTGGCCGGGATGTACGGATGGGGCGCCCCCCCGTTCGCCGCGCCGTCCGCCGGTGACGCCAACGCTAGTGCTCCGGAATCTGCGCGCGGTACGCGCCCGCATCGAGCAGGCCCTCGAGCTCCGCTTCGTCCGACATGCGCAGGCGGACCATCCAGCCCTCGTCGAAGGGCGAGGCGTTCACGAGCTCGGGCTGGTCCTCCAACGCCGCATTCGCGGCCACCACTTCTCCGCTGACCGGCGCGTAGAGGTCCGAAACGGTCTTCGCCGACTCGATTTCGCCGCAGCGCTCCCCTGCCGTCACCGCGTCCCCTTCGCCGGGAAGGTCGAGGTAGACCACGTCGCCCACCTGGTCCTGGGCGTAGTCGGTGATCCCGACCGTGACCTCATCCGGACGCTCGTCGTCGCGGCGCAGCCATTCATGGTTCGGCGTGTAGAGCAGGTTCTCGGGGGTCTCGTGGTCCATCGTCAGGAGTCCTTCGGCTTTCTGTAGAACGGCCGCCGCACGACCTCGACCGGAAGCGCCCGGCCGCGAACGTCGACCTCAAGCATGACGCCCGGCTTTGCCAGCCGCACGGGAAGGTAGGCCATGCCTATTCCGAGGCGCAAGCTCGGGCTGAAGGCCCCGCTGGTCAAGTGGCCTACCTCCTCCCCGCTCTCGGGCTCGCGTACCGCGAAGCCTGCCCGCAGGACCCCCCGGTCCCGCGCCGCGAGGTGCGCCAGCCGCCGGGTCCGCGGCTGCTCCTTCGCCGCGGCAAGCGCGGCGCGGCCCGTGAACGGCGCGCCGTCGTCGAGCGTCACAGCGAAGCCGAGCCCCGCCTCGTACGGGTGCGTGTCCGCGTCGATGTCGTTGCCGTGGAGCGGCAGCGCCGCCTCCAGCCGAAGCGTGTCCCGGGCGCCCAGGCCCGCCGGAGCCGCGCCGCCCTCGATGAAGGCGTCCCAGAGCGCCGCCGCCTGCTCGGCCCCAACGATGCACTCCCCGCCGTCCTCGCCCGTGTACCCGGTGCGCGCGACCAGCACCGACGCTCCGTTCCACTGCAGCTCGGCGCAGTCGCGTTGTTCCAGCGCCATGAACCCCTCGCCGAGAACCCGCCCCAGCAGGGCCACCGCCTCGGGTCCCTGCACGGCCAACATCACGGTCTCCGGCGTGACCTCCGACGCGGCATCGCCGGCCACGGCGCGCAGGCGCTCGAAGTCCTCGTCCGCGTTTGCGGCGTTGTGAATCACCAGCCAGCGCTCGCCGGGCAGGTGGTAGATGAAGATGTCGTCGTCGATACCCCCTGCCTCGTTGCAGTAGAGGGAGTAGTGCGCCTTCCCGACGGGGAGCGTGGTCACGTCGAACGTGGTCACCGAGCGCAACTGCTCGACGGCCTGCGGGCCCTCCACCCAGGCTCGCGCCAGGTGCGAGACATCGAAGACTCCGACGCCTTCCCGCACGGCCTGGTGTTCACCCACGATGCCCTCGTACTGGAGCGGCATCTCCCACCCCGCGAAGGGCGCGAACCGTGCACCCAGCGCTTCGTGCCGCTCGTGAAGCGTGAGCCGGGTGAGCGTGGGGTTTCCGCCGGAGTCGTCGTGTCCAGCCATGCTGCGACTGTAGCCCACGGCCCGTCCACGGGGCCACCTCTTCAGGTAAAGAGAAGCATCAATCCCGCCATCGGTCGGCTCCGGTGGCTCCGGGCCGCGATGCGATAGGCTGTGCCCGTGGCCATCCGAGGGTTGTGGCGGCGAGCACGCAGGGCCGGTGCGACCGAGACAAGCGCAACCGGCTTCTCGTCCGAGGAGGAGCGCATCCTCCTGCAGGGCCTCCAGGACCTTGCCGGGGCTGCCCGTGGCGTCGTCTACGACGTGCCCATTCGCGATCGCCCCCTCAGGCTGCCGCTCAGCCCCGTCTACCTCGAAGGCTCGTCCTCCTGGAGGCGGTTCCTTCGCGCCCGCCGAGCCCTCGACACCGGCCATCTCACCCTGCTGCTCTCCCTTCGCCGCCTGCCCGAGGACGAGCGCCGCCTTGTCGTCGACTGGGGCACGGCCCATGCCAACGCTTTCCTGCTGGTCGAACCCGCCGAGCCGGGCTGCGATCTGACCGATCCGGGCTCACCCGTGGCCCGCGAGGTCTTCGAACTCTGCCGCCAGGCTGCCGACTTCGAGGCGTCGGGGGCCAATGAGGGCGAGCGCTGGACCGCCCACACCCCCCTCGGGCAGTGTCTCCGCGAGCTGTACGGGCAATGGGTCTGGTGGGAGGCGCCCCTTCCCCACGGGCGAACCCGCGAGGAGCCCCTGCGCCTCGCCGGCGCCGCCGACAGCCTCTCCATGCACCTCTTGCCGCTCCTCTACGAGCGCTTCCCCCAGCAGAGCTTCGACGTGGCCCTGGCCGAGCTCCAGTCGACCGAGCGGGAGCTGTTCGGTGGCGACGTCGCCAGCGCCCGCTCCGTCTTTCGCACCCGCCTAGGGCTGCCCATCCTGCACGACTCACGCGCCGTCGACCGCGCGGTGCGGCAACTCGTCAAGCTCGGTCGCATGTCGGTCACCAGCGGGGGGCCGAATGCCCTCGTCTTTGGGCCCGACCATCCCGTCCCCGACGACCTGCCCGACGAGGAGTTCGAGCGCTTCGAGATCGTGTAGACACGTGCTACCTTACCTGTGTAGCCTGAAGGTAAGGAGCTGCGGGTTGCTGGTTGTCAAAGTCACCTCGAAACGGCAGGTCACCTTCCCCAAGCGCGTCCTCGAAACGCTCGGCGTGGGTCCGGGCGACCAGATCGAGCTGGAGGAGCACCCCGAGGGATTCGTCCTTCGCCCGCGGCGCATCAGGTTCGAGAAGCTGGGGACGCTGAAGATTCCTCCCGACACTCCGCCTTTTGATATCGCGAAGTTCCGGGAAGAGGGCTATGACTGGTCGCTTCGGGATTGACACGTCGGTCCTCATGCGCCTGACCACCAGGCAGCCGGAGCGGGAGTTTCTGCGCTGTGTCGGGGAACTCAACGCGCTGGTGGCAGAGGGTGCCGAGATTGCCGCCTCGAACCAGGTCATAGGAGAGGCGTACGTGGCAATTCAGCAGCACTACGGCGCTACCAAGGTCGCTGCGCGCGCCACACTGCTGGATGTGCTTGAGAGTGGGATGGTTGCGCCCCTAAACGGCGAGTCTGTGCTGAACCTGCTGCGTGAGCCGGGCGGCCCCGGCCTCGTCGATCGCCTTATCGTCGACGATTACTCCCGGAACGAAGTCGAGACGCTGACCCTCGACCGCCGGATGGCCGGCCTCCCCCGTTCGCGGCTGCTGTAGCGGCCCGCGCCCTAGAATTCCCGGCACGGTGCTCAACTCCCGGCGCAATCAGGAAGACCCAACGGGCCTCTGGAATCTTGCCGAGCGGCGCGGCATGCCTCGCCGCCGCTTCCTGCAGTTGCTCGTGGCGGGCGGGGCGTCCGCCGTCCTGGCTGCCTGTGGCGCCGGGAACGCCGACGAGGACGCTCCTGCAGCCGAAGTCGCCCCGGCTACCGGCTGGTTCAAGGACACCGGCCCCTTCATCGCCCATGACGATGGCAAGAGCCTTGAGGCGCGCCTGGAGCTCATGCCGGGCCTGATCACCCCTGCTTCGCACTTCTTCGTCCGTAACAACTCCACGAGCGTCGACGTAGATGCTGCGAGCTGGCGCCTGAGGGTGGAGGGTGACGGCGTCACCAATAGCGCGATCTTCTCGATGGAGGCCATTCGCGCTCTCCCCACCCGCACGCTCACCTCTTACCTTGAGTGCGCCGGCAACCATCGCGCCATGTTCGACCGCGTCCAGAGACGCGCCGCCGAAGGGACCCAGTGGGGCCCCGGTGGCATCGGGAACGGGGAGTGGACCGGGGCGGCGCTGCGTGATGTGTTGGACTTCGTCGGGCTTCGTCCAGATGCGGTCAGCGTGCTGTTGGTAGGCCTGGACGTTGAGTCCCCGGAGAGGGGATTCCGGCGCGCGCTGCCGATTGACAAGGCGAGGCACCCCGACACGCTCCTCGCCTACGCCCTCAACGGCGACCCCCTTCCCCGCGACCACGGCTACCCCCTGCGCGCGCTCATCCCGGGCTGGGTGGGCGCCTCCAGCATCAAGTGGCTGGAGCGGATCGTCGTCTCCTCGGAGAAGCTCTGGACGCGCAACAACACCACCTCCTACGTCCTCATCGGCGACGACTACCCGCCCGAGGGCGATGCGGATGGCCAGCCGGTCACGCGGCAGACGGTGAAGAGCGCCCTCGCCCTCCCCTGGCCCGCCGAACTCGAGGCCGGCTCGCATCGCCTCCACGGCTACGCCCAGTCGCCCGACGGGCCCATCACGAGGGTCGAGTGGAGCGACGACTCGGGACGCACGTGGTACGAGGCCACCGTGCTCGACCCCCAGGTGCAATACTCCTGGGCGCGCTTCGAATTCGCCTGGGAGGCTCGCGAGGGCGAGCACACGATCATGACCCGCGCCACCGACGCCGCCGGCGCGACCCAGCCCGACAGCGTCCCCTTCAACCGGAAGGGCTATCTCTTCAACCAGCCGGTCCCCCACCCCGTGAGGGTTACATAAGGACTCGCGGGTCCGGGCTACGCGAGCTTCGTGAAGCCTAGCTTCAGCCGGATCGGGATTCGCTGGATGACGCTCGGCACGTAGGGCGGGTCGCCCTCCAGCATCTGGATGTCGCCCATGCGTCGCAGGAGCTCCTGCATGGCCACGCGCCCCTCCTGCCGGGCCAGCCCCGCCCCCGGGCAGTAGTGCACGCCGTGGCCGAAGCCGAGGTGCGGGCAGTTCTGCTCGCGGCCGAGGTCGAACACCTCGCTGTCCTCGAACTTCTCCGCGTCGTGGTTCCCCGACCCGTAGATGACCATCAGCTTCTCGCCCCGCTTCAACGGGACGCCGCCGACGCTTGTGTCCTGGAGCGCGATGCGGAACACGCCCGGGACGGGCGTGTCGTACCGCAGCACCTCCTCGATGAAGCCGCCTGCCAGCGAAGGGTCGTCCCGCAGCGCCTGCATCACGTCAGGCTGGCGCAGCAGCACGAGCATGGCGTTCGTCATCAGCTCTGGCGTGTTCGCGTCGCCACCCGCCGCGTAGAGCAGCGTGATCATGCTCACCAGCGACTCCAGCGCCACTGGCTCGCCCGAGTCCACGAACGTGGCGCTGGCGAGATCGCTCATGATGTCGCCCCGAGGCCGCTCCCTCCGCTCCGCCATTGCCTTCATGAAGTAGTCGGTGAGGAACTCGTTCTCCGTGATCTCCTCGCGCTCCTCTTCCTGCTGTTTGTAGGAGCCCGTCGGGTCCGCCGCCGCCCTCGCCATCACGGCGAGGCGGTCCATGAAGTACTGCTTGAAGTAGTCGTGGTCCTCGGGTGGCAGGCCGATCAGCTCCCCGACCACCAACCGCGGCAGCATGTGCGAGAACTGCGTGACGAACTCGACCTCGCCCTCGTCGATGAACGTGTCGATGATCTCGTTCGTGATCTCGCGTACCCGCGGCTCCAGCCCCGCCACGTGCCGCGGCGTGAAGAAGCGGTTGATGAGCCGCTTGTGGCGCGTGTGGTCGGGCGGGTCGTTCGACAGGATCTTGTCGCTGAATGGCTGCGAGTCGCGCCACGCTGGCAGGTCCTCGAGCGCCGCTGGCGGGTCCGTGTAGGGCGCGTTCGCCACGAGGATGCTGGAGAACAGCTCGGGCTGCGCGTTCACCTCCAGGATGTCCTCGTAGCGGCTGAGCAGGAACACCCCGTAGTCGGGCTCCCGGTAGATCGGCGCCTGTTCCCGCAGAGCCCGGTAGAAGGGGTACGGGTTGGCGAGGATCTCCTCGTTCAGCTTGAGGAAACCGTAGCTCTCCAGCGCTTGCGTCACGATCCGCTACTCAACCCCGAGCCACTGGTCGTAGAGCTCGTGGAAGTGCCGGATCTTCCCCTCCGAGTAGGCGGAGAAGTAGACGTACGGGTCGGCCTTCGTCTTCAGCCCCCGCTGAATCTTGGGCAGGTTGTAGCAGTCCTGGTTCAGGACCCGGGCCAGCCCGCCCATCTCCGGCGCGAGCGTGAAGTCCTCGTCCTCCTCCAGCCAGTGCATCGGCGCTGCTGGCGGCATCTCCTCGCCCTCCGGCCACGGGACCAGGTAGAGCACCTCCATGATGCTCCGGTCGGGGTCGTCGCCATACGGCCGGAAGCGATAGACGATGCGGCTGAAGCAGCCCCACGGGTGGAAGTTCGGGAACAGGTTGTTGAAGTACCCGTCCAGCACCTCCGCGTCGCAGAAGATGTCGGCCTGGTCGCCCATCACCTGCCGCAGACCTTCGCGGGCCATCTCCGCGCCGCCCTTCCGCATCGCGAAGATCTCCTCGTTGTCCGGGTAGATGCCGCGTTGCGGGCTCGTGTTGGCGCCCACCGTGATCGCCCGGCACCAGTTCCCGAAGATGTCGTACTGCATGTTCGCGCCGTCGCCCCCGAAGGCCATCGCCTGCGGGTGCGTCGCCATCACGTGGTAGCCCTCCATGAAGGCCTCCTGCGTGATCTTCCAGTTCGCCGCGATGACCTTCGCCACGTGCATCTGCTTGTAGCGCTTCTCGTACTCGTACTTCGCATAGTGCTGCGGCAGCGAGCCGATGAAGTCCTCGAACGGCTCGCAGTCAGGATCCGGGTTGATGAACACGAACCCGCCCCACGTGCCGACCTTCGCCTCGCGCAGGTGGTCGGCGTCCTCGCGCACCTCGGGGAAGTCCCACTCCGAGGGAATCTCGCGCAGCGAGCCGTCGATCTCCCAGCACCAGCCGTGGAAGGGGCAGCGAAACTCGGTCGCCTTCTTCCCGTCGAACTCGCGCAGCTGGCGCCCGCGGTGCAGGCAGGCGTTGTTGTACGCCTTGAACTCGTTCTCCCCCGTGCGCACGACGATGTAGGAGAGGTGGGCGATGTCGTAGACGATGTAGTCGCCCACTTCGGGGATGTCATCCATGTGGGCGGCGTACTGCCACACCTTCTTCCACAGCTTCTCGACCTCGAGGTCGTGCCACTCCTTGCTCGTGAAGCGCACCGTGGGCACGCGCGTGACGCCGCCCGGCATGGGCGAGTCCTCCCACAGCTCGGGCGGAATGCGCTCGGGGTACGTGTCGCCCGCCAGCACCTCGTGGAAGGAGATGCCCTTCGATCGCGGACCCTTCTCTGTATCGCGCCCGGGATCGCCCACGTACCTTGCGACCGTTGTCTGGCCCTGCGCCATGATCATGTTGCGAACGCCGTAGCGCGGGTCGCGCACGGAGCCCGTGTAGGCGTCCTCGGCGAGGTCGCCGGCGCTCAGTTCCTGCTGCTGCGCTTCTTCTTGCGCCGCCTTCTCGCGCGCCGCATCGAGCTGCGCCGCCATCTCGTCGACGCCGGGCGGCAGGTCGGGACCTCCCACGTACTGGAGCAAATGGGGATCGGCGCGCGTGATGTCGCCCTCTTCCCAGCGCCCTTCCCAGTCGAAGATGCCGTAGCTCTCGCCCTTGTGGACGCGCACGCGTCCATCGCCCAGGTCGTCGTACGTCGCGCCGCTGATGGCGTGCACTTCGCTTCGCATGGTCGAACCTCCGAGGCCCGCACGAGGGCCGCTCGTGCCGCCAATCTTACGCCGGTGTGGTTGGGGTGGGTGCGCCCGGGTGGGTTTGTACGGGTACGTGCGGCCCTTGGTGTTGCTGGCTGCATCGCCAATGACTAGACTTGTAACTAGTCCGGTTGTCACTCATGGAGGGACTTGATGGGTGCCTGGCAGGTGCAGGATGCGAAGGCGCGGTTCAGCGAACTGCTGGAAACGAGCCTGGCCGAAGGACCTCAGGTCGTGACCAAGCGGGGCGTCGAAACCGCGGTGCTCGTCTCCATCGACCAGTGGCGACGCCTCCTGCGCATGGCAAAGCCGGATCTGAAGGAACTGTTGCTGGCGCCCGAGCCGCGTACAGAGACCCTGGCGCCACCTCGCCGCGAGTACCTGCGGCGGGAAGCGCCGCGCTTCGACTAGGCCCGTGTTTCTGCTCGATACGAACGTCGTGTCCGAGTTGCGACGGCCCCGCCCAGCTGCGCCGGTGCTCAACTGGATTCGCCACCAATCCGCTGAGCACCTCTTTCTCTCTGCCGTCACGGTCGGAGAAATCCAGGCGGGCATAGAGTTGACACGTGAGCAGGACGCGACCAGGGCAGAGCAGATTGAGGCCTGGCTCGACCAGGTGCTTGATGCCTATGAAGTGCTGGTGGTTGACGCCCCGGTGTTCCGAGAGTGGGCGAGGCTCATGCACCGCCGTTCGAACACGCTCATGCAGGACGCTCTCATCGCGGCGGTTGCCAAGGTTCACAGGCTGACGGTCGCAACGCGGAACGTGCGTGACTTCCGACCGTTGGGCGTGAGCGTCATTGACCCCTTCGAGTTTGAGGAGGGAACCCCCTAGCTTCCGTACGGCCGGCACCACGTCGTCCCCTCCCGCCCCAACTCCACCCGTTATCCTGACGCCGCCATGACCGCCGACACCTTCGACGCCGCCCTGCTCGAGGGCGAGGAGTTCCAGCTCAACCCCTACCCCGCCCTCAAGCGGCTGCGCGACGAGCATCCGGTCTGGCAGCACCCCACGCAGGGGTTGTGGTTCGTGACCCGCTACGAGGACGTCGTCGCCGGCTTCCTCGACCACGACACGCTCTCCAGCACCATCTTCGAGTCCTCCCACAGCGCCGTCTTCGGCCCCTCCCTCACCGCCATGGACGGCGATGAGCACTCCCAGAAGCGCGCCATCATCGCTCCCGAGTTCGTCGGCCGGAAACTCGAGGCCTTCCTCCCCGTCATCGAGGACAACGTGCGCCGCCTCATCGTGGGGTTCACCGAGAGGGCCGCCCGCGAGCTCGTTGAGGGCTTCATCGATCGCCGCGAGACCGACCTCGTCGACACTTTCAGCACCCGCCTGCCCGTCAACGTCATCGTCGACATGCTCGCCCTCCCCCAGTCCGACCACGAGCGCTTCCACTACTGGTACCCCACCTTCCTCGCCGGGCTCTCTCCCGACCCCGTCCTCCGCAAGAAGGGCATCGAGGCCAACACCGAGTTCCACGAGTACCTCGAGCCGTTCGTCCAGGAACGCCTGCGCAACCCCGGAGAGGACCTGATCTCCAGGCTCTGCGAGGCCGAGGTCGACGGCGAGAAGCTGACGGTGCACGACATCAAGTCGTTCGTGAGCCTGCTCCTGACCGCCGGCGGCGAGACCACGGACCGCGCTATCGCAAACCTCTGGTGGCTCCTCCTCAACCATCCGGAGCAGTTCGAGGCGGTGAAGCAAGACCACTCCCTCATCGACCAGGCGTTCACGGAGACGATGCGCTGCGAAGCCCCGGTCGGGGGCGAGGTGCGCCTCGTGATGCGCGACTGGGAGATGCGGGGTGTGACCGTCCCCGCCGGCAGCGTCGTGAACCTCTCCATCCACGGCGCCAACCACGACGAGCGCGTCTTCTCCGACCCCGCGACGTTCGACATCTTCCGCGACGACCTCTACACCGGCCGCGAGATACGAGTCGGTTACCGCGAGGGGGGTAGGTCCAGCCACATCGGATTCGGGCTCGGGAAGCACTTCTGCGTGGGCTACCAGCTCGCCCGCACCGAGGCTGTCGTCGGCACGCGCATGATCCTCGAGGCCATCTCCGACGTTCGCATCAAGCCCGGCCGCAACCCCGTGATGGGCGGGAACGCCGGCATGCGCTCCGTGACCTCCCTCGACATCGAGTTCGAACCCGCCTGAGCCGAGACTGAATCGAGCGCAAGTGAAGAAGTACATCCTCTTCGACCACGACGGCGTCCTGGTCGAGACCGAGCAGTGGTACTACCTGGCAAACGAACGGGCGCTGGCATCCCTTGGCATCGACCTCCCCCGCGACGTCTACCTGGCGAACATGGCCAATGGCGTTTCCGCGTGGGAGAGGGCACGGGACTCAGGCATAGCTGAGTCGGAGATCGGGCGCGCCCGGGAACAAAGAAACCGGTACTACCAGGAATACCTGATGACCGAGGACATCGAGATCGAGGGCATCCTGGAAACGCTGGCTGAGCTGTCCGGCACCTACAGGATGGGTGTCGTGACGACAGCCAAGCCACCGGACTTCGCCCTGATCCACGAGAAGCGATCGATCCTGGACCACATGGAGTTCTGTCTGACCAGGGGGGATTACGAGCGGGCGAAGCCACATCCCGAACCCTATCTGGCAGGCCTCGAACGCTTTGGCGCCCCTGCCGCTGAAGCGGTCGTGATCGAAGACTCGGCGAGAGGGTTGAAGTCGGCGGTAGGGGCGGGTATCGACTGCATCGTCGTGGCGAACGAGTTCACGGCGACTCACGACTTCTCCACGGCCACCGCCAGGGTCGCGACGTTCAGGGAACTGCCGGCTGCCATCGCGGGCCTGACGGGCTAGCCAGCGCGAGAGCGGCGCTGCCTCAGCGCTGATGCGTCCGACGATGGCACGGCCCGCGGGCGCGCCCCGCGCCCCGTTGCCCTACACTGCCTCCGCGAACGAACCGAACAGGAGGCGCACCCCCTAATGGATTACCGCAACATCGGCAGCTCGGACCTGCAGGTCTCGGTTGTTGGGCTCGGCTGCAACAACTTCGGCATGCGCATCGGCCAGGACGGCGCCAACGCCGTCGTCGACAAGGCGATCGAGCTCGGCGTCAACTTCTTCGACACCGCAGAGATGTACGCCGGCGAGCACGGACCCTCCGAGGAGATCCTGGGCAAGGCGCTCGGCGACCGCCGCGGCGACGTCATCATCGCCACCAAGTTCGGCATGCCCACGGCCATGACCCCAACCGGCATCCAGTCGCCCGGCAGCGGCACGCGCGAGTACATCACGAACGCGGTCACCAACAGCCTGCAGCGGCTCGGCACCGATTACATCGACCTCTACATGGTCCACTTCCCCGACCCCGACACCCCTGCCGCCGAGACCGCAGGCGTCCTCGACGACCTGGTCAAGGAAGGGAAGATCCGGCACGCCGGCATTTCCAACGTCAACGGCGACCAGATCCGCGAAGCGAAGCAGGTCACCGAGTCGAGTGGCCTCGCTCCCTACATCTCTGTCGAGAACGAGTGGAGCCTCGTCGACCGCAATATCGAGGCCGATGCCGCTCCCGCCGCCGTCGAGTGCGGCTACGGCATCTTCCCCTACTTCCCCCTCGCCGGCGGCTTCCTCACCGGCAAGTACAAGCAGGGCGAGGCGATGCCGGAGGGCGGCCGCCTTACCGAGGGCGCCCTTGCCGGCCTCGCCGGCAAGTACATCAACGACCACAACTGGGGCATCCTGCACGCTGCCGAGGCCTACGCCGCCGACCAGGGCCACTCCGTGCTCGACCTCGCCATCGCCTGGCTGCTGGCCCAGGACGGCGTCCCCAGCGTCATCTCCGGCGCTACCCGCCCCGACCAGCTCGAGTCGAACGTGGCTGCGGGCGACTGGAACCTGACCGGCGACGACGTGGCCGCCATCAACGCCTTCGCCAGCTAGCCGTTGGCGATCCTGCCTGCGCTCTCGCTCAACCTCGGGAGCCCCGAGCCCGAGCGGTTGATCGCGTTCTACCGCGACACCCTCGGGCTCACGCCCGCCCCCGAGGTGAGTCCCGGCGCCTTCGGCCTCGGTTCGGGCTTCTTCATCGTGAGCGGCCACAGCGAGGTCACAGGCCCCGCCACCGACCCCTTTCGCTACCTCATCAATTTCGTCGTCGACGACCTCGACGCGGAGCAGGCACGTCTTGAGGGGGGCGGGGTCGAGTTCGTGCGCAGCAAGGGCGAGGAGCCCTGGGGTGGTCGCATCTCCACCTTCCTCGACCCTGATGGCAACTACTGCCAGCTCGTCGAGACGCCGGAGACCCGGGCGGGCGCCTAGCCCTCGGAAACCTGGAGCTCCGCGATCGCGATGCCGTGCTCGCCCTGCACCGCGTAGAGCAGCCAGGCGCGGCCGCCCTCCTCGAAGATCGCGGGGTCGCGTAGCTCGTTGACCGGCTCGGGCGCGTAGCCCCGAACGCTCGGAGCCACCGGCAGGTGCGCTCCCTCCCAATCGCGTTCCGGGCGAAGGACCTCCCGGGCCGGTCCCGCCGCCCACCCGCGCCAGTCGCCCCGCAGCACCACCGGCGAGGCCAGGATGCGCTCCGGGGTATCGCCGACGTTGCTCCAGAACACCCAGAGCGTGTCGCCGCGGCGAAGCAGGGCGCAATGCCGCATGGTGTCAGGGAAGAGCTGGGGTCCCTGTTCGAATGCCCCCAGCCCATCGGCCGACCGGTAGACGATGCCGGGCATCGACATGCCGTACCAGCCCGGTCCCTCGATGTCGTCGAGCCGGATCATGCGCAGGTAGCTCGTCGACAGGACTTCCTCTCGGGCCTCGAAGTGAACCCCGTCTTTCGAAAGCGCGACCCGTGAAACCTGCCGCCCGTCGGCCAGCTGGCCGTGGTAGTACAGCCGGACCTGCCCCGCTTTGTTGTCCACCTGCACGTCCGGGGAGGCAACGTGGGGATAGACCTGCCCAGCCGTGATGGACTCGGCGAGCTCGGGCGCGAACTCGTCGAGCGTCGCCGGGAAGTGCGACTCCTCGAGCTGGAGCGTGCCCGGCGCGTAGACGGTCCAGGGGCCGGTCAGCCGGTCCGCATGGGCGAGACGAATGTGCCGGCCCTTGTGGTGGGCGAAGTACAGGTAGTACTCGCCCAGCCTTCCCGCTTCCGTGCCGGCGAGCCACTGCGGGGCTCGGATCAGGGAGGGCCCATTGATGTTGTCCCCCGCGAGGCCTTCCAGGTGCGGGTGGATGATCGGTCCGTCGGCAAGTCGGATGGCGCGCATGGCGTGCCCTCAGCCTGCCTCTCAGGGCGGCGCACGGTCAACGAACGTCACTGCCGCCGTCCTGGCTCCGCCGGCGCAGCGCCTGCCTCAGGACCTGCAACGCCAGCGAGGTGGCGCCTGCCGTCACCGTGAACGAGACAACCGCCGCTGAGATGTTCATCGCCAGCTCGGAGTCAGGGCTGCTCCCCTCCACGTAGATCTCGGTCTGTTGCGGGGCATCAGTCCCCGTGTCGCGCACCAGCTTTGCTTCCTGCGCCCCCCTGGGGGTCGGATCGACCGAGAGTGGCGCCGCACCGGGGCTGACGGTGGCGCGAGCCGCGAGCCGGCTTGTCGATGCATTCGCGCCAGCAGACATGGGAGTGGGCGCCGGCGAAGGGGTGGTCATCGGCGTGGCGGTAGGCGTGGGAGCGGGCGTGCCGGTCGGAGTGGGTGACGGGGTCGGTGTCCGTGCGGGGGTCTGAGTGGGCGTGAGGCTCCGTGCAGGTGTGGCGGCGGGGGTGGGCGTAGGGCTCAATGCAGGTGTTGGGCTCGGAGTCGGCGCGGCCATTGGGGTGGGCGCGGGCTCTGGCGCGGTGGTGGCTTTCGGAGCGGCTGTGGTCCTCGCGGCGCGCGCGGCCTCCGGATCGGCGTTGGCCCTGGGAGTTGACGTGGGATTCGGCGTTGGCGTGGGGGTCGGCGTGGGCGACGGTGTGGGGGTTGGTGTTGGCGCTGGCGTGGGGGTT
>VXPF01000119.1 GCA_009839725.1 Dehalococcoidia bacterium | reverse complement strand
CCCCACCCCCACCACCACGCCTTCCTCCACCCCGGATCCGACGCCCGCGCCGACGAGCGCGCCTCCAGTCGAGGCGGCCTCAACGAGCACCCCGACCGCCACGGCAACGAGCGAGACCGGGGGTCCGCCGGCGCTGCGGCTCTCGGAGGTCCTGGCGGACCCGGTCGAGCCGGGAGTGGACGGGGCCTACGAGTGGGTCGAGCTGGTGAACACCGCTTCGGTCGCGGTCAGCACGGCGGGGTGGGCGATCGGAGACGCCACCTCGCTGGACCCGCTGCCCGCGGTCGAGGTCCCTCCGGGCGGGTATGTCGTAATCGCTGCGGAGATGGCGGTCCTGCCGGTGAACGTGTTGGTCGCGCGGGCGCCGGACGGGACGATCGGGAACGGCCTGAACAACGCCGGGGATGCCGTGCGGCTGGTCTCGCCGGCGGGGGATGTCGTCGATTCGCTGTCGTTTGGGGAGAATAGGAGCGTGCTCGACTCACCACCTCCCGCTGCTCCACCCGGCGCAACGCTCGGGGCGCGCTTCGCCGGCGACCGCTGGGCGGAAACGCTGCGGCCTTCGCCGGGCGCTCCGAACACGTTCGTGGAACCGACCGCGACCCCCACTCCCGCGCCAACGATGACCCCTTCGCCCGCGGCAGCGCCGACCGCCACCGCTGCGGCGACCGGGGTTGGGGCAACGCCCGCGCCTCTCCCGGTGCGGTTCGAGCGGGAGTCGGGAAGCCGGACGCCGTGGATCGCGCTGGGAGCGGTGGCGGGCGCGAGTCTCGCGCTGACCTTCGCGGCGGCGCGTGGGGCCCTGGGCAGGTGGCGTCGTGGCGGTTGAGCGGCTGCAGAAGATCCTGTCGAACGCGGGCGTGGCGTCGAGGCGGTCGGCGGAGGCGATGATCGTGGCCGGTCGCGTGGCCGTGAACGGGAAGACGCTCGACACGCTGGGCGCGCGGGCGGACCCGGAGAAGGACGAGATCACGGTCGACGGCACACCAGTGCTGAGGGAGCGGTACAGGTACGTGGCCTTGCACAAGCCCACCGGCGTCCTCTCGTCGACGAGCGACGATCGGGGGCGGCCGACGGTCGTGTCGCTGGTCGAGATCGAGGGCGCGACCCTGCGGCCGGTGGGGAGGCTGGACCTCGAGAGCGAGGGACTGATCCTGCTGACGAACGACGGGGCGCTCACGGAGCTGCTCACGCATCCCCGGCACGAGGTGCAGAAGGAGTACCTCGTCGCCATCGACCAGCCGCTGGGGAAGAAGGGCCGGGAGCGACTGGTGCGGGGGGTCCGGCACGAGGGGGAACGGCTCAAGGCCGACTCGGTGCAGCTCGTGAGCCCGGTTGGTTCGACCGGGCAGCCGGACGCGCGCTGGCTGCTGATTACGCTCCACGGCGGTCGCAAGCGGGAGATCCGGCGGATGCTCTCGGTTGTCGGGCGGCGGGTCGTGACCCTGCGGCGCATCCGCATCGGGCCCCTGGCCCTGGGGACGCTGGCGCTGGGAGAGAGCCGCGAACTGACGCCCGAGGAGGTCGAGGCGTTGTACGACGCGGCCAAGAGAGAGCGGAAGCAGTTGCGCGGTAGCATGGCGGAGGCGCCAGGGATGGACTTCCGCTACCCGCACCCGATCGCGATCGACGGCCCGGCGGCTTCGGGCAAGAGCACACTCGCTCGCGCCCTTGTCGAGCGATTCGGGTACGTCCTGCTCGACACGGGCCTGATGTACCGGGCGGTCGCCCTGGCGGCCCTGCGGGCGGAGGCGCCGGCGAACGATGCGGCCGCCTGCGCGGAGCTTGCGCGGAGCGGCCTCCTGCGCCTCGCCGTCGAGGATCGCGAGGCGCGCGTCCTGCTCGGGGAGGAAGACGTGACGGACCAGCTGCGGGCGTCGGAGGTGGAGGGGGCGGTGAGCGACTACGCCGCTATCGCCGAGGTGCGGCGGGAGCTGGTCGCGCAGCAACGCCTGTTCGCGGCGCAGCAGCCATCCCTGCTGGTGGGGCGCGACATCGGGTCGGTGGTGCTCAAGGACGCGCCCGTGAAGCTGTACCTGCAGGCGTCGGAGGAGGTGCGGGCGCAGCGGCGGGGGGAGCAGGCGGCGGAGTGGGGGTCGCAGCAGAGCGCGAGCGAGGCGGGGCGCGACATCAGCGGGCGCGATACGACCGACAGCACGCGCGCGGCCAGCCCGCTCGTCGAGCCGGAGGGCGCCATCGTCATCGATACCGGGGAACTGGACGCGGATGCGATGATTGCGCGAGCAATCGAGGCGATCGAGGAGCGCACAAGGTGAAAGTGGTCAGGGCCCTGGGACGGTTCCTCTGGGCGATCTACGTGCCCTGCTTCTACTGGTGGTCGGTCTGGACCTCGTACAGCATTCTCGTGCTGATGGCGCGCTGGCGGGTGGTAGGGCGCGAGAACATCCCGGGCGGGGCCCTCATCATGGCGTCGAGCCACCTGGGAAACGTAGACCCCATGATGCTGGCGATTGCGGCGGCGCCGAGGCGGCGCTACATCCGCTTCATGGCGAAGGAGCAGCTGTTCCGCTACGTGCTGACGCCGTTCGTCGTCAGCTGGAACCCGATCCGGGTGTACCGCGGAAGCTTCGACCGGCTGGCCCTGCGGAGGGCAGAAGAAGAGGTGCGGAGAGGCGGGCTGCTGGGGATGTTTCCCGAAGGCATGCGCAGCCTGACCGGTGACCTGGGCCCCCTCCAGGGAGGGTCGGCGCTGATCGCACTGCGCACCAACACGCCCATCCTGCCGGTCCGCCTCTTCAACACGAACATCCTGGGGAAGAAGGGGAACCTCTTCCCGCGCCCGACACTGACGGTGCGCTTCGGGAAGGCGTTCCACGTGGAGCGCGGGGAGGAGCCACTGGCGAAGCAGGTGGAGGAGCTGACCGAGCGCATCCGGGAGGAGCTGGAAGCGCTCCGGCTCGAGCACGAGGCCGAGGCGGCGTGAAGACCCCGGAGGGCGGGGTCATCTCCGCCGTCACCCATGGTTCGCTGGCCGAGGAGGCGGGGATCGTCCCGGGCGACACGATCGTGGCCATCGACGGGCGCGTGCTGCGGGACGCGGTCGACTACCAGTTCTATGCGGCCGAGCACGAGATCACGGCCCGCTTCCGCAAGGCTGACGGGAGCGAGGACCTGGTCGTGTTCGAGAAGGACCCGGACGAGGACCTCGGGCTGGCGTTCGAGCGAGCGACGTGGGATGGCGTGCAGGTCTGCAACAACACCTGCTTCTTCTGCTTCCTGAAGGGGCTGCCGAAGGGCCTGCGGAAGCCGCTCTACCTGAAGGACGACGACTACCGGCTGAGCTTCCTGCACGGCAACTTCGTCACGCTCACGAACCTGACGGAGGACGACTGGGGGCGGCTGGAGGAGCAGCGGCTGAGCCCCCTGAACGTCTCGGTGCACGCGACGGAGGTGGAGCTCCGGCGGAAGCTGCTGGGGAACGAGCGGGCGCCGGACGTGGGCGCGCAGCTCGAACGGCTGCGCGACCTGGGGCTGCGGGCGCACACGCAGATCGTGCTCACGCCAGGCGTGAACGACGGCGAGGCGCTGGAGCGCTCCCTGCGAGACCTGACGCGGCTCTACCCGACCGTGCAGACGGTTTCCGTCGTTCCGGTCGGGGCGAGCCCGCGCCTGGAGGAGTGGTCGCGGGACCGCGACGGGGTCGAGCTACTGCCGCCGGAACGGGAGTTCGCGCGCGGGCTCATCGCCACGATTCGCCGCTTCCAGCGGGACTGCGAGGCGGCGCATGGCGTGAGCGTCGTGCAGTGCGCGGACGAGTACTACCTGGCGGCGGGGCGTCCCGTGCCGGCGGCGCGCAGGTATGACGGCTTCCCGCAGTACGAGAACGGCATCGGGATGGTGCGGACGCTGATCGAGGACTGGACACGATTGCGCCGGAGGCTGCGATCGAGGCCGGCGGGGGACGTGGCGGGGAAGCGCGTGGCGATGGCCTGCGGGGCGCTGATCGGCCCGACCCTGACGCGTCTTGCAACGGAGTTCGCGGGGGAGACGGGCGTCGAGACGAGCGTGCATCCCGTGCGAAACACGCTCTTCGGCGAGCGGGTGAACGTGAGCGGGCTCCTGAGCGGCGCCGACTTCGTGCGGACGCTGGAGGGAGTCGAGGCGGACCTCGTGCTGCTGCCGCGCACGAGCCTCGACTATTTCGGCGAGCGCTTCCTCGACAGCATGACGGTGGCGGAGGTGGCGGAGGGCATCGGGACGCCGGTAGCGTTCGCGACATCGTTGAGCGAGGCGCTCGACGCGATCGAGGCTGGTCCGCACGCACCGGAACCGGCGCTGGCGCCGAACGGCGCTTTCTGGAGCGACACCGCCATCGACGTGCCCGTCGAGGGAGTGTGGGCACAGGGGGAGTAAGCTGGAGCCATGCCGCGCATCCGGGTGGAACCGCTGGGAATCGAAGTCGAGGCGCCGTACGGCGAGACGGTGATGGACGCGGTCTGCGCGGAGGGCTACTTCTGGCCCATCGGCTGCGACAAGATCGGGGAGTGCACGAACTGCGCGATGGAGGTCATCTCCGGGGTGGGGCGGTTGAGCGCGATGGGGCGCTACGAGCGCGAGAACCTCGTCCGGCAGCGGGGGGTGACGTCGATCGAGGACCCGCGGTTGCGGCTGGCCTGCCAGGCGCACGTGGAGGGCGACGTGGTGGTGGAGAAGCGGGGCGTCCAGCCGATCTAGCGGTTCGTTCGCCCAAACGTGGCGGCGCGCCTAGACTGCGCGCACGCAAAGGGGCGCGACCAGCATGATCTCGAGCATCCTCCTGGCGGCGGGCATGTCCACGCGCATGGGCGAGCCCAAAGCGCTCCTCGACTGGGGCGGCGAACCGCTCATCAAGTACCAGATCCAGCAGCTGCAGGAGGCAGGGGTGGACGAGGTGGTGGTGGTGCTGGGGTACCGCGCCGACGAGATCCACCGGAAGCTGCACGGCATGACCTACCGGAGCGTCCTGAACCCGGTCTACCAGCTCGGACGGGCGGGGTCGCTGCGGGCGGGGGCGAAGGCGGTTAACCGGGAAGCCACGGCGATCGTGCTCTTGAACGTGGACCAGCCGCGGCCGGCGGACCTGATCCGGAGCGTCATCGAGGCGCACACACCGGCTGCGAGCGCGACACGTCCGGAGTGCGGCGACCGGCACGGGCATCCCGTCGTGATCGCGGGGAGGCTGCGGGGCGAGCTGCTGGCCGCGACCGAGGACGACCAGGGTCTGAGGGGCGTCCTCGCGGCGCACCTGAAGGACATCGTGAACGTGCCCAGCGACGAGCGCTGCCTGCTCGACCTGAACACGCCCGACGAGTACGAGGCCGCCGTCGCCGCTCTCGCGGGCGACTCCTAAAGGCGCGGTGACCTCGGGGCGCACGTTCGAACCCGCCTACCGGGCGGTCATCTTCGACCTCGACGAAACGCTCATCGACAGCCGTCCGGCATGGCGCTACACGCTGGAGGAGACGCTGATGAGCGTCGCCAACCGGCGCATCGACGCGCAGCCGCTGATCGAGGAGTATCACCGCCGCCCCTGGCGCGACAGCCTCGCGATCCTGCTCGACGATGCCGGGGAGCAACGGCGGGCGCTGGAGCTGTGCCAGCGGATCGAGGGGCGCAGCGCGATGAAGCGGCTGCTCGTGTTCGACGGGACGGGCATGGCGCTCGACGACATCCGCGCGGCGCGGGTGGAGATCGGGGCGATCTCGCGGTTGCCGCACGCGGTGGCGCTCAAGCAGGCGCAGGCAACCGGCGTGGACCGCTTCCTCACGGTTCTCTCGGCCACGCCCCAGGGGGAGGAATGGGCGGTGGGGCCGCGCGCCTCGGAGTGCCTCTCCTACTTCGGGCGGGAGGCGGAAGCGTGCCTCTTCGTGGGGGCGGCGGAGCGGGACATGGAGGCGGCGAGGGGGATGGGAATGGT
>VXPF01000128.1 GCA_009839725.1 Dehalococcoidia bacterium | reverse complement strand
CCCTACGTCTCGTCGGCTCGGAGATCTGTATAACAGACTGGGGCGGGGACGGCGGGCTCGTCGGCAGTGGCGCCCACCTCGTAGAGGCGGGCGATGGCGCCGGCGTCGCGGCCGAGGAGCTCGCCGAAGATGTAGTCGTTGGCCTCGGCGAAACGGGGGGCGTGGCTGCGTACGGCGGGCGCCGTCTTTGAGAAGCGCCACATGAAGCCGGGATAGGGGTAGACGCCGGTATCGGGGTGGTCGATATCGACCCAGGCGCCGCGGGCGTGGAAGTGGGGGTCGGCGTGGAGCTGCCAGTTGTGGAGGATGGAGGCAGCGGGGACCCCGATCGCCTGCAGCTCGCGGACGGCCTCGAAGCGGGTGAGCGGCTGCGTCCAGGCCGAGAGGCGCTCGTCGATCTCCTCGCGACGGGCGACGCGGGCGGGGGCATCGAGCGAGGCGAGGTCGCCGAGGCCGGCGACCTCGCAGAGGGCGCGCCACTGCCCGTCGGTGCGGACAGCGACGGCGACCCAGTCGTCGCGTCCATCGACGGGATAGGCGCCGGTGGGGGCGTCGCCGGGCTCGATGTTGCCCTGTCGGGGCATGGAGTGGCCGTGCTCGTGGACGTGGGCGAAGGCGGTGACCATGAAGGTCATGGCCGACTCGGTGAGGGCCATATCGACGTGCGAGCCGCGGCCGGTGCGTTCGAGCCGCTCGAGCCCGGCGGCGGCGGCGATGGCGGCGTGGGCGCCGGCGATGGGGTCGGCGATGAAGGAGCCGGTGCGGTAGGGGCGCTCGTCGCCGGGGTACCCGGTGGTGGAGGCGAGGCCGCTGGCGGCCTCGATGTTCGAGCCGTACGCGATCCAGTCGCGGCGCTTTCCGGTCGCGCCGAAGCCGCTGACGGAGACCATCACGAGGCGCGGGTTGACCTCGGCCAGCTTCTCGTACGAGAGGCCGAGGTTGGGCATGACGCGGGCGCTGTTGTTCTCGATGACGACATCGGCTTTCGCGGCGAGGTCGAGGAAGACCTGGCGGCCCTCGTCGGTGGCCATGTTGAGGGCGATGTCGCGCTTGTTGCGGTTCATCTGGTTGAAGTAGCCGGAGCGGTTGTAGTGGTACTTCCCAGGGTCGAGGCCGGCGTAGTGGCTGCCGCGGGTGGCGGGGCGCGTAGCCAGCTCGACCTTGATCACCTCGGCGCCGAGGTCGGCGAGGTGGCGGCAGGCGATGGGCCCGGCCCAGTTGTTCGTGACTTCGATGACGCGGAGGCCCTCGAAGGGGGTCGCTGGGGACGCCCGCTCCGGGGAAGTGGCCGGCGGGGCGTCGCCGGCGAGCGCACGGGCGAGCGTGTCGGGGGCGCCGGGCTCCGACCAGGGATCGGTCCAGCGGTAGGGGCGGCCAGGCATGGGCTTGCCGCGACAGTCGCGGAAGTACTCCCGGTCGGCGAGGTGGTCGTCGGCGAGGAGCCACTCGGCGTCGGCCATGGGGGTCATGGGGACGCGCAGGGACTGGGCCTTCTCGATGATCTCCATCATGGGGCGCTGGGCGCACCACTCGCGGGCGATGGCCTCGATTTCCTCTATGTGGTCGCGGCGGCCGAGGATGGTCTGGAAGTCTTCGTGGGCGGCGAGGTCGGGGCGGTCGAGGAGAACGAGGACGTTCTGGTGGACGATGACGTTGAAGAAGTGCACCCAGCCGTCCTTCGCGCGGTAGAGGTCGGAGCCGGTGCGCATGAAGACGCGGCCCTCGTGGGTCCAGGCGACGGTCGTGCTCCAGTGGGCGCCGAGCATCGCCTCGGCGGCGCTGACCTCGATCTCCTGGCCCTCGCCCGTGCGGCGGGCGTGGCGGAGGGCGGCGAGGGCAGCGAAGGCGACCTGCAGCCCGGCGTGGAACTGGGCCTGGTGGCCGGGGACGCGCAAGGGCTCGCGCTCGGGATGGCCGGCGATCGACCAGTAGCCGCCGAGGGCGTAGTCGGTCAGCTCGTCGCCGGCCCAGCGGGCGTAGGGGCCGCTGCGCCCGAAGTGGTCGGCGTTGGCGACGACGATGGCGGGGTTTGCGGGGCAGAGCAGGTCGAAGAGCGCGTCCTGCTCCAGCTCGGGGAGGGAGAAGTCGGTGAGGACGAGGTCGAAGTGGGGGGCGAGGGCGGGGAGGGCGGCGAGAAGGGCGTCGCGGTCGAGGGACTCGTCGTGAAGCTCGACGCCGTCCTCGAAGTAGGCGTAGACGAGGTCGCCGGGGGGCCAATCGCCGGGGCGGGGTTCGGTCCAGCGCCACCAGGAACAGCGCGCGCCGAGGTCGGCCAGGAGGCGGGTGGCGTAGGCGCCCGCGACACCGCGCGCGAGGTTGAGCACGCGGAAGTCGATGGGCGGGGTCCCGTCGGGCATGCGGGGCACTCTACAGCGCGGGGCGGTGGCCGCGACGGGCGGGGCTACTCGGGGACGACGGGGGGCTTGGGGGTGCGGTCCCAGTGCAGACGGAAGACGTCGGGGCGGCTGTAGTGGCCGACGCCATCGACCCAGCGCTGGGCCTCGGCAAGATCGCCGGGGTCGATCTCGGCGTAGAGGATGGCCTCCTCGTCGTAGAGGGGGCCGGCAAGGTACTTCCCGCCCGGCGCGATGATCGCGCTCCCGCCGTTCATCTCCCACATGCGCGGGTGCTCGGCGAAGGGCGTCCCGGGCGGGAGGCGCTCGGCGGACATGACCTCGCGGGCGACGACGACGGCGCAGGCGTTCTCGACGGCGAGCATGCGCGTGGCGGCGTCGATGTTGGTGTGGAGCGAGGGGTAGCCGGGCCAGACGGACGCCTGGACCTGCACATCGAGGCCGGCAAGGGCGTAACGGGCGGGGGCCATGAAGTGCTCGTAGCAGATGAGGCCGCTGAGGCGGCCGGTGGGGGTGTCGTAGGCATCGAGGTCGGAGCCATCGCCCATACCCCAGACGGTGCGCTCGGAGAGGGTGGGCACGAGCTTGCGGTGCTTCCCGAGGAGGCTGCCCTCGGGGCCGAAGTAGCAGAGGGTGTTGTAGAGCGTACCGCCGGCGCGCTCGGTCACGCCGATGACGACGGTGGCGCCGGCGCGCCCCGCGGCCTCACCGAGGGAGGCGGTCTCGGGTCCGGGAATCTCGATGCTGTTCTCGACGAGTTCGCGGTAGAGCTGGCGGACGGCGCGGTTCGGTCGCTGCTCGGTGCACCAGTAGGGGTAGCCTGGCAGCCACGCCTCGGGCAGGACGATGAGGCTCGCGCCCTCGCGCGCGGCCTCATCGATGGCCTCGATAGCCAGCGCGAGGCCGGCCTGCAGGTCGCCCCACGCGGGGGCGCGCTGCACAGCGGCCGCGACGTAGGGCTGGGGGAGGGCGCCGGGCATGGAATCACTGTACAGGGGGAACGGCTCCGCCTGGCATGGGCTGCTAGACTCCGCGCATGGCAGAGCACCAGTGGTCGGCGGAGGAGATCCGGGAGGCGATGGGGCGTGCGGCGGACATCGATGTCGACCGCGAGGTGGCGCGGGCGGAGAAGGCGGGGGCGGCCGACACGTCCGCCCTCCGCGACCTGCTCCAGGAGACGAAGGACTTCGCGCAGGGCATCATCACGACGCCCTGGTCGGCCCTGTCGGGAAGTGAGCGCGAAGGCCTGGTCGCGCGGGCGCACAGCCTTCAGCAGCGCTGGGAGCCCCACCAGCAGGGGACGCGGTCACGAACGCGCGACCTGCTTGGGGGCGTGGGGGAGTTCCTGTTCTGGACGTCGGACCTGTGGCTCTTCTCGGATTCGCTGGGCGCCCTCGGCAAGGGCCTCGGTCATGCCCTGTCGGCAGCCGGCGAAGGGATCGGGGACGTGCTGGAGGGGGCGGGCGACGGCCTCTCGGGCATCGACCTGCTCTAACTCGTGCTCCCCGACAGTCCCGTTCGGGGCGGGCTGATAGACTCGCGCGCGTGAAGGCGGAGATTGTCGCGATCGGCACCGAGATCCTGCTTGGCGAGATCGTCGACACGAACAGCGCCTGGATCGCGCAGCAGCTCCCCGCCCTCGGCATCGACCTGAACCACACGAGCGTGGTGGGCGACAACCTTGAGCGCGTGACGGGAACGCTGCGGCGCACCTGGGAGCGCTCCGACCTCGTGATCACGACCGGCGGCCTTGGACCAACCGAGGACGACTTGACGCGCGAGTCGATCGCCAACCTGCTGGGCGAGGAGCCGCACGTTGTGCCCGAGCTGGAGGAGCGGCTGCGGTCGTTCTTCTCGCGACGGGGCATCGAGATGCCGGAGACGAACATCAAGCAGGCGTGGCTCATCCCGAGCGCGCGCGTGATCGACAACCCCCGCGGGACGGCGCCGGGATGGTGGACGGAGCGGGACGGCCGCGTGATCGTCTCGATGCCGGGCGTGCCCCCGGAGATGGAGCGGATGTGGATCCACGAGGTCGCGCCCCAGCTCGAGGGGCGCTCCGGCTCCGTGCTGGTGACGCGCACGCTGAAGACGGCGGGCATCGGCGAGGGGACGGTCGACGAAATGGCGCGGCCCGTGTTCGACATGCCCGGCATCGGCGTCGGCACGTACGCGCGCGCGGACGGCGTGCACCTGCGCATCGGCGCGAAGGCGGCGACGCGCGAGGAAGCGCGGCGGCTCATCGAGCCGGTCGAGCGCGAGCTGGACGCGATCTTCGGGAACGCGATCTGGGGTCGCGACGAGGACACGCTCGAGGGGTTCATCGCACGGACGCTGCGGGAACGAGGCCAGACCGTGGGGACGCTGGAGACGGCGACCGGGGGCCTGCTCGCGAGCACCCTCAGCGACGCTCCCGAGGCCCGCGGCTCGTTCGCGGGCGGGCTCGTCTCGGCGGGTTCGGAGGAGGAGTTCGCCGGCGTCTCGGCGGAGACGGCGGAGGCGATGGCCGCCGCCGCGCGAGAGCGGCTCGGGAGCGACTACGGAGTCGGGATCACGGCCTCCCTGGAAGGGGACGCCACGGTCGAGCAGCCGGGCACGTTCTTCGTGGCGGTTGCCGGGCCTGCCGGCGACCGGCGCTCGATGAAGATGGTCATGGCCCAGGGGCGCGCGGCGACGAAGCGGCGCGCCATCACGACAGCACTGATGCTGCTGCGGAGCGGCATTCTGGAAGAGGAGTAACCACCATGGACAACGCCGAGATCGTGCGGAACTTTTGCGCGGAGTGGGACGCGCCCGCTCCGGACGGGGACACGCTTGCCTCGTACTTCACCGAGGACGCCCTCTACCACAACATCCCCATGGACCCGATCACCGGGCGCGACAACATCCGCAATGCCCTGGGGGGCATGTCGGGGATGATGGTCAGCAAGGGCTGGGACGTGCTCAACATCGTCGCGGAAGGCGACGTGGTGATGACGGAGCGCATCGACAAGTTCGACGCCGGCGGGAATGAGGTGGCGCTACCGGTCATGGGCGTGTTCGAGCTACGGGACGGGAAGATCGCGTCCTGGCGTGACTACTTCGACCTGGGGACGTTCCAGACGCAGATGTCGGGGGGTTAGGACCCCGGCACGCCAGAATCCCCGGCAACCGCCTCGAGGATGGGCAGGGCATCGGCGATGCGCTCGATGCGGTGGATGTTCGCGCTCTCGATGCCGCGATTGCGGGGCCAGTCGATGAGGAAGACGTGGGGGATGCGCTGGGCGAGGAGGAGGGCGGTGTTGGGGTCGTCCTCGAAGTGGGCGAGGGGCTGCAGGGGAGGGATAACGCGGGCCTTGAAGGCCGAGGAGCGCTCGCGCCAGGAGGTGCGCAGGCGGATGGGCGGCGAGACGCCGAAGGTGCGCGCGATCCAGTCCTCGGTCTGGGGACGGGCGCCTTCTCCGCGAGCGGAGACGACGGCGCACTCGAAACGCTCGGCAACGGCGTGGAACCCCTCGATGGCGCCCGGCATGGGCTTGCGGCGGAGGTAGAGCCAGCGCTCGACGGGCCAGGTGGGGCGGGGGAAGCGGGGG
>VXPF01000012.1 GCA_009839725.1 Dehalococcoidia bacterium | reverse complement strand
CCCCCCCCCCCCCCCCCCCTTTTTTTTATATACCACACCCCGCAAACCCCCCATCCCCAACGTCTCTTGGTGGCGGATATTTGTAAACGACACAGGGTCAAGGGGTGGGGGGTTTCAACACCGATCGGCGATGACCGACGAGGGGATGACGATCTCGATTCCGGTGACATCCGCGCCATCGACGGGGATCTGGGTTCCGTTCCGCAGGCCGCCGTTGACGTCCCATTCGATCAGCCCGTGATCCTCGTGGTAGATGCCAATGAACGTCCCGCAACTGTCTTGCACTTGAAAGGCGTACGTGTGCCCATCCGGGGCGGCGATCGTGAAACGACCATCCTGATCGGTGTAGTTCAGATCGATGGCCCCCTGGTCAAACCTGTGGGTGAGGGCGTAGGCATTGACGTCGTAGCCTTCCAGGGGTTCCCCGGAGGCGTTTGTGACCCTGCCTTCGATGTTGAAGCGCGGCCCGTCGTAGCAGTTGAGCCTCAGCTCACTGGGCAAGCCCGCGAGGTTGATCGTGATTGCGAGATCTTCACCGGCGACCACGAGTACGACGCCGGCCCCATGCGTGCGAGGTGAGCCATCGAGGGTGTAGCTCCCTATCCTGGCCTGGTAGGCGGACCGGTAAAACGGCCCTTCCCTGACCCGACAAACCGCGCTGACCGATACGGAGTACGTCCCGTCCGGGATTTCCAATTCGGCGCCATCTTCTTCCATGGTTGCAGCGCCCGAGTACGTATCGCTGCGTGCATGAACACGCAGCGGCGATCCGTTCCACTCCCTGAGGGACGTACCGTCGGGGAGGACAGCGGTAACCGTCACACGGTTCACCACCGGGACGAATTTCGCAGCGTACTCGGCGAAGGAGGCATAGAACTCTGAGGTTGAAGCGTTGAAGGACTCCTGAAAGGCGGCCCTCCAACCCTCCCTCTCGGGAAGGCTCTGGAAGAACGAAACGATCGCCCCCTCACCCACTTCTCTCACCGCGAGGCGGACGGCAGCCATCGCTCCCAGGTAGCTCCGACGATCGAAGCCCGGGATGTCGCTCTCAAGCTGCTGGAGATCGGGAACGCCCTGACTCAGGACATCGTCGAGTTTCTGCTCCACTTCGTGGCGGGTGATGTGGCCACGCGAAATTTGGTACTCGATAGCCTCATACTCCGCCGTTCCCTCCAGCAGCCAGTCGGCGACATAGACGGTCCCCGTCGCAGGCGTAAGGGCGACGAGGTGGGTCTGGAGGACGTGGAAGTACTCGTGGGCCAAGGGGGAGCTGACATCGTGGGTGGCCGTGGCGCACCAGTCAGCAACGAAGACCACGTTGTCGACCGCTTCGCCGCACTGCACGTCGGAGGGATCCTGGATGCCGAGAATCTCCCTGCGCGCCTGGTCAAGGGAGGCCCTGTCCGCCCCGACAAAGAGAACGAAGTCAGGCTCGATGAGGCCGTGGCGCTCGGCGAACCAGGTCACGACGGAGAGGGCCTCGTCGCGGATTTCGGCCTTTCGCTCGGCCGAGAAGTTGCCATAGAACTGGACGTTCGGCAGCACGCTGCCCGGCTGCAGCCAGCGCCTCTCTCCGGGGGACGAGACCCAGACGGCATCGCCAACGCGGACCACCTGGTCCCCGCCGGAAACGCCGCCGGGAGCGTAGGAGGCGAACCACTGGCTCTCGGCATCCCACGCGAGGACGGCCTGCGATCCCGCGTCGAGGGTCGCGAAGGCGTGCTTGAAGGCCTCGTTCTCGCCGCCGTACCAGGCGACCAGGTTCCAGCCCTCCCGCAGCGTGACCAGGCCTGTCGCAGGGTCGGGAGCGGCGGAGCGGGTCCAGGGGACCGGTTCGTCGCCGGCGATGTCGAGCCAGAGGCCCATGCCGGGTGTGAGCGTCGCCAGGTCCCCCGCGCCCGACGCCGAGCTGCTCCGGTAGCGCTGCTCGCGGGCATCCCAGGCGTAAACGGCCTTGAGTTCCGGGATCGCCTCGAAGAGTTCGGCGACGCCGGCCTCGGGTTCGATCCAGCCGGCCAGGTTGAAGCCGGGGTGGAGCACGGTCGTGGCCGGGTGGGAGGGGTGCGCGCTCGCGGTCTCCGCACCGGGTGTCAGGACGAGGGCCAGGAACAGGGCCGCGAGCCCGGCTGCACATGCCGGTCTGAGGAAGTTCACTCCCGTACGGTAGCGAAAGTGGCGGTGCATCACCCCATCCCCTCTGCCGGGGCCTCACTTATGGGCGACGCTCTCCATGGAGCCGTGCTCGGCGCTGGTTGGGGTAACCCGGGAGATGACGAGCAGGAAGGCGGCGCCAAGCGCCCCCGCGATGAGGGAGCCGGCAAGTACGCCGATCTTGGCCTGGTCAAGCAGGGCCGGTGCGCCGTCGAAGGAGAGCTCGGCGATGAAGAGGGAGACGGTGAAGCCGATCCCGGCGAGGAGGGAGGCGCCGAGGACGTGGCCGAGGTTGACGCCAGCAGGCAGGCGTCCCAGGCCGAGGCCCGCGCCGGCCAGGGTGGTGGCGCTGATGCCGACGAACTTCCCTGCGACAAGCCCGAGGAGAACGCCCCAGGCGATGCTGCCGCCGAAGGCGTCGCCGAGGGCGTCGGGGGTGACCTCGACGCCGGCGTTGGCAAGGGCGAAGAGGGGCACGATGAGGAAGCTGGAGTAGGGGAGCAGGGCGTGCTCGAGGGTGTGCATGACGTCGCGGCCACGGAAGGGGCGGGCGGGCGTAAGGAGGCCGAGAGCGACGCCGGCGATCGTGGCGTGGATGCCGGACTCGTGGGTGGCGTACCAGAGGATGATGCCGATAACCGCGTAGACGGGGATGTGGCGGATACCGAGTCGCTGGCCGGCGATGATGAGGGCGAGGAGACCGATAGCGAGGCCCAGGTGGGGGAGGGAGAGATCGGCCGTGTAGAAGATAGCGATGATGGCGATGCCGCCGATGTCGTCGGCGATGGCGAGGGTGAGGAGGAAGACCCGCAGGCCGGCGGGCAGCCGGCGGCCGAAGAGGGCGAGAACGCCGACCACGAAGGCGATGTCGGTGGCGACGGGGATGCCCCAGCCGTCGATGCCATCGCCGCCCATGTTCATGAGGGCGAAGATCCCGGCGGGGACGAACATGCCTCCGCCAGCGGCGATGATGGGGAGGGCGGCGCGGCGGGGGTCGCGCAACTCGCCGACGACGAGTTCGCGCTTGATCTCCATGCCGACGACGAAGAAGAAGATGACCATGAGGCCATCGTTGACCCAGGCCTTCAGGCCTTCATCGACGGCGAAGAGCTCGTCGAAGAGGAGGATGCCGAACTCGATGTGGTGGTCCCAGAAGTCGTGGTAGGAGGAGCCGTGGACGTTGACCCAGACGAGGGCGGCGACGGCGCCCACGAGGAGGACGATGCCGCCGGCGGCCTCGAGCCGCATGAACTCGACGATGGTGGAGCGGACACGGGTGGCAGGCGCCCACCAGACCGGGGTGGCGCCGCGCCTTCTACCTGAACCGAGAGCCGTCATGGGTTGTCGTTTGCTCGTCCCACTGCGTTTCGCGCCGCGGAGCGGTCTCGTCCTGCCCTGGGCTCGCCCGGCGCCGGCGCGAGCGTAGCACAGGCGCTGTTGTGGTCAGCTAGCGGCGGCCTCCACGGAAGATGCCGCTGATCTGATCCCAGAGGGACTTGTTGCTAGCGCCCTCGAGGAAGTTGGCCCAGGCCTCCTCGGCGGAGACGGAGCGGTTGAGACCGCGAACGCGCTCCTCCATCACGTCGCGAATGCGTCCTTCCTCGCCGGCGTCGACCCAGAAGCCGTGCTGGTCCTCGCAGGTGTCGAGCTCGAGGTTGTAGGCACGGTAGTTGAACGCGCGCATCTGCTTGCTGCAAACGGGGCAGCTGAGGTCGCTGGGGCGCTTCGCGTACTCGATGGTGGCGCGGCGCTGGTTCTCGTCGGGGGCGGTGCGGGCCTCGAGCTCGTCGAGCTCATGGTGGTCGAGCCAGCGACCGTTGCAGGCAGGGCAGTGGTCAACCTCGATGCCCTGATGATGTTCGATCAGGAGGGTGGCGGAGTCACGGGGACACTGCATGCGATCCATCGTACGCGAGCGCGGGGAAGGCGGAGGTTCAGGGCGCGGGGAGGCGGCGGGCGCCGGGGACGGGCTGGTCGCCGGTGGGGTCGGCGAGGATGGCGCGGAGGGCCTCGATGCCGTCGAGGAGGCGGGGTCCGGGGCGGCTGAACCAGGCGTTCGCGTCCAGGGCCCAGACGGCGCCGTCCCGGACAGCGGGGAGGGCGCGCCACTGGGGCCGTTCGGCGAGGGTAGCGGCTTCCTGCACAACCTCGTCGAGGGAGAGGCCGCAGGGGAGGAGGAAGGCGACGTCGGGGGCGCTTGCGGCGACGGTGTCCCAGGTCACGCGCTCGGACTTCTGGCCGGGCAAGGCGAGGACGTCCTCGCCGCCAGCGCGGGCGATCTGCTCGGGCACCCAGTGTCCGGCGGTGAAGGGCGGGGCGAACCACTCGAGGGCGAGGACGCGGGGTCGGCTCGGCGAGGCGGCAGCCGCCATGGCGGGTTCGCGCAGATCGGCAGCGAGCCGGGCGCTTTCGGCGGGGCGCCCGGTGGCCTGGCCGACTTCCTCGATGGAGCGGGCCACGCCCTCAAGGTCGAGGGGCGTGAGGGTGAGGACGCGGGCGCCGAGCTGCTCCTCGTGCACGACGCGGTGGACCTGGCCCTCGCTGACTGCACAGACGTCGCAGAGGGCCTGGGTGATGACGAGGTCGGGCCGGAGCTCGCGCAGGCGGGGGACGTCGATGGCGTAGGTGGAGCCGCCGGAGGCGAGGAGGCTGCTGATGGCGGCGTCGATCTCGGCCTGGGGGAGGCCACGGGTCTCGACGGCGGGGCCGGTGAGGACGGGGAGGCCGCGGGCGGCTTCGGGGTAGTCGCACTCGTGGGAGACGCCGACGACCTCGTCGCCGGCGCCGACGGCGAAGACGATCTCGGTGGCGCTGGGGAGGAGGGAGGCGATGCGCATGCGTGTTGCGCAGCTTGGCCAGCGGCTGGGGCGGACGCAAGCGGCAGGCGCGCTGCGTCGGGCCGGGGCGTAGGCTGGCGCGACGGAGATGAAGGCATCCATGCGGAACGGGCGGCGAGCGGCGATCAGCGGGACGGCGGAGTGGGCGCCCCAGCGTCGCTGGGACACGCCCATGTTCGGGCTGGAGGCGTACGGGAAGCTGGCGCGCGAGGCGCTCGACGACGCGGGCATGGAGCTGGGCGAAATCGACGGGATTCTCTGCACCCGGCTGGGGGACGCGCCGATGTTCGCGCCGGCGGCGGTGGCGGAGTACCTCGGCATCGAGGCGAACTACGGGGAGGTGGTGGATCTGGGTGGGGCGAACGCGACGGGCATGGTGTGGCGAGCGGCGGCCGCGATCGAGGCGGGGGTGTGCGACGCCTGCCTCTGCCTGCTGCCATCGGTGCCGGCGCCGCCGGAGCCGGGAGGGTCGCCGCGGGCGCAGAACTGGATGATGGGGGCGGACGCCTGGGGGGCGCCGCACGGGCAGTTCGACGCGCCCTACGGGTTGATCAACCCGAACTCGCACTTCGCGATGGTGGCGCAGCGGTACATGCATGAGTACGACCTGGAGCCGCGCACGCTGGCGAAGATCGCGGTGCAGGGGCGGGAGAACGCGCTGCAGAACCCGAAGGCGATCTTTCGCGACCAGCCGATCACGATCGACGACGTGCTGAACTCGCCGATGGTGGTCGACCCGCTGCACCTGCTGGAGATCGTGATGCCGTGCTCCGGGGGCGCGGGGGTGGTGGTGACGACGCTGGAACGGGCGCAGCAGACGGGGCTGCGGCCAGTGATGGTGAGCGGCTTCGGGGAGCACATCACGCACAAGTCGGTGACGTACGCGCCGTCGCTCACGCAGATCCCGATCGTGGCGGCGGCGGACCGCGCCTTCGCCATGGCGGGGGTGGGGCGGGAGGCGATCGACGTGGCCTCGATGTACGACTGCTACACGATCACGGTGCTGGTGACGATCGAGGACTCGGGGTTCTGCGCGAAGGGGGAGGGGTCGCGGTTCGTGGAGGAGCACGACCTGCGCTTCGGGGGCGACTGGCCGCTGAACACGCACGGGGGGCAGCTGGGGATGGGCCAGGGCGGGGC
>VXPF01000004.1 GCA_009839725.1 Dehalococcoidia bacterium | reverse complement strand
CCCCCGTGAGCCCCGCCCCCGCGAACCACCAGCGTCCTTCGTCCAGCAGCACGAGCGGCATCGCGAACGCAAGCAGGGCCGCGAGTGGCGCCGCAATCCAGTAGCCCGCCACCACCGACCGCCCCGCGTTTCGCAGCGCGCGCGCCCAGAACGGCAGCGTGATCGACGCGAGCGTCGCCGCGCCCAGCCCCAGCGCCATCACCACCAGCGGGACCAGGACCCACACGAGCTCGTCGGTGAACTGCGCCATCGGCGCTCCCAGCACGAGCCCCGCCCCGCCACCCGCCGCCATCAGCGCGAGCGTGTCCGCCCCGCCGGCGGCGGACGCCCCGGCCTCAGGCCTCTCCTCTTCGTCCTCGTCGCCGTCTGTGGCGTCGCTCGCCGCCAGTAGTCTTGCGGTCAGCGCCGTGAGCACAGCCCCCGCCCCCGCTCCCAGCACGAGGAAAGCCGCCTCTCCGCCCGGCACGTCCGCGAACCGTGTGGCGATCCCGTACAGCCCCGCTACCCCCGCGACCGCCAGTGCCCCGCCCAGGAGCGCGGGCGCCGCCCCCGACCAGAGCGTGACCGCCAGCGCCTGGCGCAGCGTTCGGTCGGCGGCCGTTGCCGCGCGCTCGCTGGCGCGCTGCCCCAGCGCCACCCCCACGCCCACCGTGACCGCTGCCGCCAGCGCGCCCACCACCACCGAGAGCCCCGCCACCGCGCCGGACTCGACCCCGTCCCGGTACGCCCCCACCGCCGCTCCCAGTCCCGCGCCGGCCGCCAGCGCCGCCGTCATGCTCAGCGTGACGAAGCGCCAGACAAACGAGCTGGCTCGTTCACGTGTGCGTTCGGCGGCCTCTGCCACGGCGTCGCTGGGGCGTGTCCGTAGAAGAATGTCCAGGGCGAACCAGATCGCGAAGAGGAGCGCGACCGCTCCTGCGAGCGCAATCGCGAGCTGCGCCACGATCACCGCTCGCCTCCTCTCCGCCCCGCCCCGTGGGGCCGCGGTCGGCGGCTACGCTAGATGAACAGCGGCCCGAACACCACCGCCACGATCGACATCAGCTTCAGAAGGATGTTGAGCGATGGGCCGGAGGTGTCCTTGAACGGATCGCCCACGGTGTCGCCCACCACGGCCGACTTGTGGGCCTCCGAGCCCTTGCCGCCGAAGTGCCCCTCTTCGATGTACTTCTTGGCGTTGTCCCAGGCGCCGCCCGCGTTCGCCATCATGATCGCGAGCATCGCGCCCGCCGCGATCGAGCCGATCAGCAGCCCGCCCAGCGATTCCGCGCTGATCACCGCCCCCACGAAGATGGGCACGGCCACGGCCAGCAGGCCGGGAATGATCATCTCGCGCAGCGCCCCGTTGGTGGAGATGCTGACCGCGCGCTCGTAGTCCGGCTCCTCGGTGCCGTCCATGATCCCCGGCTTCTCCCGGAACTGGCGCCGCACTTCCTCCACCATCGCCTGCGCCGCACGTCCCACCGCGCCCATCGAGAGCGCCGAGAACACGAACGGCATCAGCGCGCCGATGAGGATGCCCACCATCACCTCCCAGTCGAGGAGGTTGAACATCTCCACGCCGGTCGTGATCGAGTAGGTCGCCAGCAGCGCCAGCGCCGTCAGCGCCGCCGAGCCGATGGCGAAGCCCTTGCCCGTCGCCGCCGTCGTATTGCCGAGCTGGTCCAGCGCATCCGTGCGCTCCCGGACCTCGGGCTCGAGACCCGCCTGCTCGGCGATGCCGCCGGCGTTGTCCGCCACCGGCCCGTAGGCGTCCGTCGCCAGCGTCACGCCCAGCGGCGCGAGCATGCCCACCGCCGCCAGCGCGATGCCGTAGAACCCCGCGAATTCGTTCGCCAGGATGATCGCGACCACGATCGTGATGAGCGGGATCGCCGTCGAGAGCATGCCCAGGCTCATCCCGCCGATGATCACCGGGCCCGAGCCCGACTCGGCCTGCGCCGAGAGGTTCACCGTTGGGCTGTAGCGGAACGGCCCGATGGCGAAGCCCTCCGACGAGGTGAAGCCCTCCGTCACCGTCCCGATGATCTGTCCTGCAACAAGGCCCACGAGGATCGCCCAGAAGAGGTCCCAGGGCAGGTCGATGACCGCGATCGCGACCGCCGCCCCTGCCAGCACCAGCCCGGAGGCGCCGTAGACGCCCGCCCGCAGTGCCCAAAGAAGCCTTCCCTGGCTCGCCTGCTCGCCCGTGCGAACGAGGAAGGTCGAGAGGATGGCGGCGAAGATACCCACGCCCGCCACGAGCAGCGGCAGCATCACCGCGTCGCCCTTGAAGGAGTAATCCCCCGCGCCGAAGAGGCCCATGGCCCCGGTGTACTCGACACCCACGATGGCCACGGCTGCCAGCGCCATCGTCGCCACGATCGAGCCCACGTACGACTCGAACAGGTCGGCGCCCATGCCGGCCACGTCGCCCACGTTGTCGCCCACGTTGTCGGCGATGGTCGCGGGGTTGCGCGGGTCGTCTTCCGGAATGCCCGCCTCGACCTTGCCGACGAGGTCGGCGCCCACATCGGCCGCCTTCGTGTAGATACCGCCGCCCACGCGCGCGAACAGCGCGATCGAGGAGGCGCCGAACGCGAATCCCGCGAGCGGGACCGCGCTCTCCCAGATGAGGTAGAGAATGCCCAGTCCGAGAATCCCCAGGCCGACCACGGTCATGCCCATCACCGTGCCCGAGTTGAAAGCCACGCGGAGGGCCGGGTTCAGCCCTTCCTGCGCCTTCGCCGCCGTGCGCACGTTTGCCCGCACCGCGATCGTCATGCCCAGGTAGCCGGCGCTCGCCGAGAGGATGGCGCCGATCAGGTAGGACAGCGACATCGCCGGCACGTCCTTGTCGAAGTCCCAGAACTGGCTCGTGAGCGGATCCTTGTCCAGCACGTCCAGGTCGATGAACAGCAGCAGCACCACGAATACGGCCGCGACGAAGATCGCCAGCACCGCGTACTCCCGCTTCAGGAAGGCGGCCGCGCCGAGCTGAATCGCGCGGGCGATGTTCTGCATCGTCTCGTTCCCTTCGCCTTCCCGCACCACCGCGAACACGCGGAATGCGGAAAAGAGCAGGGCGAGCACGCCCGCGATGATGGCGACGATCAGGATCTCCATGGTTCCCCCAGAGGCAGGTGCTGCACGACGCCGCGCACCGCGAGGGGGCCCCCACGGACGGCAATCGCAGCAGGATATGGGCCGCAAGGCACTCTAGCGTCCCGCCCACCTGCGTTCAATGTGACGCCTGTGTTTCGCGTGCCTCGCAGGCCCTCAGCTGTCGGGGGTTGCCCGCCGCTGCACGATCGCCATCGTCAGGTCGCCCCGCGTCCGCTCCAGGATGCCCCGCGTCTGGTCCGTCGTCCGCCGCAGCCCGCCCGTCATCGCGTCCGGGAAGTCGATCGTCACGAGCAGCGAGTAGATGTCGTCCATCGCGTCGAGCAGCGCCTCGCACCCCTCGAACTCGCCCTGTCGCAGCCGGTCCAGCACCGTCCGCCGCAGCTCCCCCGCCGCCTCCGCGATGCCGTTCAGCCAGGCCGCCGCGCTCACGCCCAGCTCCTCCGGGGAGGGCAGCGCCGTCCCCGAGACCAGCGCCAGCGTCGCCCTCGCCTCCGCGTACTCCTTCTCCGCATCGTGCACGAAGCCCGCATGCTCGATGTCCGGGTGACCGCCCAGCCCCGCGAACCCCTCGTCCGCTGCCGCCCGGGCCGCGTCCAGCCGCGCCTCCGCCTGGCCCAGCTCCCCCCGATGCACCTCGCGGATGCTGCGCGCGCTCGCCTGGATCAGCGCGCGCGAGGCCCGCAGCGCCTTCTCCCGGGCCGCGTGCTTCTCGTTCAGGTGCTCGACGATCCGTGGTCCGATCTCCGTTAGCGGGGAGGTGTCCGGCCGGGGCGACTCTCCGCCTCCGCTCACAGGTTCTTGACCGGGTCCGGCAGGTCGCCCTCCCGGGCCGCGTCGATCATCTCCCGCGCGCTCTCCGGCATCTCCACCCCGTACTCGTCGAACCGCTTCTCCACCCACGATCCGATCTGCCGCGGATCCTTGATGTCGGCCTTGTCGTCGGTCGCCGGGTCGCCGTATCGCTCCAGCACGTCCTCTCGCGAGTACGTGCGCGCGAAGCTCGAGACGAGCCGGTGGGTCGATTCGCTCCCGCAGTGCTCGCAGACGGCCGTCGCCTTCGGGTCCGGCTTCCGCGAGAAGTAGTTCGTGATGCGCTCGCAGTCGTCGCAGCGGAACTCGTAGATCGGCATAACGTGCTGATCCTAGCACGCCCCGATGCCCTACTCGTCCGGGATCTCGAGCCCGCGGAAGTGCTCGATGTGCGCCACCGAGTCCCTCGCCCCGATGTCGAGGCTCACCAGGTCGATGCGTACGAGCTCGGGGTCCAGCCCCTGCTCTTCGCAGTACTCCATCGCGCAGCGCCACATCCGCTGCAGCTTGCGCGTGTCCAGCGACTCCGCCGCTGTGCCCCGCTCCGCCCGCCGCGTCCGCACCTCCACGAAGGCCACGTCCTCGCCGTCCCGCGCCACCAGGTCGATCTCGCCACTCGGCGTGCGCGCGTTACGGTCGACGATCTGCAGCCCCGCCGCCTCCAGCCGGTGTGCCGCCACCCGCTCCCCGAACGCCCCCAGCTCCTTGCGCCGGTTCACAGCGCGAGCCTGCCCTGCGCGAACGGCGCCCAGCTTACCCGGTGCGCCTCGCAGGGCCCCCGCCGCTCGATCGCGGCCCGGTGCTCCGGCGTGTAGTACCCCTTGTTCTGGCAGAACCCGTACCCGGGGAAGCGCTCGCACAGATCCCACATCCAGCGGTCGCGCGCCACCTTCGCCACGATCGAGGCCGCCGCCACCGAGACGCTGCGGGCGTCCGCCTTCGGCTCCACCCGCACCCGTGGAAGGGGCAGAGGCAGCGCATCCGAGATGACGAGGTCGGGCTCGCACGGCAGCGCCTCGATCGCGCGCAGGACCGAGAGCTTCCGCGCCTGGACGATGCCCTTGCGGTCCACCTCCGCACTCGTCGCCCACCCGATTCCGAACGGGATCGACGCCTCGATCTCCGCAGCCAGCTCTTCGCGCGCCGCAGCCGTGAGCACCTTGGAGTCCCGCACCCGGCGGAACCACGCCCGCTTGTCCCCCTCCTCGATCAGCACCGCCGCCGCGGTCACGGGACCCGCCAGCGGCCCCACGCCCACCTCGTCCACCCCCGCGACCTTCGCCGCTCCCTCGCGCCATGCCTCCCGCTCCCAGCGCAGGGAGGGGACGCGGGACCGGGGCTGCTTCTTTCGGGGTTTCGCGCCGTTCTCGCGCGCCACGGCTAGCGCGCCACCCCGGCCCGCTCGCCGAGCAGCGCCGCCAGCGCTTCGTCCAGGGCGGGCGGGTCCGGCACGTCCTTGAACTCCGTCCAGCGCCGGAAGATCTCCGCCGCCGCCCGGTGGAACCCGTCCGGCAGACCCGCCCCCGCGAACGTGTCCGCGATCTCCTCCATCTCCCCCGCGAAGCGCCACGCCTTGGCCGCGCTCCCCAGCGCTCGCCCCTCCCCGCTCGCCGCCAGCTCTGCCTGCGAGATCGCCCACTCTCCCCGCAGCGCCTCCGCCACCCCCTCGCGCTCGGCCAGCGCGAGGATGCCCGCCAGCAGCGCCGAGGTGCCCTTCGTGTAGGCCGCGTACGCCATCTTCAGCGCCGAGGCGGCCCCCGGCTCCGGTCCGATCGCGATCGCTTCGAGGGGGCTTCCCTCGAACAGCGCCGCCACCGCCCCCGCCTCGCCCCCCGACAGGTACAGCCGTGCGACTCCCGGCTTCCACGCCGGCGGCCCGATGATGCCCCCGTCGACGAACGCGAGGGCCCCTCCCGCCAATACCGCCTCGCCGATCGCGCGTCCCCGCGCCGGCGACACCGCGTTCGCGTCCACGTACACGCCCGCGAATCCCGTCTCCGCCACCCGTTCCGCCTGCGCGAGCGCGGCGTCCGGCGGGCACACGCTGACCAGTGTCCCGCACGTCTTGGCCAGCCGGTCGATGGTGTCTGCGTCTTCCAGCCCGGCTGCCTCCGCGCGCTCGCGCGTTGCTTCGCTGCGGCCCTCGCTCCCCCAGAGCACGCGATGCCCCCGCCCGGTGGCTTATAAACAAAGACGGGCCCCCGAGCCGGAGAGGAATGGGGGTATGGGGGGGT
>VXPF01000159.1 GCA_009839725.1 Dehalococcoidia bacterium | reverse complement strand
GCCCGGTCCCCGCCTCCTCCACCAGCAGCTCCGCCGGCGCCGCCCGCGCCAGCTCCGCCACCGCCCCCAGCCCCGAGGCCACCCGTACCTCGCCCGTCGTCACGTCGGCCAGCGCCAGCGCCCGCTCCCCGCCCCGCTCGACCAGCGCCGCCAGCTCGTTCGGTGTCTCCGCCGAGAGCGCCGCCTCGCTCGTGACTGTGCCCGCCGTCACCGTGCGCACTACCTCGCGCGGCACGAGGCCTTTCACGCTCGCGGGGTCCGCCATCTGCTCGCAGATCGCCACCCGGTGCCCGCGCTTCACCAGCTTCGCCACGTGCCCGTCGATGCTGTGCCAGGGGACCCCCGCCAGCGGCACGCGGATGCCCTTCCCCATCGGCTTCGAGGTCAGCACGATGTCGAGCTCGCGCGCGACCAACTCCGCGTCCTCGTCGAACGTCTCGTAAAAGTCGCCCAGCCGGAAGAAGAGGATCGCGCCGGGATGCCGCTTCTTCAGGTCCAGGTACTGCCGGCGGATCGGCGTCGTCACGCGCCCTTCACTCCTTGGTCCATTCTAAGGACATTTGTTCGGAGCGCGGGGCCGCTAGAGGTCGCACGTCTGCGAACGCGTCCTCCTTGCCACGATCCCGTACCCGAACCCGACGAGGTCGCGAAGCGGCCGCAGCCAGAGGAGCCGTGCGGGGACTCGCCACCCGAGCGCCCCTAGCGTGTAGATGGTGGCGTCCCCGCCCCGTAGCGTCCGCCCCTGCGGCGTGATGACGTGCAGGGCCTCGGCGCAGGCCTCCTGCAGATCCGGCGTCATGGGCGGACTGGGCGCGGTCTGGTAGGGCACGACGCGCAGGCGCTCGTTGCGATCACGCGACATGACCCAGTTCGCAACCTTCGTGCAGAACCCGCAGTCGCCGTCGAAGAGCATCCAGGCTCGTTCCACGTTGCTCCCTTCCACGTCGCGATCCTTACGCGTCCACCGCGTTCGCTTGCAGGTAGGCCTCGTCGAAACGAAGGCCCAGGCCCGGCTCGTCGCCCAGGACTACCATCCCGTCCTCCACCTGCGGGACCTCTTCGAAGAGCGGGAACGCCCACGGAACGTGCTCCAGCAGCAGCGTGTTCGTCCCCGCCGCCACGTGCGCGAACAGCTCCGTCGCCAGGTGCGTCACGACCGGCAGGTTGAACGCCTCCGCCAGGTGCGCCGCCTTCACGTACTCCGTGAAGCCCCCCACCCGGAACAGGTCGACCATCATGATGTCGATCGACCGCGCCTCCACCATGTGCCGGAACGGGACGAGCCCGTAGTGGTACTCGCCCGAGCACAGGGGCGTGTCCAGCGCCGCCGCGATGCGCGCCATCCCCGCGTAGTCCTGGTGCTGCGTCGGGTCCTCCAGCCAGTAGAGTCGGTGCTCGCTCAGCTGCCGCCCGATCGTCGTCGCCTGGTGGACGGTCCAGCCCTGGTTGATGTCGATCATGATGTCGACGTCCTCCCCCACCGCCTCCCGCAGCACCCGCATCCGCTCCACCTCGGCCGCCGCCGAGGATTCCGCGCCGCAGCGCAGCTTCATCGCCCGGAACCCCTGCTCCACCAGCGTCGGGCCCCACTGCTGCAGCTCCTCCAGGTTGTAGTGCCGCCACAGGTGGCCGCTCCCGTACGTCCGCGCCCGACCCTCGCTCCCGCCCAGCAGCTTCCAGCAGGGCATCCCGACCGCCTTCCCCTTGATGTCCCAGAGCGCCACGTCGATCGCCGAGCTCGCCCGCGTCACCAGCCCCGCCGGCGCTGTCCCCCCGTTCCGCATGCGCAGGTCCCGTCCGATCGCGTCCGTCTCGAACGGATCCCGTCCCACCACCTGCTCGCAGAGCCCGTCGAGGGTCGCCTTCAGCGCCGGCGCCACCGCCCGCGAGACGTACGCCGCGTACGCGATCCCCTCCAGCCCGTCGTCCGTGCGCAGCCGCAGCGTCGTGTACCAGGGCGTCACCTGTCCCGGCACCTCCCCCAGCGTCACCCGCTCCGTGGGAAGCTCGACTACCTGCGTTTCGAATCCGGCGACCTTCATGTAGTGCTCCTCTCGGCCCGCCGAATAAAGGTGGCGGGCGATCTCAGTCCAGCACGCCCTGCTTGAGCGCGATTGGCTCCAGCTCCCGCTCCCCCGGAGGCCCGCCGCCCTCGACCTCGAACCCGGCGTCCGCGATCATCGCGAGGTCCGCCTCCGCCGCCTGCCCCTTCGTCGTCAGGTAGTCCCCGATGAAGATCGAGTTGGCCAGGTAGAGCCCCAGCGGCTGCAGCGATCGGAGGTGCACCTCGCGGCCGCCCGCGATCCGCACCTCCGATCGCGGGAACAGCAGCCGGAACACCGCCAGGATGCGCAGGCAACGCTGCGGCGTGAGCTGGTTCACTCCCGCCAGCGGCGTGCCATCGATCGGGATGAGGAAGTTGATCGGCACCGAGTCCGGGTCGAGCTCGCGCAGCGCGTAGCCCGCGTCGAGCACGTCCCCGTCGCTCTCGCCCATGCCGAAGAGCGCCCCCGAGCAGGGCGAGAGCCCGCCTTCCTTCGCCCGGCCCACCGTCTCCTGCCGGTCCGCGAACGTATGCGTGTCGCAGATCGCCTCGTAAAAGCTCTCGCTCGTGTTCAGGTTGTGGTTGTAGGCGTACACCCCCGCCGACCCCAGCCGCTCCGCCTGCCCCTCGCTGAGCAGCCCCAGGCACGCGCAGATCTCCATCGCGCCGTCGGCTGCCTTCACCGCCTCCACCCCTCGCGCCACCTGGTCGATCTCGCGCTCCGTCGGACCCCGCCCGCTCGCCACCAGGCAGAGCCGCGTCGCCCCCAGCTCCCGCGCCCGCTCCGCCGCCGAGCAGAACGTCTCCTCCCCCACCATCGGGTACGAGGCGATCGGCGCCTGCGAGTCGCGCGCCTGCGAGCAGTAGTGGCAGTCCTCGGGGCAGAGCCCGCTCTTGATGTTCAGCAGCAGGTTCAGCTTCACCCGCCGCCCGAACGCCGCCAGGCGTACCCGGCTCACCGCCGATACGATCTCGAGCGTCCGCTCGTCCGGCGCCTGCAGCAGCCAGGCCAGCTCCTCGCGCCCGGGATCGCGCCCGTCCAGGCTCGCCTCGACCAGCCCCTCCAGCCGTGCCTCGAAGGTCTTCTCCATGGGCTCGAAGCATACCCCGCCCTCGCGCCACACGGCAGTCGCGGTACGATCCGCCGATGCCCGCCGACCAGTCGCCCGGCGACTACCCCCTCTGGCACCCCTTTACCCAGATGGCCCGCTTCGAACGCGAGCCCCGCCTCGTCGTCGCGCGCGCGGAGGGCAACCGCCTCATCGACACCGCCGGCAACGAGTACGTCGATGGCGTCGCCTCCCTCTGGGCCAACGTCCACGGCCACAGCCACCCCCACATCGTCGGCGCCATCCAGGAGCAGGCGGCGAAGCTCCAGCACAGCACCCTCCTCGGCATCACCCACGAGCCCGCCATCGAGCTCGGCCGCCGCCTCCTGCCCCACCTCCCCGGCCGCTCGCGCGTCTTCTTCAGCGAGAACGGCGCCTCCGCCGTCGAGGTCGCCCTCAAGATGGCCGTCCAGTACCAGGCGAATCGCGGCCGCCCCGAGCGCAACCGCATCGCCGCCCTCGAGATGGCCTACCACGGCGATACCCTCGGAGCCGTCAGCGTGGGTGGGGAAGGCCCCTTCCGCGACGTCTACGAACCCCTGCTCTTCGAGCCGCTGCGATTCTCCAGTGCCTCCCCCGCCTCCCTCCGCGACCTCCTCACCACCCATGCCGGCGAGGTCGCGGCCGTCATCATCGAGCCCCGCGTACAGGGTGCCGGCGGCATGATTGTCGCGCCCGAGGGCCACATCGCCGCGGTCCGCGCCCTCTGCGACGAGTTCGACACCCTCCTCATTGCCGACGAGGTCGCCACCGGCTTCGGCAAGACCGGCGCCATGTTCGCCTGCGACCTCGAAGGCGTCACGCCCGACCTCACCGTCCTCGGGAAGGGCATCACCGGCGGCTACCTGCCCCTCTCCGCCACTGTCACCACCGAGGAGGTTTACCGGGCCTTCCACGGCGAGGAGGGCCGCAAGCTCTTCCACGGCCATACCTACGCCGGCAACCCCATCTGCTGCGCCGCGGCCCTCGCCAGCCTCGACCTGTTCGAAGCGGACGACCTGCACGCCCGCACCCGCGAACGCGCTGCCCTGCTCGCCACCCTCCTCGCCGAGCGCATCGCCGACCACCCCCTCGTCGGCGAGGTGCGCCAGCAGGGCCTCATGACCGGTATCGAGCTCGTCGCTGACCGCGATACCCGTGAGCCCCTCCCCCCGGACCGCGAGGCGGGCTGGCGCGTCTGTCTCGCCGCCCGCGATCGCGGGGTCTTCATCCGTCCCCTGGGTGACGTTATCGTCCTCATGCCTCCCCTCTCCATCGAGGAGGACGAGCTCGCGCAGATCTGTGAGGCGGTCGCCTATGGCCTCGACCGAGTCCCCCGCGACTAGCGGCTGGCTCGGCGAGCTGCGCGACGAGCTCGCCGACCTCGACCGCCAGTGCCTCCGGCGCACCGTCCTCACCCCCCGCGACGGCCAGGGCGAGACCCTCAGCATCGACGGTCGCGAGCTCCTCAACCTCACCTCCAACAACTACCTCGGCCTCGCCGCCGACCCCCGCGTCGTCGAAGCCTCCGCCGCGGCCGCTCGCGCCTACGGCGCCAGCGTCAGTGCCTCCCGCCTCCTCTGCGGCTCCACCCCCCTTCACGAAGAGCTGGAGACTCGCCTCGCTGCCCTCAAGAACCAGGAAGCCGCCCTCCTCTACTCCTCCGGCTACCTCGCCAATCTCGGCGTCCTCACGGCCCTCGCCCGCCCCGGCGACGCCATCTTCAGCGATGCTCTCAACCATGCCTCCATCATCGACGGCTGCCGCCTCTCCGGCGCCGGCACGACCATCTACCGTCACTGCGATGCCGGCCACCTCGCCGAGCTGCTCGCCTCCACCCCCGCTCGCCGCCGCCTCATCGTCAGCGAGACCGTGTTCAGCATGGATGGCGACATCGCCCCCCTGCCCGCCCTCGTCGAGCTCGCCCGCGCCCACGATGCCGTCCTCGTCCTCGACGAGGCGCACGCCACCGGGGTGCTCGGCCCGAACGGGGAGGGCGCCCTCGCCGCCCTCGGCCTCGACAGCGAGGGCATCATCCTCGTGGGGACCCTCTCGAAGGCGCTCGCCTCGGCGGGCGGCTTCGTTGCTGCCGACGCAACCGTCATCGACTACCTCGTGAACCGCTCCCGGCCCTTCATCTTCAACACCGCCCTCCCTCCCGCCAGCGTCGGCGCCGCCCTCGCCGCCCTCGACATCGTCGCGGCCGAACCCGAGCGCCGCGTCCGGCTCGACGCCCTCGCCACCCGCCTGCGTGACGGCCTGCTGGCGGCTGGTTACCCGCCCTCCGACTCCGAGACCGCCATCGTGCCCCTCCTCCTCGGCTCCGCCGGCGCCGCCCTCGCCCTTGAGCGGCGCCTGCGGGACGCAGGCATCCTCTCCCGCGCCATCCGCCCGCCCACCGTCCCCGAAGGGACGGCCCGCATTCGCTTCAACCTCATCGCCACCCACACCCCCGACGACGTCGATCGTGTGCTCGCCGCCGTACCCCCGCCCGCGTGAGCAACCGCGTCGTCTTCGTCACCGGCACCGACACGGGCGTGGGCAAGACGGTCGTCGCCGCCTGGCTTGCCGCCGCCCTCGCCCCCCGCCGGCGCGTCGCCCTCGTGAAGCCGTTCCAGACGGGCGCCACCGACCCCGTCGCCGATGGCGACGAGGCCTTCTATCGCGCCGCGCTCGGGGACGAGGAGGTCGAGATCCGCACCCTCGTCTCCCTCCCCGAGCCCCTCGCCCCATCCATCGCCGCCGAGCGCGCCGGAACGCCCATCGATGTCGCCGCCGCCCTCATGGAGTGCCGCGCTCTCGCAAGAGAAAGCGACATAACGCTAGTAGAGGGCGCGGGAGGCCTCCTCGTCTCCATCACCGCCGAGCACGACATGGCCGGCTTCGCCGCCGCCCTCGATGCCTCACTCGTCGTCGTGGTGCGACCCTCGCTCGGCACCCTTAACCACACCTCCCTCACCCTGGAGGCCGCCGAGCGCCGCGGCCTGCCCGTCGAGATGATCGTCGTGAGCGGCTTCCCCGCGGATGCCGGCGTCACCGAGTGGGAGAACCTGCGCTGGCTTCGCGACCGCTTCCCCGCCCTGCCCCTGGTGGTCCTCGCCGAAGCGCCCCTCAGCCCCTCCGACCCCCTCGCCGGGGGGGGCCGCGCGAGCGTGCTGGCGGGACGGGGACGCCGCCCCGCGGTCGGGGGGGGTGGGCGGGGGCGGGGGGGGCGCGCCGCGGTGG